>JAUHXR010000254.1 GCA_030426845.1 Polyangia bacterium | reverse complement strand
GGCGTGGACGCAGGGCGTCAACGCGCGCATCCAGGAGATCCTCGACGGCGACGCGCCGACCCCCGCGTCTTTCGCGGAGCTCGGCTACGCGCCCGAGCCCTGGGCCATCGTCGACGGCGCGGCCGCGGGCAAGCTGCTCCTCTTCGGCTCGAGCAACCAGCTCGAGAACGATCTCCTCGCGAGCATCATCCGGCAGTACCACCCCGAGGTGTGGGCGAACGTCCCCTTGACCCGACCGCTCTACGACGCGTTCACCCTGCCCGAGACCGAGCGGCCGATGTCCGGCCGCCTCGCTCCCGCGCTCCCCGCCGCGCCTCCCTCCGCGCTGCCGTTCGGGCCCGACGCGGCCGCGCGCCTGCGCCGCTTCCACGAGACGGTCGGCACGATCGGCCTCGCCGGCTCCAACAACTGGGCGGTCGCCGGTCGCCACACCGCGAACGGACGCCCCCTCGTCGCCGGCGACCCGCACCAGGGCCTCGACGTGCCCTCGCGCTTCTACGCGCAGCACTTCGCGAGCGCGACCGGCGACTTCAACGCCGCGGGTTGGGCTTTCGTCGGCGCGCCCGGGCTGATCCTCGGCCACAACGCGCACGTCGCGTGGACGGCCACCCTCAACTACCCGGACATGATGGACCTCTGGGACGTCGACGTGTCCGACGGCGTGATGCGCTTCGGCGGCGAGGACGTCCCGCTCCAGACGCGGCGCGAGGTCATCCAGGTGGCGGGCGCGGCGCCCGTCATGTTCGAGGTCCTCTCGGCGCCTGGCCTCGGCGTGATCCTGCCGGAGGACCTCGCCCCCGTGCCGGTCGGGCGGCCCGGCACGCGTCTGCTGTTCAACTGGACCGGCTTCACCCCGACCGACGACATCGGGGCCCTGGTCGCGCTCAACACCGCGGACAGCGTCTCGAGCTTCGAGGCGGCGGTCGACGGCTACGGCATCGGCGCGTTCAACTGGGTCGCGGCCGACGCCTCCGACATCACCTACATCAGCTCGATGTGGGTGCCCGAGCGCGCGAGCGTCCAGTCCGACGCGCCGCCCTACGCGCTGCTCGACGGACGCGATCCGAACACGCGCTGGACCGGCGCGTACCTCGACCGCGCGATGCTCCCCCGGAGCCGCGGCGGCGCGCGCGGGTGGATCGGCACGGCGAACAACGACCCCTACGGCTTCACCGCCGACGGCGACCCGACCAACGACGCGTTCTACTTCGGCGCCTACTTCGACCCCGGCACGCGACACCAGCGCCTCGAGGACGAGCTCGCGCGCCTGGTGTCGGAGCGCCCCGGCGCGATCACCGTCGAGGACATGGAGGCGCTCCAGCTCGACACCCGCTCGCTCTTCGCCGACCGGCTCCTGCCGATCCTGGAGGACGCGTGGGCGCAGCTAGACACCGACCCGGACCTCGCGGGCTACCGCGTCGAGACCACGAGCGGCGTCACGCGGGCCGAGCTGGCCGAGCTGCGCGACCTGCTCGCCGCGTGGGACCACCACGTGGATCGCGAGCAGGCCGCGCCGGTCGTGTTCACGGGCTTGCTCTACTACTTCGCGCAGGTCTCGGCCCAGGACGACGTCCAGCTCGTCTTCGGCTCGGTGTTGAGCGCGAGCGCGGTCTACCTCCTCAAGGTGCCGGTCCTCGCCGCGGAGGGCGCCTACCCCACCGCCGACATCTTCGACGTCTCGCCGCGCGAGGCGGCGCTCCACGCGCTCGAGCTCACCCGGCTCTGGATGCGCAACGTCCTGGGCGTGACCGACCCGAGCGCCTACGCGTGGCGCGACCTTCACTGCACGCGGTTCCGCGGGCGCGAGGGGGTGTCCGCGTGGGACACCGTCCCGTGCACCCCGACCGACGGCGGCGAGGGCACGCTCAACGTGTCCGAGGCCAACCTCCTCGGCGACGCCGGCGCGCGCGACGCCCACCGCTCGGGTGGCGGCGCGATCTTCCGCATGGTCGCGACCTTCGACGAGGCGGGCACCCCGCAGGCCACCGTCAACTTCCCCCCCGGCAACGTCGAGGACCCGGCCAGCGTCCACTGGGACGACACCCTCGACGACTGGGTCGAAGGCGTCTACCGCCCGCTGCTCTTCGATCGCCCCGCCATCGAGGCCGCCGCGATCGAGACGCTGACTCTCGAGTAGCGGACGGTCCGAGCTCTCCGAGCTCTCGCCCGATCGAAGACCCCCGCATACCGGCGGGTCCAGGGGACGGTCCGAGCTCTCTCTTCGCCGCATCCCCCGGGAGCGCTCCCTGGGGGAGAATCCGCGGCGCCGGGCGTATGGACAGGCGCCGAGACCTTTGACAGGCTCGGTGGTCAGGTCTCGATTCAGGAGCTCGGGAGGGAAACGATGAGCGAAGGTGGCGGCGGCGGCGGTCGGTTGATGGGGATCCTGGGCTTCGTCGGGCTCATCATCCTGCTCAACGTTCTCTCCCAGGTCTTCGACTGGGGCTACTACTTCTACTGAGCCCGGGCTGAGCGCCCCGTTCGGTGGGCGCTCGTCGGCTCTCGCGCAGACGGCCGGCGGTGTTCTGGCATCGGTCGTTCGACGTGGCGCTCGGCCTCTCCGCCCTCTCCTGGGCGGGGCTCGGGCTGTTCCGCGCCGTCGATCGACCGATCGCGATTCGCGTCGCGATCGCGGCGATGAACCTCACCGTCGCGGGCCTGTTCCTGTGGCGCTCGCGCCCGCTCGCGTCGCCGACCTTCGGCGCGTTGGTGCGGGCGCTGCCCTCCATGGTCCTCGCGTCTGCCGCGGTGAAGCTCGCCGACGACGCGGTCGACGGCGCCTGGCCGATCGCGGCCCAGGTCGTCTTCGCGGTCGGCGCGGCTGGCGCGGTCGCCTCGCTCCTCACCCTCGGGCGGAGCTTCGCCTTCTTCCCTTCGCGCCGCGCGCTCGTCGTGCGCGGGCCCTACCGCCTCGTCCGGCACCCCGCCTACGCGTGCGAGCTCCTGATGGTCGCCGCCTGCGCCCTCGCCGCGCCCTGGCCCAACGCGCTCGTCTTCGCGCTCGTCGCGGGGACGCTCGTCTTGCGGATCGACGCCGAGGAGCGCCTGCTGGAGGAGGACGAGGCCTACGCCGCGTACCGCGCGGAGGTGCGCCACCGGGTGCTCCCCGGGGTCTACTGATAGGCTCGCCCCGATGCGTCCCCCGAGCACGTGGATCCTCCTCGCGCTCCTCACGATCGGCTGCGATCTCGGCGCGGAGGCGCAGCGCCCCGCCGAGGTGGATCGCGCCCCCGCGCCGCGCGGCCCGACGACGGACCCCTTCGCGTCCCTCAGCGACTGCGAGGTCGCGCTCGCCGAGCGGGGAGGGCGGACGGACGCCTCCCCACGTATCGGCTCGTGGAACGTCCGCTGGTTCCCCGACGGCTCGAGCGGCGGGCCGAGCGATCGCGCGACCGACGTGGAGCACCTCGGCTGCGTCCTCGCGTGGCTCGCGCTCGACGCGGTGGCGCTCCAGGAGGTCCGGCTCGACGGCCGCGGCGAGCGCGCGATCGGCCAGCTCACGCGCGCCCTCGATCGGCGCACCGGCGGTCGCTGGTCGGCGCGGTTCGACGACTGCCCGCGCGACGGCCGACAGCACCTCGCGTGGCTCTACGACGCCTCGCGCGTCACCGCCGGCCACCCGGTCCAGCTCGACGTGCTGAACCCGACCGGCGGCTGCGATCACCACCTGCGCCCCGGCCTCGCGATCCACCTCGCGTTCCCCGACGGCCCCGACCTGCACGCGATCACCGTGCACCTCGACTCCGGCACCGAGGTGCGCGACTACGGCAACCGGCGCGCCGCGATCGACGCGCTCCCCGCCGCGCTCCCGACCCTGCGCCCGGTCGACCCCGACGTCCTCGTCATCGGCGACCTCAACACGATGGGCACCCAGCGCCCGCGCGTCACGGCGGCCGAGGAGCTCGCCGCGCTCGACCAGCGCCTCGCTGCGCTCGCCCCGCCGATGCGCCGCCTCCCGACCCCGGTCGGGTGCACGGAGTTCTACCGCGGCCGCGGCTCGCTCCTCGACCACGCCGTCGTCTCCGCGTCGATGGCGGAGGCCACCGACGCGGTGAGCGAGGCGACGGGCCCCTGCGCCCGCTACCGCTGCGCGCTCCCCCGCGGCGCGGAGCCGGCGAGCCTGGCGCATCTGTCGGACCATTGCCCGATCGTCGTCCGCCTGAGCCCCCACGACCTCGACTGACCGGGCCGTCCGCGGGCACCACCGCCGGCGGCTGGTGCCGAGGTACCCCCGCGAGCCGCTGCGCCCCGCGGCGCGAGCGGCTCCCCGTCCATGCCGATGCGCTGGCCAGCTCCCACGCCGCGCCTGGGGCGCCAGTGCACGCCCCTCGAGCAGCGCTCCGAGGAGCAGCGGACGGCCCTCCTGCTCGAGGAGATCGGGGGGGCTCGGCCTTCGGCTCCGGCGCGCGCGTCCCTGGGGGCTGCGCCTACTCCCACCAGTGACGGCGGCGGGGGCGCTCCGCCGGAGCCTCGGCCGGCGCCTCGGTCGGCTGGGGCGCGGCCTCGGTCGGCTGCGGGGTCGGCGTCGGGGTCGGCGTCGGCGTCGGGGCGTCGGTCGGAGTGGGCGCGGGCGCGTCGAGCTCGGTCGGGTCCGCCACCGTCGGCGTGGGCGGCGGGACGTACCGCACGCCCTCGATCTGCGGCATCAGCAGCGTGCGGAACCGCGGGCGCCAGTCGCTCGGGCGCTCCTCGATCAGCGCGTTCGTCAGCTCGCGCGCGCGCGCCTGGCGCTCGTCGAAGTTCGTGACGTTGGTCCCGTCGATCTTGAAGTTCAGCGCGTCGCGGAGGAACTCGAGCTGCTCCTCGTAGCGCCGGGCCGGCGTGACCTGCGCGGTCTGGCCGGTCGGCGTGTCGCGCTCCTCGGGCGGCGCGAACTCGAGGAAGCCGCGGAACTGGACGCGCACCGCGAAGGCGGTCATCACGTCCGGCGGCAGCGCCCCCACCTGCGCGATGTTCTGGAGCTGCCCGCCCACCTGGTTCGAGCCGTAGTCCAGCAGCCGCCGCGCGTTCTGCGACCCGATCCCTCCGAGGCGTCCGAGCCGCCCCGCCGCGCGACGCTCCGCGAGCTCCTCCGCCCGCGCGCGCGCCTCCGAGGTGTCCGCGCCGCCGCCGTTCGGGTCGACGAGGGTCAGGTTGTAGTCGATCGAGCGGATCAGCGCGGTGAGGAGCTGCGGCTCGCCGCTCGTGAACTCCGTGAGCTGCAGCAGGTGGTTCTGGTCGTCGGTCGCCACCACCACGTAGAGGGAGCCGATGAACGCCTCCCACGCCTCCACGTAGCGCTCGAAGAAGTAGGAGCGCAGCGCCGCGATCTGGTTCCGCTGCTCGATCTCGCGCATCGCCGCGTTGGCCGGTGGCTCGGTGCCGAGCACCCAGTGCTCGCCGAAGAACCGCGCCGCGTCCTGCTCGAGCATCCGCTCGACGTGCTCCTCCCAGCCGCGCCGCGTGAACGCGCCCGGCACCACCTCGCGCGCCCCGAGGAACTGCACCCGGCCCGTCATCTGCTGCAGCGTCAGGTCCGGGATGCCGCGGCGGTCGACCTCCTCGACGATCCCCTGGACCGCCATCTCGTTGCCGCCCACCCGCGCGAAGATCACGCGGACCCGCGTGACCATCTCCTCGTTGCGCGCGTGGTAGAGCGACGGATGATCGCCGAGCGCCTCGACGAAGTGCGCGACGTTGTCCTCGATCATCGCGTGCTCGCTGCCGTGGCGCTCGACCTGCGCCGCCTCCGTCCAGCGCCGGGTGAGGCCCTGCCGGAGGAACTCGCGCAGGTCGTCGTCGAGTGCGGGCTCGTGCTCGCCGCGCGGGCGCGTCAAGAGGATGTGACGCTTGAGGCGGTCGTAGGCGAGCCGCATCTCGCTCGCCGGCGGGATGAGGCGCTGCGCCTCGACCCGCCGCGCGAAGGCGTCGAGCCACTCCGCGTCGCCGGTCACGATGCGGCCGATCACGTGCTCGTTCATCGCCTGGAGGTAGGTGTCCCGGACGGGCTCGTAGATGTCGTCCGGGTACATGCCCATCTGCATGTAGAGCGGCGGCCCGTAGGCGTCGTTCTCCTCGAGCTCGCTCGTGCGCACGCGCAGCGGCTCGAGGTCGGTCGGCCCGATGAGCGCCTCGTCCGCGTCCTCGGCGACCGCGCGCAGGGCGGTGTCGATCCGCTCCTCGGTGTCGCCGATCAGGCTGCGGTTCAGCGCCCAGGAGACCGCGGGCAGCCCGCTGATCCCGAGCGCGAAGAGGAAGATGATCGCGGCCGCGAGGATCGTCCGCGTGCGCTGGCGCTTGAGCTCGTCGGGGCTCCGCACCGCGACCTCGGCGTCCTTGAACACGATCTCGCTGAACACGTCGCGCAGGAAGTAGCTCTTCGACTCGACGCGCGGCTCGGGGAGCTGGACCTGCGGCTGGCCGAACGCCTCGGCCATCCGGCTCATCACGCGGTCGATCGGCCGGCCCTCCTGCGTCCCGCTCGTCATGTAGACGCCGCGCATCAGGGGCGTGTCCTTGAAGACGTTCTCGAGGAAGAGCTGGTGGACGAACTCCGCGAGGTTCGCGCGCATCACCTCGAGCTGCTGCGGGAAGCCGTACATCAGCTCGCGGTTGGCGATCTTGCGCTCCTCGCCCATCCGCCGGAGCGCGCGCTTCTCGACCGCGCGCATCATCTCGTCGAACCGCTCCGTGAAGTGGTCGCGCGGCGACGCGATCTTCTGGGTGAGCGGCGCGGTGAAGCCCCACACCTGCCCGCGGTCCTGCTTGGACAGGTTGTCGAAGCTCTCGATGAAGCCGGGGATCAGGTCGCACTTGGTGAAGACGACGTAGACCGGGAGGCTCATCTGCAGGTGGTCTTGCACCTCGTCGATCCGCTCGCGCACCCGTCGCGCGAGCTCGACGACCTCGTCCTCGCGCGCGCCGCCGATCTCGCCGATCGAGACCGCGGCGAGGATCCCGTTGAGCGGCTTGCGCGGGCGGAACCGCTTGATGAGGTCGAGGAAGCCGAGCCACTCGTCGTGGTCCTCGTCCTCCGTCGTCCAGCGGCCGGCGGTGTCGAGGATCACCGCGTCGCTCGTCATCCACCAGTCGCAGTTGCGCGTGCCGCCGAGGCCGCGCACGCCGCCGCCCGACGCCGACAGGTACGGGAACTGGAGCCCGGAGTTGCGGAGCGCGGTGCTCTTGCCGCAGCCGGGCGGCCCGATGATCGTGTACCAGGGGAGGGTGTAGAGGGCCTTCTTGCCGCCCTTCTTGGAGCCCTTGAGGGCGGTGACCGCCTTCTCGAACTCGGCCTGCATCTCCGCGATCTCGTGCTGGAGATCGGGCCGCGCGCTCGCCGCCTGGGCCGCGGCCTGGGCCTGGAGCGCCTTCTCCAGCGCGCGGGCCGCGCGTCGCTCACGGAGCTTGTCGATCCCGACGAGCAGGACGATCACGAGCGCTACGAGCAGCGTGATCATCGCCGGGATCCACAGCGGGAACGGGATGATGATCGCCAGCGCCCAGGAGAGGACGACGATCACGCCACCGACGATGTACTTGACCAAGAGCGCTGTCCTCCGTGCGGCCTGCGAGGCTGGCGAAGTGTACCAAGACCCTGCCGTCGACCCAGGCCTTTGCCGAGCGCCCTCGGCGGGCGATGATGGGGCCCGCGGCGGGGCCGCGGGACGGAGGCAGGATGACGAAGCGCGCTCGGATGCTGGGGCTGGTGGTCGCGTTGGCGTTCGCGGGCTGCGACGACGGCGGCGGCGGCGACGCGGGCCTCGGCGCGGACGCGGGGCCCCGCGGCGACGCGGGCGAGGAGAGCAACGACGCCGGGCCGCCCCGGACCGACGCCGGCCCGCCCAACGCCGACGCCGGCCCCTACGACGTGGGGACCTGCACCCCGGTCACCGCGCGCGTCGTCCCGACCTGCGACTTCACCGCCTGCGGCGGCGATCCGACGGGGAGCTGGTGCTACACGGATCTCTGCCTGCAGCAGGCCGATCTGTTCCCCGGCATCGCCGGCTGCCCCGCCTCCGTCGTCGACTGGTCGGGGGTCACCGGCACGGTCACCGGCCGCCTCACCTTCGACGGCACGACCGCGCGGCGCGTGGCGACCACCCAGCTTGCGGGGACCCTCGGCGTCCCGGCGTCCTGCGTCCCGATCCCCGGCCTCTGCGGCGGCACGGTCGCGATGGCGATCAACGGCGCGCTCGGGTCCAACGGCAGCGCGACCTGCGCCGAGCGCGCGGGCGGCGGCTGCGACTGCGACGTCACCGTCACCCTCGGTGTCGAGTCGGAGGCGGCCTACACCGTCGCGGGCGACGTCCTCACGATCGACGGCCGGACCTTCGACTTCTGCTCCGACGCGAGCGGCCTGAGCCTGCGCGAGACGGGGATGATGCCCGACGAGCCGGCGACCCAGACCTTCGCCCCGGAGTGAGCTCGACCCGGGAGGGCGCGCCTGGGTGTGCGGGAGCGCGGATCGTCAGAGGCGTCGCGGGCGCCCGGCTCAGATGACGTCGAGGCCCTGCTTCTCGCAGTCGCGCATCAGCGTCGCGGTGTCCGGCACGCAGGTCCCGGGGACGCGGTTGGCGATCTGGCGCGCCGCGGCCCGCAGCTCGAGGCGGGTCGGGACGGACAGGTACTGCTCGTCGGTCAGGCACTTCGCGGTCGCGAGCCGATGGGCCGCCACCGAGAGGTTGCTGTCGCACTCCTTGAGGAGGCGGCGGTAGCCGTCGCGCTCCTGGATCACATCGTTGAGCCACTCGATCGGGATCATGCTGACCTCCCTCAGGAGACGTACGGCGGCGTCTCTCGCTTCAATCGCCCCTCGAAGAGCGCAACTCGGAAACTGCAACCCCGGTGCCATCGCCCTGGCTCGGGACGCGCTCATGCACTCGGGTATCGGAGACGGCCTGGCCGGTCAAAAAACTGACATTGGCGTCGTGGTCGCCCGCAAACCTGCGGAGGTCGAAGCTGCTACCTTGCTCTCCATCTCAGCGGGGCAGAAACCTGCCGGGCAGAAAGGAGGCTCGCCGATGCGCAAGAAGCACTGGTTGTTCTGGGACGGCGACTGAGGGTTCTGACGCCGCACCTCCGCCTGGGTCAGGCGGAACGACTCGGGGCAGCAGTTCGAGATCACGCCCTATCAGGAGGCCCCCACGCCGCCTATGACGCCCGAGCTGCGTCTCGCGTGCGCCGACGCCATCCACGTGATCACGGCGGACGGTGAGACCCTGCGTGCCGGCCGCGCCGCCCTGTTCATCCTCGAGCACATCGGCTGGCCTCTCACCGCGCGCCTCCTCCGGCTGCCGCCCTTCGTGTGGGCCGTCGAGCTCGGCTACTGGATCGTCGCCAACAACCGCCGCCTCTTCAGCCGCTTCTTCTTCCGCCGCGAGTAGGCGCCCGAGCCCCTCGAGGAAGGTCCGGCGCGCTCTCCGGGTAAGACGCAGCGATGAAGGCCTCCCGCTCCGCGTTCGTCCTCTCCCCGCTGAGCCTCGCCCCGCTGGTCCTCGCACCGCTGGTCCTCGCGGGCTGCGACTCCGATCCCCAGACGTGCGTGCCCGGGATGAGCGTCGCCTGCGTCGGCGCGGGCGGGTGCGCGGGCTTCCAGGTCTGCGACTCCGAGGGCGCCGGGTTCGGCGCCTGCATGTGCGGCATGGACGCGGGCCGGCCGCCCGGCGACTCGGGCCTGACCGACGGCGGCGCGCTGACGGACGCCGGCGACGTGAGCGAGGCGGGGGTCTTCGACGCCGGCCCGGTCGTCGACGCGGGTCCCGGAGTCGACGGCGGCGGCGTGGACGGCGGCCGGATGGACGGCGGCGGCCCCGACGCGGGTCGCCCCGACGCCGGTCGCCCTGACGCGGGCCGCCCCGACGCGGGCCGCCCCGACGCGGGCGCGCCGGACGCCGGCCCTGGCTGCGGCGCGTGCGGCATCACCCAGCGCTGCTGCGGGAGCTGCGTGAACCTCTCGGTCCCCGTCGGATCGAACGGCCGGAGCGACAGCTCGTTCAACCACTGCAACGGCTGCGGCCTCGCGTGCAACGTCGACCGCGCGAGCGCGTGCAGCGCCCCGAGCGGCAGCGGCACCCCGCGCTGCATGTGCGGCTTCACCGCGGCCTGCGCGCCCGGCGAGGTCTGCGTCGCCGACGCGGGGGGCTACCGCTGCGCGGACCTCGCGACCGACCGCGACAACTGCGGCGCGATCGGCAACGTCTGCCCGGCCGGAGAGACCTGCGCGGCCGGCCTCTGTCGCTGCGGCACCGGCGCGACCTGCGGCGCGGGGAGCGCGTGCTGCGGCGGCGCCTGCACCGCGACGGGGAGCGACCCGAACAACTGCGGCGGCTGCGGCGTCGTCTGCGGCCCCCACGCCCCGAACTGCGCCGGCGGCGTCTGCGGCTGCGGCGCCGGCCCCGCGTGCGCCCCCCCGATCCCCGACGTCTTCGGCGGCAGCCTCGGCGAGACCTGCTGCGCGGGGACCTGCCGCGCGAACAGCGACACGAGCTGCGCCTGCGGTACGGCCTGCACCTCCCCGGACGTGTGCGTCGTGGACACCGGCATCCTGGGCCCGCCCGCGAGCGGCGGCGTGTGCTGCGGGACCCCGACCCCGATCGGTGGCTTCTGCTCCGCTCCGTAACCCCAGCACGAGCGCGAGCCGGGTAGGGGCCGGCGAGGTTCCGCAACGTAGGTTGCGAAGGCCTACTCCTCCCGGCAGCGGCCCTCGACGCACACGCACGGCCCGATCGGGGGCCCCGTCTCGTCGCACGCTTGCACCTCGGAGTCCGTCGTCCCCGGCTCGCGCACCACGCACGCCGTCGGCGCGCACTGGTCGTTCGGCACGCAGTCCGCGTCGGCCGCGCAGCGGAGCTCCTGGCACTGCCCCTCCACGCACGCGCAGCGCCCGATCGGCGGGCCTGTCTCCTCGCACACCTGATCGGTCACCGCCCGCCCGCGGGGCACGCACTCCGACGGCACGCAGTTGTGATCCGGCGCGCAGTCCACATCGCGCGCGCACCCGTCGGTCGGGGCCGGCGCGGACGCCGAACCCGAGCCCGCGGGCTCGGGGGCTGAAGAGGTCTCCGTGGCCGACTCCGAACCGGACGCCGGCGGATCGCTGCTCCCACAGGCCGACAGCACGAAGAGCGCGAGAGGAACAGCACGGGCGAAGCCACGCCAGACGGTCATGAACCGCATCGTACACGTGCTCGTCCACGTATCCCGTGCACCTGCGTGTCGACGTGCTCGTATCCCGTGCACCTGCTCGTACCTGCTCGTCCACGTGCTCGTGCACGTGCTCGTGCACCTGCTCGTCCACGTGCTCGTGCTCGTGCACCTGCTCGTCCACGTGCTCGTCCACGTGCTCGTCCACGTGCTCGTCCACGTGCTCGTCCACGTGCTCGTCCACGTGCTCGTCCACGTGCTCGTCCACGTGCTCGTGCACCTGCTCGTCCACGTGCTCGTCCACGTGCTCGTGCTCGTGCACGTATCCCGTGCACCTCCTCGTCCCCGACCCGCCGCGCCCGCGCGGAGCTCCATCGCGCAGCCCGCCCAGCCCCCGACGCCCAGCCCCCGACGCTCAGCCCCCGACGCCCAGCCCCCGACGCCCAGCCCCCGACGCCCAGCCCCCGACGCCCAGCCCCCGACGCCCAGCTCCCGACGCTCAACCCCCGACGCTCAGAACCCGATCCCGAGCGCGTCGCAGAGCATCTTCGTGTGCTTCTTGCCGACCATCAGCTGCGCGAGCACGAGATCGGGCAGCTCCGGCGACTCCGCCCGCTCGACCGTGAGGTCCTGCACGAGGATATGGTCCTTGCGCTTCAGCTCCTCGACGAGCGGGTGGTCCTTGTCGAACCCCTTCGGCGGCCGCTTGAGCGACTCGCCGCCGAGCCGCCAGGCCGCGCGCAGCTTCTTGTCCTCGACCACGCGCCGGTAGCGCTTCGGGTCGGCGTCGATCAGCGTGCGGATCTTGGCCAGCGCGTCCGCCTCCGGCCGGTACACCCCGACCCCGAGGAAGCAGCCGTCGAGCCCGAGGTGCACGTAAGCCCCCGGGGCGTGCACGTCCTTGCCGAGCCGGTGCCGGAACTGGATCCCGACGTTCGTCTTGTAGGGCGTCTTGTCCTTGCTGAAGCGCGTGTCGCGGTAGATCCGCATGAGCGAGCCGCCCACCTTGCGGTCGTCGGCCACCAGCTCCTTGGACACCTTCTTCAGCCGCGGCTCCATCGCCCGCACGAACGCCCGCGCTGGCTCGCGCACCTCCGCCTCGTAGCGCGCCTTGTTCGCCTCGAACCACTCGCGGTTGTTGTTGTTCGTGAGCTCGGTCAGGAACGCCGTCGCGGCCGGCCCGAACCCGGGGAAGTCGTGCTTCTTCGCCATGGGAGTCTCCTCTCTACCCCGTCGGTCGAACGAGCGCGCCCCCGATCGACAGGCGAGGCGCGGGTTTCGTCAGATTCCAAGCGGCCAGATCGCCGGCGCCGCCGCCCGCGAAGCCCAGGCCTCTCCTGCCGCGCCGTCCACGTGCACGTCCTCGCCCTCGTCCTCGTATCCCGTGCACCTCCTCGTCCCCGACCCCCTCGTCCCCGACCCCCTCGTCCCCGACCGCACCTTCACGGTGAACCGGGTGGGTCGGTAGGCCGCCGGGACCGGCGCACGGATTTCCTGGGGGCTGGACAGCGTCCCTGTGAATCCCGCCCATCCCGCGTCCAGGAGGGAACGCAGCTCCGCGGTGAAGCGGTCAGCCTCCATGGCGACGGTCGTGTCCAGGTCCCGCGAGACGCGCGTGCCTTGGACCCCGAGGCGCGCCTCGATGTTCGTCGCGCCCTTGATGGCGGCGACGCCGCCGAGCCGCCCGAGCATCTGGCCCACGAAGATCACCGCGAGCTGCCGTCTCGCGCGCGGCTCGGCGATGTCGAGGGCGTTGCAGGCGTTCTGGAGGCGCTGCTTGAGCGACACCATCGTGGGCGGGGGCGCGCTGTGCTGCTTCACGGGCGGCACTCCGCCAAGGCGACCGCCACCCGCGTGTGCTCTTCGCCGTGGAGCAGGCCGCGCTCGTGCGCCTGCTCCATCGCCTCGACGAGGCGTGTGTGCATGACGAGGTCTCGGCTGTCGATCAGCGCGCGCGCGACGGTGGTGCAGGGGATGCCGTGATAGGTCGCGCGGTCGCTGTCGGGTACATCGCCGCGGAGGAGCGTGATGCTCGCCCGGGGCGCGCGGCGGACTCGTCGCGAGACGGTCACCCGCAGCGTGCGCGGGTTGGCTTCGGCCAGCTCGTGGAGCGCGAGGACGGCGTCGTGGGAGAGCACGGCGCCGGGGCCGGCCCAGAGCACCGCCTCCATGTAGGCGTCGTGGTCTCCGTACGGGATGTCGAGGAAACGGTAGAGCCCGTGGCCGCGGCGCTCGAGCCAGCCATTGCGGGCCAGCCGGTGCATCTCGGCTCGCTCCACCCCGAGCGCGCGCGCGTCCGTCGAGGTGACGAAGCCATGCTGGTCGAGGGCCCGATCGTAGAGCCGACGCCGGCTGGTGGGGGCGGGCGACTGAGTCACTATGTCAGCAATAATGAATACATAATGCCGGCAACGCTACAGAACTAAACGAAAAATCTGGCATAGACCCGGCGGGCGCCCGCGAAGGCGGCCCTCTCGCTGAGCCCTCCTGGCGCCCCATGAGGGCTCCGACGCGGGTCACCCGACGCTCCGGGAGATGAACCCGAGGGTCCCGGCGATGAAC
>JAUHXR010000253.1 GCA_030426845.1 Polyangia bacterium | reverse complement strand
CTTCAGCGTGCGCGGCGGCGGCGTGGTCTGCCCCGACACCGGCACCCCCTGCGAGATCGCCGGCGCGGTCGGCGCGTGCGCCCAGGGCATCACCCAGTGCATGGGGCGCGACGTGGTCTGCAGCCCCATCGGCACGATGACGGCGGAGCGCTGCGACGGCGTCGACAACGACTGCAACGGGATGACGGACGAGGGCGACCTCTGCGCGTCGCCCGACATCTGCGTCCGCGGCGCCTGCGTGCCGCCGTGCTTCGAGGGCGGCTGCCCGGGCGAGCAGAGCTGCAACGCGGAGGGCATCTGCGTCGAGACGGCCTGCGCGGACGTCGACTGCCCCGAGGGCCAGCGCTGCTCGGGGGGCGTGTGCGTCGGCGCGTGCGAGGGCGTGGTCTGCCCGTTCAACCAGCAGTGCGTCGCGGGTCGGTGCACCGACCTCTGTGACGTCCTGACGTGCGCCTCGGGCGAGGTCTGCGTGGACGGCGCGTGCGTTCCGTCCTGCCCGTGCCGCGCCTGCGCGGCCGACGAGACCTGCCTCGCCGATGGGAGCTGCGAGCCGATCGGCTGCGACATCGTGACCTGCGATCCCGGCTTCCACTGCGAGGCCGGGAGCTGCGTCGACGACTGCGCTGGCGCGGTCTGTCCCTCGGGTCAGGTCTGCGCGGTCGGCGAGTGCGTGGACGGGGTGTCGCCGATGGCCGACGCCGGGCCGCCGGCGCCGGGGGTGGACGGCGGTCCGCCCGCCGCGGGCACCGACGCCGGGCCGCCCGGCGAGTTCGACGCGGGCGACGGGACGTTCATCCCGCGCGATCCCACGCCGGGCTGCGGCTGCCGCACGGCGGGGGAGCGGAGCACGCCGGGGGTCCCGGCGGGCTGGGCGCTCCTGCTCGCGCCGCTCGCCCTGCTGCTCCGGCGGCGTCGCCGCTGAGCCCCCGCGAGGCGCCCGTCCACGCCGGCGCCTCCCTCACGCGCCGAAGCTCCGCGCGGGCGCGGCCGACAGGAGAGACAACGACATGCGAGACGCGATCCGGTTCGTTCTCAGCGCGACGCTCGTGGCCTTCGCCGTGGGGTGTGACGGCGACGGCGGCGACGGGATGGACGGCGGCGGCGGGGGGATGGACGCCGGGCCGCGGTTCGACGGCTCCCCTCCGATCGGCAGCGACGCGGGCCCGCCGGGGACGGGCGACGCCTGCGTCCCGCAGATTGAGATCTGCGGCGACCGGATGGACCAGAACTGCGACGGCCGCGACACGTCGTGCGGCGACACCGACATGGATCAGGTCGAGGCCTGCCGCGCGGGCGACGACCTGACGATGTGCGACTGCGACGACTCCCGCGCCGACGTGCGCCCGCCCTTCGGCGGCCTGCCGGGCGCGCCCGAGCTCTGTGACGGGGTCGACAACGACTGCAACGGCCGGATCGACGAGGCGGCCGAGTGCTGCAGCGGCTGCTCCGGGATCGACCCGCTCCGCGCCGACGTCTGCACCGAGGCCAACGAGTGCGACTGCAGCACCGAGCCGGGGATCGGCCCCTGCGCCGAGGGCATGACGTGCTGCGCGAGCGGCTGCGTCGACACGACGAGCGACTTCGCCAACTGCGGGTTCTGCAACTCGCAGTGCACCGACCAGGCGGACCGCTGCACCGGCTCGATGTGCATGTGCGGCACCGGCCCGGTCTGCGACTTCATCACCCAGTGCAACGCGGGCAGCTGCGGGTAGAGCCGCCGCGGGCGGCGCCCGTGCCGTGCCGTGCCCCTGCCCCTCCCGCCGCCCCTGCTCGCTCTGAGTCGCGCGCCGTTCAGGCAAGTTGAGTGGAGTAGTTGGGCGCGGGCACGGGGTCAGTCGCGAGGTGCCGGCCGGCACCTTGCTACTGGCAGACCCCCATCTCGCAGGTCTCGGTCGACGCGAAGCAGCGCCCGTAGGTGGTGTCGGCGCAGGCCGCGGTCAGGCACTCGCCGGTGCCGCCTACCGCCATCGGGTTCCCAATGCACTGGAAGTCGGCCCCGAGCGCCGCGCAATCGGAGCTCCTGACGCAAGGTACGTGGCACATGCCCGGGGTGATGAGGCCGCCCGGCGAGCAGCACGTGACGCCGTCGTCCAGGCAGTGCTCGCCGGTGGCACACGGAGCCTGGCACCCCGCGTCCGCCCCGGTCGGGACGCACTCGCCGTTGTAGCACTGGTACGGCCGCAGGCACTCGACCCTCTGAGAGCACCCCGGTTGACACACCGGGTCCTCGGAGCCCGCGATATGCACGCAGTGTTGCCCCTCCTCGCAGGTCCCGGCCTCGCAGGTGGCCGGGCAATCGGCGGGGCAGCTGTCGAAGTCCTCGTTCGCGAGGAACTGGCAGACGCCGTCGCCGCAGCAAGAGCCGTCCGCGCAGGCCAGGCACTCCGGCGTGTCGCAGCCGGTCGAGCAGCTGGTCGAATCGCCCAGGAAGGTGCAGCACTGCCCGTCCGCGTAGCAGAGGGGCCGCTCGCTCGGGCAGACGGTCCGGCACTCGTCCGCCTCGAGCTGCACGAGGCACCGATCGTTGACGCAGCGCTCGCCCGCGGCGCAGTGCCCGTCCGAGCTGCAGAGCGGCCAGCACTCGCCGTCCACGCAGGAGTCGCCGGCCCCGCACTCGCGGGTCGACTCGCAGGTGCCGTCGTCGCTCACGCAGCCGGCGGCGAGCGCGGCCACGAGCGCGACGAGGTAGAGGGAGGAGGGAGCGCCGAGGCGCAGCTTCGTTCGTAGGTAAGTCAAGATGCCCCATCGTCGCGGACGGCCGTCGCGCGATCAAGCCACGGGGCGGAGCGGGCGCGCTCAGAAGCGGCCGCGCAGCGACGCGCCGGTGCCGGCGGGGACGAGCGCGAGGTGGGGCTCGTTGGCCGACGCGCTCACCACGAGATCGACCGCGATCATCGCGCCGGACGCGGCGAGCATGCTGCCCATCAGGACGTACATCGCGGTCGCGACGTCGGCGAAGAGGAGCGCGTTCTCGTAGCGGTCGTGGTCGGGCGTCCCGCGGACCAGGACCGGCTCGGGACCCAGACGATCGGTAAGGTCGTTGACGATCGTGTTGGACTCGAGCGCGAAGCCGATGCCGACCCCCATCGCCGCGAGCGCGAGCCCACCGACGGTGAGCCCCGCGTAGAGGAGGCTGTGGTCGGGCTCGGGCGGAGGAGGCGGCGGCGTCACGTCGGCCTGGCTCGGATCTTCCGGGGGCGGCGGGCTCGCGTCGGGGTCCTCGGCCGCGGCGAGGGCGAGCTCGCGCTCGATCTCCTCCACGCGCTGCTCCGCGTAGCCGCGGAAGCGCCCGGTCTCGTCGTCGCGCGCGCAGGTCCGGTAGGCGCGGAGCGCGAGGTCCTGGTGCTCGCCCCAGCGGTCGTAGGTGAGCGCGAGGTTGCACATCGTCTCGACCCGCCGGGCCGCGCGGTAAGAGCGACGGAAGTCCTCGGCCGCCTCCTCGAAGCGCTGCGCGCGGAGGTGCACGACGCCCGCGTCGAAGAGGCGCGCCGCCGCCTCCTCGTCCAGTGCTTCCTCGGCCTGCGCTCGGGCCACCCCGGAGGAGGAGACCGCCGTGACGGAGGCCACCGCGGCGAAGACGCTCAGCGCGGCGAAGACTCGATGATGGTGCCGTTCCATGGCTCGGGCGCGGGCTCCGGCTCGGAGGGTACCTCCTCCGGCGGGCCGGGGGGGGGCTCGACCGCCTCGACCGGAGGCTCCGCCCGATCGGAGGGGGTAGCCGACGCCGACCGCGCCCGCCGCGCGGACGCGACGGGGACGGGGACGGGGACCGGCGCGGCCTGGGCTGCCTCGGCGAGCGGCGCGGCCGGTGCTGGGGCAGGCGCCTCGACCGCCGGCGGCACCGCTGGCAGCGCGACCTCCACCGGCGCGGCGGGGTCGGCGACATCCGGCCCCTCGCGGGCGGCGGCCGGCGGATCGGGGGGCAGCGGGACCGCCTCGACCTCGCGCCCGCCCGCGAGCAGTCCGGCCGCGATCCCCGCGGTGAGGAGCCCGATCGCTCCGAGGGCCGCGCCCGCGTAGGGGCGCCAGCGCCCGGCGACCGGCTCCGCGGCCGTCGCGCCGGTGTCGACCCGGGTCGCCTCCTGCGTCGAGATCGGCCCTGCGCGGAACGGATCGGGGTTCGCGAGGGCGTCCTCGATCAGCTCGATCGCCTCGGCCGCGGTGTTCGGACGCAGGGCAGGGTCCTTGGCGAGCAACCGAGAGAGCAGCTGCGCGGTGCGCTGCGGCGGCGGCGGCAGCGGCGGCGCCTCGTTGAGGATCTGGTGGATCAGCGCGGCCGTGCTGGGCGCCTCGAACGGCAGGCGGCCGGTGAGCATCTCGTAGATCACGATGCCGAGGGCCCACAGGTCCACGGTCGGGCTCGGGGCCTCGCCGTGGAACTGCTCGGGCGCCATGTAGGGCATCGACCCCACGACCCGCTTGCTCTCGGTGATCTTCGAGCCGAAGCGCTCGTCTACGCTCGTGGCGAGGCCGAAGTCGAGGAGGCGGATCTCGACCGGACCGCGCGCGACGACGCCGATGTTGCCGGGCTTGATGTCGCGGTGGACGATCCCCGCGGCGTGGACGTCGGCGAGGGCCTCGGCGATGCCGATCGCCAGCTCGAGCGCGCGGGCGCGCGGCAACGGACCCTCGCGCTCGATCAGCGCGTGGAGCGGCTCGCCCTCGACGAGCTCCATCACGTAGAACGGGCCCCGCTCCGGGTCGAAGCCGAAGTCGGTCACCTGGGCCACCCGCGGGGAGCTCACGCGCGCGAGCGCCCGCGCCTCGCGGCGGAACCGCGCGTCCAGCGTCTCGTCCCAGCGATCGGGGCGGATGAGCTTCAGCGCGAAGCGCTTGGCGAGCTCGACGTGCTCGACCTCGACGACCTGACCCATCCCGCCGGCGCCCAGCTCGCGCGCGACGCGGTAGCGGTCCGCGATCACGTCGCCTTCCTGGGCGCCGCGGCCGAAGAAGCTCCGGTCCTTGCCTGCGCGCGCCATTGCCCTCGGCGAGGATAGCACCGGGCTCCGCGACCGAAAGGGCGCTGCTATGCTGCCGCCGTGGCCTTCCCCTCGCGCCGAGCCCTTCCCTGGCGCGCGCTCCGCCTCGCCCTCGGCGCGGCGCTCGCGCTCGCGGGCTGCGTCCCCGACTTCTCCGTCTTCACGATCGTCGACGACGCGGGCGCGCGCGACGCCGGGACCGACGCGGGCCCAGGCCCCGGCCTCGACGCCAGCCCGGGTGACGCCGGCGCGTCCGACGGCGGCCCGGCGAGCGACGCCGGCCCCCCCGACGCGGGGGGTGACTTCATGCCCACCGCGATCGACCGCGAATGCACCGTCCCCTGGACGGACCTCGGGGCGAGCCCGCCCGCGACCTGCGCCAACCGCGCGGTCACCACCGTCGCCACCCCGTTCGACAGCCTCTCGATCGCCCTCGGCCGCGCGATCGACGGAACGATCACCGTCGCCTACAACGAGCTCGACGGGCCCGACATCGGGAGGATGGGCACGGTCTCGTTCGACGAGGACGCGCCGGGCAGCCCCACCGTCGGCCCGAGCTACGAGCCGGTCTCGGCGATCGGCGACGTGGTCGGCACCGATCTGCGCATCGCCACCGAGGCGCCCGACCATCACCAGATCGCGCTCTGGTACCGGTCGGACTTCGGGAGCGAGGTGCAGCTCCGCACTCTGCGCGGCGGGGTGCTCGGGCCGGTCGTCACCCTCGCGAACGGTGTCGGCCCATCCGGCCGGGTGGACGTCGCGGTGGACTCGGACGGCCGGGTCGCGGTGGGGTGGCACGACGACGCGTCGGGCACCAACCCGGTGCGACGCGAGCAGCCCGGCGGCGCGTTCGGCATGGAGATCAACCTCCGCACCGACGGGGACTCACGGCTCATCGGCGCGGGCGCGATGTCTCTCGTCGCCGGCGCGTCGGGGTCCATGCACGCCGCCTTCCAGTGGAGCGTCACCCTCGCCGCGTCGGCGCCCTCCTACAGCGTCAGCTCGGCCACGACGTGGTCGTCGGCCCGCACCCTCGACAACCGCGGCATCGCCAACCGGACGTCGGGGGTCGGCGTCGACCTCGCGCTCGCGAACGGCGTCCCGGTCGCCGCGTACCTCGACTGGGTGGGCGGCGTGGGCGAGGTGCGGCTCGCGGAGGTCAACGGCCCCGAGCCGACGGTGACGACCCGCGTGATGGGCGTGGTCGTCAACGACCAGCCGGGCGACCACCCGATCGAGATCGAGGCCGACGCGAACGGCTGGCTCCACCTCCTCGTCGCCGACGCGAGCGGCGCCGGGACGACGTCGCTCCAGTACCACCGTCAGACCCTCGTCGCGGGCGCGCTCCGCTGGGTGACCGACACGATCGCGGTGATGGCGGCGGTCCCCGAGGAGGTCTACGTGGACATGGTGCTCGGGCCGGATCGACGCCCGCACATCGTGTTCTGGGACCCCGAGGTCGGCCGGGTCCGTTACGCGACCGTCGCGCCCTGACGGGACGGCGCGCTCAGTAGGCGCTATGGCCTGGGCAGCCGGTCCGATACTCTAGGCGTGTACATGCCCCCCGTCCTCGGCATCGACCTCGGCACGTTCAACTCCTGCGTCGCCATCGTGGAGCGCGGCGAGCCGGTCGTGCTCGCCGACCGCGGGGGCAACGTCACCGTACCGTCGGTGGTCGCCCTCACCGAGAACCGGCGGCGACTGGTCGGGAGGGTCGCGAAGCGGCAGGCCGTCACCAACGCGGAGAACACCGTCTACGCGGCCAAGCGCCTGATCGGCCGCAAGTGGTCGAGCGAGCAGGTGCAGCGGATGGTCCAGTCGGTGGCCTACCGGATCGTCGAGGGCCCCCACAACGATCCGCGCATCTCCCTGCTGGACCGCGAGCTCAGCGTCCCCGAGATCAGCGCGATCCTCCTGCGTGAGATGAAGCTGATCGCGGAGGAGTACCTCGGCGAGATCGTCGAGCAGGCGGTGGTCACCGTCCCTGCCTACTTCAACGACGGGCAGCGCCAGGCGACCCGCGACGCCGGCGCGATCGCCGGGCTCGAGGTCCTCCAGATCCTCAACGAGCCGACCGCGGCCGCCCTCGCCTACGGGTTCGGCAAGCAGGTCGACCGCACCATCGCGGTCTACGACCTCGGCGGCGGCACCTTCGACGTCTCGATCATGGAGCTGTCGAGCGCGGGCGTCTTCAAGGTCATCGCGACCTCCGGCGACACCTTCCTCGGCGGGGAGGACTTCGATCAGCGCGTGATCGAGCTGCTGATGCGCGAGGTGAGCGCCAGCTACGGCGTGGACCTCCGCCGGAACCGGATGGCGGTCCAACGGATCCGAGACGCGGCGGAGAGCGCCAAGTGCGAGCTCTCGTCGCGGGACGAGTCCGAGGTGAACCTGCCGTTCATCACGACCTCGGCTGACGGTCAGCCGGTGCATGTCACGCGCGCGATCCGCCGGGCGGAGCTCGAGGACCTGACCCGCGACCTGGTGCTCCGCTCGATCGAGCTGACCGCCTCGACCCTCGAGGAGGCCGGCCTCGAGCGCGGCGACATCGACGACGTGATCCTGGTCGGCGGGATGACCCGCATGCCGCTCGTGCAGCGCGCCGTGCACGACTTCTTCGGGCGGCCGCCCAACGTGGACGTCAACCCGGACCTGGTGGTGGCGCTCGGCGCCGCGATCCAGGGCGCGGCGCTCGCGGAGGACGACCACGACATGGTGCTCCTCGACGTGACGCCCCACACCCTCGGGATCGTGGTCGCGGGCGGGCACATGGAGGAGCTGATCCCGCAGAACAGCACCGTCCCGATCGCGCGTGGCAAGGTGTTCACCACGGTGCGCGACAATCAGACGACGGTGAAGATCCTCGTCGTGCAGGGCGAGTCGCGACGGGCCGACGAGAACGAGCTGCTGGGCGAATTCGCGATGACCGACCTCCGCCGCGGCCCGGCGGGGGCGCTCGAGCTCGAGGTGACCTTCGAGCTCGACATGGACGGGATCGTGAAGGTGCGGGCGCGCGACCTCGAGACGCACCAGATGCAGTCGATCCAGATCACCGCGTCGAGCGGGCTCACCGAGGACGAGCTGACCGAGATGATCTCGGACGCCGAACGGCACGCGCTCACGCGCAAGGCCGACGAGGCCGAGGAGCGGACGCTCGCGCAGGCCGGCGAGCTGATCCTCGCGATCGAGCGGCTGTCGGCCCAGGTCCTGCGGGCGGTGGAGGGGAGCGACTACGCGCGGCAGAGCGTGGAGGAGTCGCTCGCGACCGTCGCGGACACCAAGGACCAGCTCCGCGCCAAGGACCTCACCGCGCTCAACGCGGCGATGCCGAAGCTCCAGCGGATCCTGAAGCTGTTCCAGGGCACCGCGGCGTCGACCGGCTGAGCGTCGACCGGCTGAGCGAGAACGGCTGAGCGAGAACGGCCGAGCGAGCACGGCTGAGCGAGAACGGCTGAGCGCGGGGTCAGCCGACGGGCCGGTAGCCGGCGCGGGTGATCGCCTCGGAGAGCGCCTCCCGGCTCACGCCCTCGACGCGGCACAGGCCCGCGGGCTCGCGCGTGACCACGACGTTGCTCGCCCCCGGCAGGCCGCTGACCGCGCCCTCGAGCTTGCGCACGCAGCCGTTGCACGTCAGCCCCTCGACCCCGAGCTCGATCGCGGCCTGGGCGGGCGCGGCGCGGCGGCGCAGGAGCGCGCGCAGATCCTCGAACAGGAACCACGCGAACATCGCGAGCAGGGCGACCGCGGACGCGATCGCGATCGGGCCCGCGCCGTGCGCGTGGTGGCCCCCGGCCTCGACCCCGAGCCGGCCGACGAGGACGAAGTCGAACGCCCAGCCGAGGAGCAGGCTGCCCCCCGCGATCGTCGCCAGGTAGACCGCGAGCACCCGGCCGCCGAACGCGCGCCGGACCGCGCCGACCGTCGCGAGGTTGGTGGCGGGCCCGGCCATCAGGAACACGAGCGCGGCGCCAGGCGGGAAGCCGCCGGCGACCAGGGCGGCCGCGATCGGCACCGACGCGGTGGCGCAGACGTAGAGGGGGAGCGAGATCGCGAGCATCGCGCCCATCGCCGCGAGGCCGCCGTACGCGGCGAGGCCCTGGAACGCGTCGGGCGGGACGAAGGCCGTGATCGCGGCCGAGACGATCACGCCGAACGCCAGCCAGCGCCAGATGGTGCGGAGGACGTCCACGCCGTGGAGCACGCCCTCGCGCACGCCGCGGCGGCCGCCGCCCTCGACGCGGGGCGGGGGCGCCTCCGTGTGCGCATCTCCCTCGAGGCGATCGGTCACCAGGCCGCCCAGGAGGCCGAGCACGAAAGCGCTCGCGACCTTGAAGAGCGCGAACGGCCAGCCGAGGAATGACGCGCTCACGAGGATCGAGTCGACGCCGGTCTGCGGCGTCGAGATGAGGAAGCCGACCGACGCGCCGTTCGAGGCGCCGTCCTTCTTCAGCCCGAGGCCCGCCGGGATGACGCCGCAGGAGCAGAGCGGCATCGGCACGCCGAGGAGCACCGCGCGCAAGACGCCGCCGCGGCCGCGCAGCACGCGCGCCACGAAGTCCCGCGGCAGGGCGACATGCAGCGCCGCCGCGACCACCGCGCCGAGCAGGAGCCACGGCGCCAGCTCGAGGAGGACCGACCAGATCGCGTGGAGCAGGGCGCTCATGCGCGACCGCCGAACCGGGCGAACACGTCGAGCAGCTCGTCGATGTGCGCGCGCCGCGCCGCCTCGTCGCCCGACTCGAACGCGCGCCGCACGCAGTGGCCGAGGTGGTCCTCCAACAGCACGTCGCCCACCTTGGAGAGCGCGCCGCGGACCGCCGCCACCTGGACGAGCGTGTCCACGCAGTAGGCGTCCTCCTCGACCATCCGCCGTACGCCAGCGAGCTGCCCCTCGGCGCGCTTGAGCCGCGCGAGGAGCTTCTTCTTGGTATCTTCCGTGGCCATGTCTCCATACCCCCGGGGGGTATGCGGAATCTACTCCCCGCGCCCTCGATGGCAACCCCCGGTGCGGCGCCCGAGGCGACACCGGGGTAGGTCCACCCCGGCGCGGCGGGGACGAGGGGCCCGAGACCGTGCGCCGTTGCGCGCGCACGCCGGATGGCACGCCGGTTGCGCTCCATGGCGACATGACGACGCCCCGCCCCGCCCTCGGCCTGCTCTTCTCCGTGGCCCTCGCCGCCTGCAACGCGGGCCCGACCGGCGCCCCTCCGCCCCCCGGGAGCGACGCGGGCCCGCCCTCGGTGGGCTGGGACGCGGGGCCGTTCGTCAGCCCGCCGCCGCCTCCCCCCGACGGCTGCACGACCTCGGCCGGGATGGACGCGGACGGCGACGGCTACCCGAACGGCGTCGATTGCAACGACTGCGCGCCCCAGATCAACCCCGGGGCCTACGACGAGGCGGCCAACGGCATCGACGAAGACTGTGACGGGGCGGACGCCGACGTGGTCGCGTGCGACACCGGGCTGCCCCTCGAGGCGACCGACCCGTTCGACGCGGCGCGCGCGATGGGCCTCTGTCGCATGGCGGGCGCGAGCAGCTGGGGCGTGGTGAGCGCGCGCTACACCGACGCCGACGCGACCGGCGCCCCGGCGTCGATGCAGCAGGTGGGGGCCCTGCCGAGCTTCGGCAGCGCCAACCTCCCGCGCGAGGGCGGGGCGATGTTCGTGCTCTCGAGCGGCACCGCGCGCGCGCCGGGTCAGCCGGGCTACACGAACGACTGCGACGAGTACGACGCGAGCAGCGGCTACCCGCCGACCTTCCCCCAGGCCTCGAGCTCCTGCCCCGGCGTCCGCGCCGGCGGCGTCTACGACTCCGTCGCGCTCGAGGTCGTGGTCCGCGCGCCGACCAACGCGCGGGGCTTCTCGTTCCGCTCCGCGTTCTTCACCTACGAGTACCCCGAGTTCATCTGCGACGAGTTCAACGACTTCTTCGCGGTGCTGCGCCAGGACGCGGCCGGCGGGTGGCAGAACATCGTCTTCGACTCCGACAACAACCCGGTGAGCGTCAACAACTCGCTCCTGCGCGCGTGCGAGGCGGGGATGGCGGGCGGCAAGTACTTCGACTGCCCGCTCGGCCGCGCCCCTCTCGCCGGCACCGGCTTCGGGGCCGAGTCGAGCTGCGGCACCCCGCCCGGCGGCCCCTTCCCCGGCGACCCGGGCCAGGAGGTCGGCGGCGGCACGGGCTGGCTGCGGACCGTCGCGCCGGTGACCCCCGGCGAGACGATCACGCTGCGCTTCATCGTGTGGGACTCGGGCGACCCGAGCCTCGACTCGACCGCGCTCATCGACGGCTTCGAGTGGGAGCTCGAGCCGGTGATGGAGACGGTCACCGAGCCAGAGATCATCTGAGCGTCGTGGCTCAACGGGTGCAGCGCGAGGTCACCTGCTGGCGGAAGTAGGGCAGCTCGTCGCGCCAGTACTCCCCCTCGAAGGGCCAGACCTGGTGCTCCTCGTCGACCGCGACGTCGAGCCCGTTCGACGGCGATGGCGATTGTGTTGCTCGAGACCCCAGGCCCTCGCGGCGGACGCGATAGGTCTCGAGCTCCACGGTGTCGATCTGAGTCATCAGCTCGTCGAGCTCGTCGAGCCGCCGCTGGAGGCGCGCCCGCGTCAGCTCGCCAGCCCGATCCACCGCGAAGGCGCGGGCGACCGAGACCTCCTGCCGGACGCGATCGGCGGCGGCCGACCCGCGGAACGCCTCGCTCGCGGCGTCGAGGCGCGCGCGCTCGGCGTCGAGGACGCGGACGTAGGCGAGGTGGCGCAACAGGTCGCGGTCCGAGAGGCTCGCGCGCGCCGCCCGCTGGAGACGAGGCGAGATCCGCGCCCGCCCCTCGGTGGAGTGGAGCTCCGCGAGGAAGGCGTAGGCCTGCTCGTTGGCGCCGAGCCCGCCGAGCGCCGCCGCCGCCTCCTCGCGGGCCGCGTCGTAGCGGTCGTGGAACTGGCGCACCATCGCCTCGGCGTTGTCGAGCTGGCAGGCGCCGAAGAACACCACCGCCTTGAGCACGAGCGCCTCGGGGTAGTCGGCGTCCTCGAAGTACGGCGAGAAGAGCGCGTGCACGTTGCCCATCGCGCGGCTCTCCTGCTGGCCGAGGTAGAGCGCCCACGACTGCTCGAACATCGCGTCGAGCCACAGCTCGCTGCTCGGGTCGACGCGATCGAAGGCGGCCGAGGCGTTCTCGAGGAGCGTCGCGTCGACGCGGCGCTCGCCGGTCTCGGGGTCGGTCTGGTTCGCCGCCGTGTAGTAGACGCGCCCGAGCGAGAGCCAGGCCAGCGAGCGCATGCGCTCGGGCTCGGGGACGCCGCCGCGGTCGACCGCGCGCAGCACCTCGCGGAAGGCCTCGATCGCCGGGCGCGCGCGCCGCTGGCGGACCCGGGTGACGCCCGCGAAGAAGCGCGCTCGTGCGTAGAGCGGTGAGCCTGGAGGCACGCGCTCGAGGCGCGCGATCGCGCCGTCGAGGTCGGCCTGCGCGTAGGCGTGACGGCCGGCGAGGTAGCTGAGCTGCGCGTGGACATCGGCCGTCTCGGGCCGGTCGAGATCGGCCACCTGCGCGTCGTCGAAGCGGCCGACCAGCTCGATGATACCGGCCGGCTCGGGGAGCTCGGTCGCGAGCTGCGCGAGCCACGGCAGGGACGCGGTGAAGTAGCGGTGCGAGGGTCCGGCGGCGGTGATCTCGTCGAAGAGCGCGAGCGATCCGCGGAGGTAGCCGAGGTGGAAGAGGCTCTTGGCGAGGAAGAGCTGCGCCTTCTCCACCTGGGCCGGCGCGTCGTCCGTCTCGCCCTGGACGACGCGCGCGAGCAGCGCCGCCGCCTCCTCGTAGCGCTCCCCCGCGTAGAGCCGCAGCGCGTTGGCCAGCGCCTCGGACGGCGGCCCGTCGACCGGGAGGGGCGAGCCCTCGGTCTCCTCGACCCCGAACACCATGTCTTGCGCGCGCGCGGGTCCCGGCAGGCACATCGCCGCCGCCCCGAGCGCGCAGACCCACCACCGGCCGCGCTCGTGCACATCGTCCTCCCGCGGGGCGCGAGGCGCCGCCGCACCGAGCACGTGCCCGGAGCGCGGCCGGCTTATGACGCGATGTCGCGCGGGCGGCCGGTTGGCTCCGAACGCGCGCGACGCGGACCTCCTCGCGCGCGGCCCCGAGCGCTATCCTGGGCGGGCCTTGGTCTTCCGCGACGACATGGAGGCGGCTCGCCAGCGGGTCGAGCTCCTCGAGCGCGAGCTCGAGCAGCTCCTGCCCGACGCGCACGAGGATCGACCGCCGCTCGCGGTCGAGGTGCTCGAGCTGCGGCGGCGCCTCGCGGCGGCGGAGTCGGCCCTCGCCGAGGCGCGGTCGACGAACGCCCGGCTCGAGACGCAGGCCCAGGCGGCGGCGGGACGCGCCGCGAAGCTGGCCGCGCTCGAGGAGTCGCTCGAGCGCGTGCAGGCCGAGCTCCAGCGGCGGCGGCGCGTCGACGAGGGCCTGTGGCGTCGGGCAGCGCAAGCCGACTTGCGAGGACGCGAAGCAGATCACCTGCGCGAGGAGCTCAAGGAGGCGCGGCGGACCGCGGAGGCGGAGGCGCGGCGCGCCGACGTGGCCGAGGTCGCGCTGATCCGCACCCAGATGCGCCTCGCGGTGGAGCTCTCGCGGCCGCGGGTCGACGACCCCTGGCCGCGGACGGCGATCGTGTCGGCGCAGCAGGCGCTGCGGGCGGCCTACGCGCCGGCCGCGCTCGAGGCGCTGACGTGGAGCGCGCTGCAGGATCGGGCGCGGCGCCTCGCGCTCCTCCT
>JAUHXR010000252.1 GCA_030426845.1 Polyangia bacterium | reverse complement strand
ACCGCGATCGCGGCCGATCTCGTCCTCACCGCCGCGCACTGCATCCAGCACGGCACGGTGCGGGTGGTTCACGGCTACCGCGGCTCCCCCAGCGGCTCGACCTACGAGGTGAACGTGAGCTCGACCCAGGCGGCGAGCGTGCTGTGGGAGGACGCCGGGCTGGACGCCGCGATCCTGCGCGTCCCGGGGCTCTCCGCGAGTCCGGCCCCAACGTACTGCGGCGAGCTCGACCTCTCGGCCGCCCCGTTCCAGGGGCACCTCTTCGGCAACGGCGAGAACCTGCCGCTTCGGCACCGCGCGGGGCCATTCTTCGGGACCCACGGGCAGCTCTCGATCTTCGCGGGCGACTCCGGCGCGGGGTTGTTCGTCCGTGGCGCATCGTCGATCGACGAAGGCATCCGCACCCCGAACTTCGACTTCCTCGCCGCCGTCGCGCTCGGCGAGGGCAACCTGGGCCGCTGCAAGCGTCGGCCGGCCTACATCGGCTCGGGCTCGGGCGACGTGGTGGACGAGATGCTGAGCTACCCGACCGAGGTCGAGTGGAACGAGCTCAACACCTACGGGCGCGGATACCCGACGCGCGGCGGCGACGCCTGCGTCTTCCGCTACCACGCGGCGCCCGGCTGCAGCACCAACCGGTACACGCTCTGGGAGGACGTCCGCGACGCCTTCTGCGCCACGCACTCCGCCAGCTACGCGGAGCTCTGCTGCGTCCCCGAGCCGCCCGATGAGCCGGGCGACGAGGGCGCGGATCCTCCGCCGGACGACGGCACCAGCGGCTCCACCTCGGGGGGCAGCGGCACGGGCGGTGACTGGGCGCCGAGCGGCGGCGACAGCGGCAGCGATCCCAGCGATCCGGGCATCGGCGAGATCGAGACGATCGACTACGGGGGCGACGACGGGGGCGACGACGGGGGCGACGACGGCGGCGGCGGCGACGGCGACGACGACGGCGGGGGGAGCGACAGCGGCGGCGTCAGGCGGGTCTGAGCGCTCGGGGCGCGGCCCGGTTGATCCGCGGCCGCGCCTGCGCCCAGACTCGCGCGATGAGCGACGCGAGCCTCCAGGACACCTACGCCCCGACCAACGCGTGCTTCGGGTGCGGCCCGGCCAACGCCGAGGGCCTCCGCATCAAGAGCTTCGTGGAGGGCGACGAGGTCATCGCTCGGTGGCGCCCGTCTCCGCACCACCAGGCGTTCCCCGGGGTGCTCAACGGCGGCATCTGCGGCGCGCTGCTCGACTGCCACTCCAACTGGACCGCGGCCTGGGCGCTGATGCGCGCCGCCGGCGAGCAGCGGCCGCCCTGCACGGTGACCGCCGACTTCCACGTGAAGCTCCGCCGCCCTACTCCGATGGACGTCGAGCTCACGCTGCGGGCCCACGCGGCCGAGCTGGCCGACGGGCGCGCGGTGATCGAAGCCACCCTCGAGGCCGACTCGAAGATCACCGCGACCTGCCGCGGCACCTTCGTCGCGGTCAGCGAGGGCCACCCGGCGTTCCACCGCTGGTAGGCTTCGCAACCCACCTTGCGGGCTACAGCCTGGGTCCCTGCGCGGCCGGCAGCGTGAGCTCGAAGGTGAGCACCGCGAGCACGGTCGGGAGCGTCGCCGAGAGCACCGCGCCGAGGTAGGTCCAGCCGCTCGTCACGCCGTCGTCCGGGTGCACGTCGGTGGCGCGGCCGACCGCCATCAGCAGCCCCCCCAGCGCGCCCCCGGCGAGCCCGGCGAGGATCGTCCAGAGCGGCTCCCCGCGCGCCCCCGTCAGCCGCCCGACGAGCAGCGCCCCGCCGCTCGACCCCACCGTGCCACCGATCGCGAGGCCCGCCGCCCACCACGGGAACGTCGGGTCGCCGCCGCTCGCCACGTCGGCCACCAGCGCGCCCCCGAGCCCCAGCGCGGCGCCCCCGAGGATCGCGCCGAGCACCTCCAGCGCGATCCGCTCCTGCACGGGCGCGAGCCGTGGCTCGGCCTCGAGCCCCGGGCGGATCTCGCGCGGAGACACCGCGAGGGGCTCCGCGGGCCGTTGGGGGGGCCGCGGGGCGACGAGCCGCGAGGCCCCCTCCGGCGCGCGGACCGCGGCCGCCGGCCCACGAATCGAGACCGCGACGTGAGCTGTCGGCGCCGGTGACACGGGATCGGGCGTCGGCCCAGGCGAAAGCGCGGCGTCCGCGCTCGGGCTCGGCTCCTCCAGCATCAGCGTGAGCAGCGCGGCGAGGGCGCGGGGCGTGCTCGCGGCGGGGGCGAGCACGGTCCGGGGGGCGAGCGCGCCGACCGCGAGCAGCTCGATCTCGGCCCCGCGTGGGCGCAGCGCCACCACCTCGGCGTCCGCGTGGGCGGCCAGCTCCTCCGCGCGACCGAGGTCCTCGGCGCCGCGGAAGATCGAGACGCGGCGGCCGGTGAGCTGGAGCTGGATCCGCACCTCTTCGACGAGCCTCCGGGGCGCGTCGCGCGGCACCACCACGAGCGTGCGACCGGGCTGCGCCGCGGCCAGCGCAGGCGCGAGGCTCACCAGCAAACATAGTACCCCCGCTGCGAGGTGCGTTCCGGGTTTGCGGCGGCCCTCACGCCCGATCTCGTGCGGCGAGCTCGAACCCGATGACTCACCGGTTTCCCGGATCGGACCTCGGGCCGGGGGTGCTAGCGCCGCGATCGCCGCACGGCCGGGCCTCACTCGGGGCCCTCGGGGTCGCGCTCCATCCGCGCGAGGAGCCGGCGCGCCGGGAGCAGCACGGGCGAGCCGTCGCGGAGCGCGCCGCTGCGCTCGAGCGCGTCGCGCGCCTCGGCTCGGCGGCCGTTCGCGAGCAGCAGCCGCGCCGCCTCGAGCCCACCGGTCGCGCGATCGCCCGCCGAGCCCGTCGACGCCCCACGTCGGTAGGCCGCGAGCGCGTCGTCCGTCCGCCCGAGGCCGCGCAGCGCGTCGCCACGGATCAGGTGCCGCGCCGAGCTCGGCCGCACGGCCAGCGCCGCGTCGGCCAGACGGAGCGCGGCGTCGTAGTCCCGCGCGGCGAGCGCCCGCCGCGCACGCGCCTCGAGGGAGGCCACCGGCCGCGACGCCGGGGTCGCCTCCCCGGGTGGCTCGACCGGCGCAGCGGCGGGCTCCTCGCCGAGGATCGACCCGCGCCCGCCCGCTCCGGTGGGCGCGTGGGGCTCGCTCTCCTCGGCCGGACCCTCCGCGGCCCCTCCCGGCAGCCTTCCCGGCGAGCTCCCCGGCGACCCAGCCTCCGCGACGGCGCCGAGCCGACGCCGCGCCGCCGCGCGCGCGAGGGCCACGATCCGCGGGTCCGTCGCCGCCTCGCCGTGGACCTGACCGGCGGTCAGGGCAACCGCCGCCGCGCCGTCGTCGACCTCGACCGACCCCTCGTAGACCGCGACCCGCACCGCGTCGCCGTCGCGCGCGACCGTGAACACCGTGCCGGTCACCCGCACCGTCCAGTCGCCCGCCTCGACCACGAAGTCCGAACCCCGCGCGACGTCGAACGCCGCCTCTCCCTCGCGCAGCCGCACGCGGACCTGACCGGGCGCGTCCTCGATCGCCAGCGTCGCACCGGCGGTGGCCTGGATGCGGTGGCCCGCCGCGAGCCGGTGCTCGACCAGGCCGGCCGGCGCCTCGCCGCCGAGGAGCGCCTGAGCCCAGAGGCCCACGCCCACGAAGAGGACCAGCGTCGCCGCCACCGCCGCGAGCCGCCAGCCGCGCCGCGCCCGGTCGAGCGCCTCTTCCCGCGCCGACGCGCCCGCCGACGTCGCCCGCTCCGTCCCTGCGACCTCGGCCGGCGGGGCCGACGCCGCGAGCGCCTCCGCGAACGCGTCCACCAGGTCCTCGTCCTCGAGCTCGGCCAGCGCGCGCCGCGCCGCCTCCGCCGCCTCCTCCTCGGAGATCGGCGGCGGCTCGGCGCGGAGCGCCTCCGCGAACGCGTCGACGAGCTCGCTCACCGCTCGCTCCGCAGCCGCTCGGCGAGCTCGGGATCGGCCTTGAGCCGGCGCGCGAGCTCGGCCCTCGCCCGCTTGAGGCGCGCCCGCAGCGTCTCGATCGACACGCCCTCGATCTCGGCCGCCCGAGCGTGGGAGACGCGCTCGACCGCGCAGAGCACGAAGGCGACCCGCTGCTTCTCCGGGAGCTGCGCCAGCACGCGGTGCAGGCGCTCGAGCTGCTGACGGCCCGCCGCGCGCCGCTCGGGGTCGTCGCCCGAGGTGACCTGATCGATCGCGTCGACCATCCGGGGCGCGCCCGCCGGCCGCATGTGCCGGTAGGCCGTCCGCACCACGACCGGATGCGCGAAGGTCGTCAGGCTCGAGCGGCCCTCGAACCGCGGGAGCGCCCGGGCGAGCTCGACGAGCGCGTCCTGGACCGCGTCCTCGAAGCCCTCGCGCGGCCCGAGCAGGCGCCACATCCAGCGCCGCACCGTGGGCACGAGCTCCGTCAGCGCGCGCTCGGGATCGAGCGGGGCGGCGTGGGGGCGCAGCGGGATGACGACGGAATCGCGGGAGCTCATGAGGCCTCCGTGGGAGGCGCCGGCCCGAGTGGGACAGAAAAGATTCGGTGTCCCACCTCGCGCCCGGCCGCGCACCCACCCGGGCATGAGACTACACGTGCCCCTCGCCTGTCGGCTCCTCACCTGCCTGCTCTTCGCCTCGGGCTGCCTCGACCTGGGCGTCCCGCCCGAAGGGGCCGAGGCGCGACCGGAGCGCGCGCTGGATCCGCCGTCCGACGAGCGCGCCTGCGACGACGCGCCCTTCGCCGCCTTCGCGCCCCCGCCCGGGCTCCTCGACGAGGCCGGAGGCTGTGACCGCGCGCGCGAGCCGTACTGCTTCGCCCTCCGCCCGGAGCTCCGCGCGGTCGCGGCCGAGGCGGATCCGCGAGGCGCCCTCGACGCGTCCGCCGCCGCCTTCGATCGCGGCGACGCGACCCTCGCGCGCGCGCTCGCAGACCTCGCGGTGAGCGGCGAGCGCGCCTACGACGCCTTCGCCGCGCGGCCGCCCACGCGCGACGCGCTCGATCCCAACGCGAGCGCGTCCGCCCGCGCGCGGGCCCTCCAGCGCGCCTACGCGGTCGCCTGGGCGCTCCGCGGCCCCGCCGCGCACCGCGACGCGGCCCGCGCCGACCTCGGCTTCGTCGCGGTGTCCCCCGAGGACGACCCGCCCGCGCGTCCGGTCAACGTCCCCGCCGGCCCCTTCCCCCAGCGCGACCTCGTCGTGGACGTCGCCCTCCCCTCCGGCGCGCGCGCCGTCCGCACGCGCGCGCTCACCGCGTCCACCGCCTCCCCCGAGGCCACCGCGGTCGACCTCGAGGCCGCCCCGCCGCCGGAGCGGTGGACGATCGACGACGGCCCGATCCTCCTCTTCGTCCCCGGCCACAGCTCGCTCGCCGAGGAGGGCGCGCCGCTCGCCGCCGCGCTGGTCGAGCGCGCCCGGGCCCGCGGCGCGCGGCTGACCGTCCTGCTCGTCGACCTCCCGTCCAACGGCTACGCCGAGCGCGTCGACCCGGCCGAGATCATCCAGGCGTTCGGGGGCGCCGACGACGCCCTGCTCCGCTTCCACGACGCCTTCCTCGACGCGGTGGTCGCCGCGCTCGAGGCAGAGGTCCCCGGCGCGAGCGCGCGCGTCGAGGCGGTCCTCGGCGGCAGCCTCGGCGGCAACCTGGTCCTGCGCGCGGGCGAACGCCACGCCGCCTACGCCCGGCGCCTCGTCGCCTGGTCGCCCGCCTCCATCGACGTGTCGTGGAGCCGCGCCCGCTGGCCGCTCGCGGCGGGCGACGGCGAGTACGTCGACGTGGTGAAGCACGAGGCCGTCCGCCAGACCCGCGACCTCAGCGTCGCGGCGGAGGACGGCGACGCGCGCGAGGACTACTTCGTCGGCGGCCTCTCGTCGGTGCGCAACCAGGCCGGCTACTGGTACCGCGACGGCTGGGCGTGCAAGGACGCGATGGTCGAGGACGGCCTGCGGCAGCTCGGCGAGATCTACGACGCGCGCTTCCGCCGCTGGCACTACCGGGTCGCGTTCGAGCAGCTCGTCTTCAGCCACCTGGAGCCCGACGCGGACGGCGTGCGCCCGTTCACCCGCATCGAGGCGCCGCTCCTCCTCGTCGCGGGCGACGCCGACGACTCGATGCCGATGATGACGCGGACCTTCGTGGACCGCCTCGCGCCGTTCCTCGGGATGCCCGGCGCGACGCTCACCCTGCGTGACACCGGCCACGCGCTCCACAGCGAGCGGCCCGCGCTCCTCGCGGCCGAGATCGACGCCTTCCTCGATCCCGCCGGCGAAGCAGGAGTCAACTCACCTTGATGCCCGCGACCTCCTCGAGCTCGCCGAGCGCGTGCTCGAGGTCGTCGATCAGGCGCTGCATGTGGGGGACCGACTCGCGGCAGGCGACGATGCCGAAGTCGAGCTGGTCGTCGTTGCTGAGCAGCGTGATGTTCAGCGCGAAGCCGTGGTAGATGGCGCTCACCGGGTACATCCCCTCGACGCGCGCGCCGTTCCAGTAGCGCCGCTCACGGGGCCCCGGGACGTTCGAGATCACGGTGCTGTACGGCGGGAAGCGGTCGCCGAGGCCGAGCGCGCCGACGAGGAAGGCGGGCGTCTGGGTGATCTGGGTGAAGACCTCGATCTCCTTGGCGCTCATCCCGCGCAGGAGCGTCTTGCCCTCGTTCATCGAGCCCGCGACCGCCTCGAAGCGCTTCGCCGGATCCGCGAGGTGCGTACCGAGGTTCGCGGTGAGGATGCCGACCGCGTTCCCCATCGCCCCGTCGTGCTCCTCGCTCCGCAGCGAGACCGGCGTCATCGCGGTGAGCGGGGCGTCCGGGAGCTCGCCCCGCGCCTCGAGGAAGCGCCGCAGCGCGCCGCCGCACATCGCGAGGACCACGTCGTTGATCGTCCCGCCGAGCGCCTTGCCGACCGCCTTCACCCGCGGCAGCGAGTAGGACTGAGCCACGAACCGGCGCGCGCCGGTGATCTTGGTGCTGAAGCTCGTCTGCGGCGACGGGCTCCACGACGTCGTGAGCGCCTGCTCCTCCGCGCTCCACCACGCGCGCGCGTAGGTGCTGAGGCTCTTGAGCAGCCCCCGGCTGACCCCGAACGACTCGCGCAGCACCTCCGCCACCGCCCTGAGATCGCGCTCGCTCGGCGGCTCCGGTCGCGGCGCGCGCTTGGCTCGCGCCCGCTCGTAGGCCTCCATCGAGAAAGGCGAGTAGTCACGCCGCTCGTCCGGGTCGGGCGAGAGCATCTCCATCGCGAGCCGCACCCCGCCGACGCCGTCGATCGCCGCGTGGTGGATCTTCGAGTAGAGCGCGAACTGCCGGTCGGCGAGCCCCTCGATGACGTGCGTCTCCCAGAGCGGCCGATGCCGGTCGAGGAGCGTCTGGTGCAGCCGCGCCGCGAGCGCGAACAGCTCGCGGTAGCGCCCCGGCTTGGGCAGCGCCGAGTGCCGCACGTGGTAGTCGACGTCCAGGTGCGCGTCGGGCTTCCAGTGCGTCGGGCCCGCCGGGCCGAGCCGCCCGCTCTCGAGCACGTGCCCGAACGGCCGCCGCCACCGCTTCGGGCTGCGCTGGATCGCGAGCAGCCGCCCCAGAAACTCCGCCTCGTCCGCTCCGTCCGGGAGCCGGAACAGGTAGAGCCCCCCGACGTGCATGGGCGTCTCGCGGGACTCCGCGAGGAGGAACATCGTGTCGATCGGGCTGAGCCGGCTCATCCCCGCACGATACTCGAGTTGGCTCGCCTGGTTGCAGACGCGTGGCCCGGCCGGCGCGCGCCTCTCTACGGATCAGACGTATTGCGCCGGGAGCCCGAGCGCGCGGCTCCACTCGTGCAACCGCTGGTTGATCTCGTGGACGCCATACTCCAGGCCGAGCAGCTCGAGCTGGCTGGTCGCGTTGGGCAGGTGAACACGGATGGCCGTCCCCCGCCGTACCCCGCGGTTCGTCACCCAGTGCGCGCTGGCCGCGAGGACGAGCTTGGAGCGGTCGACGCTCGAGGCGAGCGGGAACGCGGGACCGAGGAAGTGCCAACGGACCTCGCCCGTCACCAGGTCGAGCACGGCCGCGGGCCGGAAGAACAGCAGCCCGCCGCCGATGGCGCCGCAGACGAGGGCCGGGCCCAGGGCCGACGGGAGGTGACTGAGCACGCTCTCGTCTTCGCCCGCGATGAGGAACGCGACGAGCGGTACCGTCATGCCCATCCACAGGAAGAGCCCGCCCAGGCCCCCGACGAACAGCTCCTGGACCGCGCTCACGGACCGCCAGCGCGCGTACACCCGCTGGGCGGGCACCCTCACCTCGAGCATCGCGAACCGGACGCCGAGCGGAACCACCGCGAGCGTCACCAGCCCCGGCCAGACGAACGCGGCCGGGCCGATGCCTCCCATGGCGAAGACCCCGATCGCCCACGCCCACATGGCGGCCCAGGCCAGGCCGAGGACGGTGAGTCGCACGGCCGAGGAGGCGTCGATGGAGGATCGCGGCTGCGTCATGGTTCGGCTCCTTCCGAGGGCTCTGGCGGGTTGAGACGCAGCACAGTCTGCGTCTCAGCCGCCCCGCCGCCATTCGGCTTCGCGCGCGAAGATCACCAGCAATATCGGGCACTTCACGCATCGCCGAGCGTTTGTTCGGGTTCGATGCGCGCACCGCGCCGCGCGCGGTCAGCTCGCGAAGCGCGGCGCGTCAGGTGGACCCTCCTGCGGGTGCCGCAAAGGCCCCTCGGCGCGCAGCTCGCGATCGCTACTCGTAGGCGTCGAGCGCTCGCAGCTCCGCGTCGAGGCGCTCCTCGAGCCCCTCGTCCGGGCCGTCCTCCGGGGCCTCGTGCGCCTCGGCCGCTCGAGCGCGGACCCCGCGCCGCCACACGGCCGCGCCGATGCCCAGCATCGCGAGGACCCCGAACGCCAGGATCACCAGGGCGCCGCCGGTGCCGGGGTCCGAGCCGTCGAGGTCGAAGTCGGGCTCGCGCGCCTGGAGCCGACCGCGGATCTCGGACGGGCTCAGGCCCTGCGCGAGCCAGCCGCGGATGTCCGATCGCCACTCGGCCGCGCGGGGGCTGGGGCAGTCGTAGAGCGTCTTGCCCGGGCAGAACGGGCTCATCGTGCTGGTCTCGATCGACCTCGCCCGCTGCGACAGCTCCAGCGCGCCGTCGTCGGGCGCCTGCCCGCTCGCGGCGGAGGCGAGCAACAGCGAGCCGATCAGGAGGAACAGGCCGCGGGTGTGCATGCCCTCAACGTGGGTCCACGCGCGGCCGGCGAAAGCTGGCGATTTTCCCCGCGTGACGCCGCTCTCATGCCCGAACGCGCGGCGCCGCGTGGGCAGCACCCGCCAACGCGTCTTGCGTGGAGTCGTTCACCGCTGCGAACCGCGGTGCGCGCCAGCGGTCCCCGGCGCTACTCCCGGTGCTTCCACTCCACGACCTCGCCTCGGTGCTCGCCCAGCCATTTCTGGATGCAGCGCTCGGCCTCGGCCAGATGGCTCGTGTGGAGCTGAGGGCTGGGAGCGGGCGCGAACCACTCCAGCGCACGGATGAGCAGCGTGACGATGTTCGAGCGGTGCACGATCGCCGTCCCGACGTTCCACGCGGCGATGAGCTCGCGCGACCGAGAGAGCCAGTGGCTCAAGCGCTGACGATCCGCGGGGCTGGGGATGACCGAGAGGCCTCGCGCGTCGACCAGGGTGACGAACGGGTGGCGCCGCTCGAGGATCTCGCTCGTCGCTTCGATGAAGCCTGCCACCGCGTCCGGGTCCGAGCGGGTGACGGTAACCCTGTAGAGGATAGGGTGCGCTGTGACGATACCGGACATCAACGAACGCGAGCAGGCCGCAGCCGGGGTAACGGCCGTCGTTCGCTCCTTCGTAGCCCCCTCGCGCCCGCGGATTCGCGCCGCACGTGGCGTTGGGCGGGGAGCCCGAGCCCGTGGCTCGACTCACTCCAACGCTGCTCGAGCGTCTGCGAGCCCGCGACTCCTGGCCCAGCCCGCGTGAACGCAGGCGCCATCGGGTCGAGACCGGCGGCGTCCACGCCGCTGGCCACCGCAAGCTCAGTTGCGGTGCACGATCACGGTGCGCCGCGCGCCGCCGTTCGGGTCGACGTTGCGGCGCGACGCGAGGAGGCGTCGGGTCTCGAGGGCGACTGGCTCGGTGGCCGGCGAGAGGTGCCAGCGGGCGCGGAGCTCACCCGACTCGGTGCGCTGCCACTTGATGAACGCGATGAACTGCTGGTCGAGCAGGCGGCGCTCGTTGTTCTCGATCGTCCCGTAGCCGCGCTCGTCCTGCGCGACCGTCAGGGTGATCTCGTCGTCGACCTCGCCGAGCAGCTCGCGGTCCACCGCGGTGATGAGCCGGTAGGTCTCGCGGCGGTCGAGATCCACGTCGGTGCGGAGCGTCCGGATGGTCACCAGGGCGACCACGTCGGCGTTCGTGACGCGCTCGTCGAGCTCCTCCTGCCACGCGCCGAGCCAGCTCCCGTCCAGGGCGTCCGGGTCGCGGACCATGTCGAGGCCGTTCTCGAACATGTCCTCGTGAGCCTCGAGGAACGGGGTCGTCGTCACCTCGGCCGGCTGGGACGCGCCGCAGGCGACGAGCAGCGAGGCGAGCCCGAGGGCGAGCAGGGGGAGGACGGGCAGGGAGGGTCGCGCCAACATCTGGCCGGAACCTAGCAGCATCCACAGAAGATGCCGGCGTGGTCCGCGGTGTTCACCGCGGCTCGGGAGGCGGCCCGAGCGGCGGACCGCCGAGCGCCCGCCAGAGGTCCCGCAGATCCTCGGGCAGCGGCGCGCGGAGCGCGAGGTCCTCGCCCGTCCGCGGGTGCGTGACGCGGAGCCGGTGCGCGTGGAGCGCCTGACGGTCATGGCCGAGCCGCGCGCGCAGCTCCTCGGTGACGACCCCGCCGCCGTCCACGTACTCGAGGAACGGCGCCGGCCCCTCGGGCCCGTAGAGCTTGTCGGCCACGATGGGGTGCCCGACCGAGGCCATGTGGACGCGGAGCTGGTGCTGGCGACCGGTGCGCGGCCGCAGCGCGACGAGGGTGTGCGCGGGGGCGCGCGCGACGACGCGGACCTCGGTGCGCGACGGCGAGCCATCCGGCCGCACCTCCATCAACAGGTGGAGCCCCTCGCGCGCCCGCCCCATGGGGACGTCGATCACCTCGAGGGTGTCCTGCACCGCGCCGACGACGATCGCGAGGTACTCCTTGTCGACCGTGCGCCGCTCGAACTGGCCCTTGAGCGCGCGCTCGTCCTCGAGGGTCTTGGCGCAGACCAGGACCCCGCTCGTCTCGCGGTCCAGCCGGTGGCAGAGGTGCGGCGTGCGCTCGGGGTAGCGCTCCCGCATCAACCACGTGAGCGTGTTCTTGTGGTAGCTCGCCGACGGATGCACCGGCAGGCCGGGCGGCTTGTCCACCACGAGGATCGCCTCGTCCTCGTGCACCACGCCGTAGCTCCGAGGCGCCTCGGGCTCCTCGAAGCTCGGGCGGACGATGATCACCGTCTCGCCGTAGCGCACGCGCTCGGACGGACGGCGCCGTCGGCCGTCGGCGTGGTACGCGCAGGCCCGCACGATCTGGTTGGCGCGCGTCCGGCTCAGCCGCGGGATCCGCGTCTGCAGGAATCGATCGAGGCGCAGCCCCTCGAGCTCACGAGGGACGTCGAACCACAGAACGATCGAGTCCGCCGGGCAGCCGGGCGGAGGCTCGCGGGCCGGGCGCTGGATCGCGGGCCGCCAGTCGATCTAGAGCACCGACCGGTCGAGAGCGCCGAGAGACCTCGCGGCGGTTCCCGACCGAGCGGCGCTCACGCGGCCTTGGTGACCTTGCCGGTGCGGATGCACCGGGTGCAGGCGCGGACCTTCTGGGTACGGCCGTCCACCACCGCGCGGACGTTCTGGAGGTTGGGCCGCTGCCACTTCCGCGACTTGCGGTTGGAGTGGCTGACGTTGTGCGCGGCGTTCGCTCCCTTGCCGCAGATGCTGCATCGATATGCCATGATCGTCTCCGGGCGCGCTGATTAGCACCCGACCTCCGTGGCCGCAAGAGCGCGGAATGCTTCGATGCCTCGCCGCCGTTCCACCGCTCGCCGCCGCCCACCGGGGGACGCCGCCCCCTCTGAGCCCATGCCCTCCCCCGATCTGCCTCCCTCGACGGCCCCCCGACGCCCCGCGGGCGCCCGGCGGGCGTGGCTCGTCGGCCTCGCGATCGCGCTGCTCGCCCTACCGCTCGGCGGCCGCGTGGGCTCGCCTGCGCCGGTCGAGGACCCGCCCGAGCGCGGGCCCGATCCGGCGATCGACCTCTCCGACGCGGTGACCTTGACGCTCGAGCCAACCGAAGGCGCGCCGGACGGGACGGTCTCCGTCGTGGCTACGGTGGGCGACGCGCCGCTCCTCGAGGCGCGGGGTCGGCTGCCCTTCCCCCTCGCGGTCCCGCGCGGCCAGGAGGTCACCGTCGTCGTCGAGGCGCCCGGCCGGGCGCGCTTCTACCGGCGGGTGATCGCGGACGAGGACGGCCCGCTGCGAGTCGCGCTCCCCGAGGGCGCCCGCCTCCGCGGCCAGATCGTCGACGAGCGCGGCGACCCGATCGCCGACGCCCGCGTCCAGGTCCTCCGCGAGGACGTGGCTCAGCCGCCCTGGACCGCCCAGGCCGACGCCGACGGTCGATTCGAGATCGATACTCTCTCGGCCGGCGGGCACCGGGTCCAGGTCGACGCCGGGGGCCACGCCACCGCGGTCCGGGCCGGGGTCGAGCCGGGCGAGGTCCGTCTCGTCCTCGAGCGCGCCGGGACGGTGGCCGGCCGGGTCCTCGATCCGGACGGGCTGGGGACGGCCGGAGCGAGCGTGCAGATCGCGGGGAGCGGCCTCTGGCCGGCCCGGATCGTGACCACCGACGCCCGAGGCCACTTCGTCATGAGCGCGGTCCCGCCGGGGGTCTACGAGGTCCGCGCTCGCCGGGAGGGCTTGGTTGCAGAACCTCGACGTGGCATCAGTATCGAGCCGGCATCACGGGTGTTCCTTACGTTTTCGCTCCAGGAGGGCGCGCGGCTCGTCGGGCGGGTGACGAACGCGGACACCGGCGAAGGCATCGACGGCGCCTCGGTCACCGCAGCCGCCGAGGCGCTCGACGTGGCCCCTCGCGCGGCGGTGACGGCAGAGGATGGACGGTTCACCCTGCCCGGCCTCCGCGACGTGCCGCACCGGGTGACGGTGACCGCGCCCGGCTACGTCCCGGCGAGCGCGGTCGAGTGGTCGCCCGGCGCTCCGCTCGAGATCGCGCTCGTCCCGGGCGGCACCCTCCTCGGCGTGGTGCTCGACGAGGACCGCCAGCCGATCGCGGGGGCCCACCTCGAGGTGCTCGGCGACAGCGACGGCCAGCCGGTGGAGCTGAACGAGCGGGTCGGCTTCGCGAGCGCGGTGTTCGCCAGCCAGCTCAGCCCGATGGCGCTCGAGGTCACCAGCGGGCCGGTACCTCCGATCCCGATCGACGGCGTCTCCCCGAGCCCGGGCTTCGAGAGCCCGTCCGCCCCCCTCGCCCCGCTGCCCGCGGTGGGCGCGGAGGCGGTCGCGGCGGCCGGCTACGTGACCGACGAGCAGGGCCGGTTTCGTATCGACGGCGTGCCGCCCGGCCGCGTCCAGATCGTGGCCCGCCAGAGCGGCTACGCCCCCACCGCGACCGGCCGCTTCTACCTCGGGCCCGGTCAGACCCGGGACGACCTCGAGCTGCTCCTGCCCCCCGCGGGCGAGCTGCGGGCTCGCGTCCTCGACGCGCGCGGGGACGGGGTCGAGGGCGTGCTCGTCGAGATCCGCACCGACCGCGAGCCGCACCCGCGAGTCGC
>JAUHXR010000251.1 GCA_030426845.1 Polyangia bacterium | reverse complement strand
CTCACCCAGCGCTTCGTGAACCCCCACGCCGAGCCGCTGCACGTCACCTACCTGCTGCCCCTGCCCGCCGACGGCGCGGTGAGCGGGTTCTCGTTCACCCTCGGCGAGCGCCGGGTGGTCGGCGAGGTCGACACCCGGGCCCAGGCGCGCGAGCGGTTCGAGGCGGCGATGGCTCGCGGCCAGACCGCGGCCCTCGTCGAGCAGGACCGGAGCGCGCTCTTCACCCAGGAGGTTGGCAACGTCCCGCCGGGCGACGAGATCGTCTGCGAGCTGGTGATCGATCAGCCGCTCCGCTGGCTGGAGGAGGGCGCCTGGGAGTGGCGCTTCCCCACCGTGGTCGGGCCGCGCTACATGAGCGCGCCCAGCGTGGTGAGTGACGCGCCCAAGATCACGGTCGACGTGGCGAGCCACGGGGTCGGCGCGCGGAGCAGCCTCGCGCTGCGCATCGGCGACGCGACCACGGGGCCGGTCGAGTCGGCGTCGCACGCCGCGCGCGAGAGCGTGGAGGACGGTCGGCGCGAGGTCCGCTTCGGCGGCGCCAAGCTCGATCGCGACGTGGTCGTCCGCTGGCCGGTGGCGGCCCTCGCGCCGGGCGCGGAGGTCCAGCTCGCGCGCCCCGCCGGGGAGGGCCACGACGGCGCGACCTACGGCCTCGTCACCCTCGTGCCGCCGCGCGAGGCCACCGCGTCGCAGCCCCGCGACCTCACCCTGCTCCTCGACATCAGCGGGTCGATGGCCGGCCGGCCGCTCGACCAGCTCAAGCGCGTCTCGCTCGCGCTGATCGAGGCGCTCGGCCCCGACGACCGCCTCGAGCTCATCGCCTTCGGCAGCCGCCCGACGCGCTTCCGGCCGGAGCCGATCCGCGCGAGCCGTGACGGCAAGGCGGCCGCGCGCAAGTGGCTCGGCGACCTGCGCGCCTCGGGCGGGACGGAGATGCACGCCGCGGTGCTCGAGGCGCTGCGGCCGCTCCGCGAGGGCGCCCAGCGTCAGGTCGTCTTGATGACCGACGGCTTCATCGGCTTCGAGGCGGACATCGTCAGCGCGCTCCTCGACCGGCTGCCCGCGGGCGCGCGGCTGCACACCGTCGGGGTCGGCAGCGCGCCCAACCGCTCGCTCACCCAGGCCGCGGCGCGCGCGGGCCGCGGGGCCGAGCTCATCGTGGGGCTCGAGGAGGACGCCGAGCGCGCCGTGCATCGCCTCCTCGCGCGGACGAGCGCGCCGCTGGTCACCGAGCTGACGATCGAGGGCGCGGCCTCCGTCGCGCCGCGTCAGCTCCCGGATCTGTTCGCCGGCTGCCCCACGCTCGTCAGCCTCGAGCTCGCGCCGGGCGCGACCGAGATCACGATCCGCGGGCGCGGGGTCAGCGGCCCGTTCGAGGCGCGGCTCGACGCGCCCCCGCTCGACCTCGGCGAGGGGCCGCAGGCGGTGGTGACCCGCTTCGGCCGCGAGCGGGTCGAAGACCTCGAGACGGAGCTGACCGCGACCCACGACCGCGCCCGGCTCGACCGGGAGATCGAGCGCGCGGGCCTGCGCTTCCAGATCGCGACGCGGCTCACGTCGTGGATCGCGGTCACCGAGGAGGTCACGGTGAAGGCGCCAGCGCGACACGAGGCGATGCCCCACGAGCTGCCCGAGGGGGTCAGCGCCGAGGGCCTCGGGCTGCGCCCGGCGTCCGCGGTGACCGACGCGGATCGGCGCGTGCTCGACCAGCTCGAGCAGCAGCGCGGCGCGCCGTTCGCGCCCGCCAAGCGCGCCCGGCTCGAGCGCGAGCTCGCGCAGCAGCGGCAGACGCCCGCCACGATGACCCAGACGGGCACGATCAAGAGCGAGCTCGCCGACGCGTTCTTCGAGTCGATGCGAGGCGGCGAGGCGGAGGACGACGACGGGCCGACGATCTCGGCCGCGGCGCCGATCCCCTTGACGGACACGGAGGAGGCCTCGGCGAGCGCTCGGTTCGATGGGGGCCTCGCCGCGGACGACGCTCTGGGCGACGCGGAGGAGGAGACGTCGGCGCTGATCCCGCGGTCGCCCTCGCTGGAGTCGCCGACCCCGGCCAAGGGGAAGGCCCGCCGCGCGGGCGCCGCGCCGCCGGCTCAGAGCCGCCCCGCGCCGGCGCCTGCGCCGCCTCCGGTCGGGCCCTCGAGCACCGACTTGGGCGGCCGCGACGGTGGCGCGGCCGCGTCGCCTCCGAGCGGGTTCGGAGGCGCGGCTGGGCGACCGCTGGCCGAGCCGGTCGCCGCCCACGAGCCCCCGTCGTCCGAGGCGGCCGCCGGACCGCCCCATCAGGTCCCGCGTCATCCGGCGTTGCCGGCACGCCCGAAGGCGAGCTCTCGCGCCTGGATCGTCGTCGCGCTGCTGGTCGCGCTGATCCTCGCCGCGCTCGCGACCTGGTGGCTCACGCGTCCGGCCGCGCCGCCGGTCGAGCCCGCGCCCGCGCCGACGACGGAGGCCCCCGCCGGTGGCTGAGCCCGACCTCGACGTCCACCTGCCCGCGATCGCTTCGGGCGACGCGCAGGCCTTCGCGGCCTGGATGGCGAGCGCCGAGCCCGCGCTGCGCGTGAGCCTGCGTCGCTTCGCGCGCCAGGTGGACGTCGAGGCGGTCTTGCAAGAGACCTTGCTTCGAGCGTGGCAGATCGCGCCGCGCCTCACGCCCGACGGTCGCGCGAACGCGCTCCTCCGGGTCTCCCACCGCATCGCCGCGAACCTCGCGATCAGCGAGACGCGGCGGCGCGGTCGCCGGCCGGAGGCGCCCCCGGTCGAGGAGCCGGAGGTGTCGCCTAGCCCGCCCGACCCGCTCTTGCGCCGGGTGATCGCGCGCTGCCGGGAGAAGCTCCCCGCCAAGCCGGCCGAGGCCCTCGACGCGCGCCTCGGGGCGGCGGGCGGGATCGACGACGCGTCGCTCGCGGCGACGCTCGGGCTCAAGAAGAACACGTTCCTCCAGAGCTTCGGGCGCGCCCGGAAGCTGCTGAAGGCGTGCCTCGAGAAGAGCGGCGTCCGGCTCGAGGAGGTGCTGGCGTGAACCACGACGACGACACCCCCGGCCCCGGCGACGAGCCCACCGACGACGCGCTGATCGAGGAGGTCGCCGGCGCGTGGCGGCCGCGCGATCCGCGTCAGCTTCGGTTCCATCCCTACTGGCACGACCTGTCGGAGGAGGCGCGGGTCGAGGCCTACGATCGCGCGCGAGAGAATCGCGCGCTCGAGGCCGCGCTCGATCCCGACGGGCTCTCGAGCACCGCGCGCGCCGTGCTCGCACGCATCGTCGGCGGCTGACGCGTGGCTCAGCCGCGACCGAGCGCCCGCAGCGCCTCTCCGTCGAGGCGCATGGTGGTCCACTCGCTCATCGGGCTCGCGCCGAGCGCGCGGTAGAACGCGATCGCGGGCTCGTTCCAGTCGAGCACCGACCACTCGAGGCGGGCGCAGCCGCGCTCGACCGCGAGACGAGCGAGCGCGCGCAGCAGCGCGGCGCCGTGACCCTGGCCGCGCGCGGACGGAGTCACGTAGAGGTCCTCGAGCCAGATCCCGCGGCGAGCGCGCCACGTGGAGTAGCTGTGGAAGAAGAGCGCCATGCCCACCGGCGCTCCGTCGGCCTCGGCGATCAGGCACTCGAACGGCGGCGGCGCCTCGGCGAGCTGGTGCGCGAGGGTCTCCTCGGTCGCCTCGACCGCGTCCGGCTCGCGCTCGTACTCGGCGAGCTCGCGCACGAACCGCAGGATCGTGGCCGCGTCGCGCGGCTCGGCGAAGCGCAGCGTCCGGGGGCGGTCGGGCTCGGTCACTCCGAGCTCAGCTCTCGGCGCGCTCGACCTCGACGGAGACCTCGACGCCCACCTCGACGCCCCGCACCTGGCGTGCGTAGTCGGCCGGGTGCGGCCGCGCGGGTCGGGTCCGCGGGAACGGCGCGAGGCGTCGCGCGAGCTCCAGCCGGTCGCGCGCCTTGAGATCGAGGAAGCGGACCCCGGCGCAGTAGCCCGGGTCGCCGCGACGCCAGCCCTCGACCACCCGCTCGACCACCGCGCGGACGTGCACGATCGGCCCGAGCCACGGCATCTGGAAGCTGAGCAGCATCCGATCGCCGACCGCGACCGCTTCGTCCATCGCGACGAGCGCGCCGCGGGGCGACAGATCGATGAGGCGCTCGCCGAGGACGCGACCGTCCTCGATCGCGATCGCGTCGCAGTAGCCACGGAACGGCCGGCGGAGCCCGCGGCGGCGGGAGACGAGGGGGAGGTCGGTCATGCGGGGATGCTACGGGCCCGGATCGAGGGGGCAGAAATTAGCGGCGGACGCGCACCGTCAGTTGGCGGCGAGGATGCGCCGCACCCCGGTCAGCGAGTGCGACAGGAGGGCGTCGCGCGCGACCCCGCCGCCCACGCTCGCGAGGTAGAGCGGCTGGCCGTGGACCGACACCATGCGGACCGCGATCTCCGCGCCGCGCAGGAGCGGCGGCAGCGGGATGCCGAGGATGCTCTTGGCCCAGAGCGGCGCGATGGCGGCGAGCTCGCGGCAGACCCCGGGATCGCCCGCGGTGGAGAGCGACAGGCCGTCGTCGTCGGCGAGGACGAGCGCCTCGAGGCGGCCCCGGTCGCGCACGTGCGCGAGCTGGAAGCCCAGGGCGAGATCACGGTGGGTGCTGCGGTGGCGGCGGCGCTCTTCGAAGGGGAACATGCGGGTCAGCTCCTCGCGGTGTATCCAGATGTAGGATGCGACCGTACATAAGGGGCGATGGACGTCCAAGAAAAGGGCGCAGGGTTCTGGTAGAAGTGAGCGCCGGTATGGGCCTCGAAGACGTGCTCGATAGCCACCGCGTGGTGGTCTGCGTAGGGAGCGGTGGCGTCGGCAAGACCACCACCGCGGCGGCGCTCGCGATGCACGCCGCGATGCGGGGCAAGCGGGTGCTCTGCCTGACGATCGATCCGGCGCGTCGGCTCGCGAACAGCCTCGGGCTCGCGGAGATGACGACCGACGAGCAGGTCGTCCCCGCGCCGCTCTTCGAGGAGAAGGGGCTGGTCCTCGAGGGGCACCTGTCGGCCATGATGCTCGACACCAAGCGCACCTTCGACGACCTCGTGCGCCGCTACGCGTCGAACCCGGAGGTCGCCGAGCGCATCCTGAAGAACAAGGTCTACCGCTACATGAGCGGCTCGCTCGCGGGGACCCAGGAGTACATGGCGATGGAGAAGCTCCACTCCGTTCGCCAGGACAAGTCGTGGGACCTCATCGTCCTCGACACGCCGCCGACGTCGAACGCGCTCGACTTCCTCGACGCGCCCGAGCGGATGGCCAACCTCGTCGACTCGCCCGCGATGCGCTGGTTCATCGAGGCGTTCGAGGGCTCGGGCAAGTTCTCGTTCAACCTCGTCGGCAAGGGCGCGGCCTTCCTGCTGCGCGGGCTCTCGCGCTTCACCGGGACGGGCTTTCTCGAGGTGGTCGCGGAGTTCATCACCGACTTCAACGATCTGTTCGGCGGCTTCCGCCAGCGCGCGATCCAGGTGAGCGACGACCTGCGCAGCCCCGAGGTCGCCTTCGTGATCGTGACGAGCCCCAACCCGCTCGCGATGGACGAGGCGATCTTCTTCGCCGAGCGCCTGCGTGAGGCGTCGATGAACCGCGACGCCTTCGTGATCAACGGCGTGCGGCCGCTCTTCGCCGAGCCGAGCGCGCCCCCCGAGGCGCTCGTCGCGGCCGTCGCGCCGCACCTGCCCGACGACGTCGACCCCAAGCGCGCGGTCGGCCGCATGCGGCGCGCGCTCGACGACGCGAGGACGCGCGCGATCGCCGACCGCGTCCAGGCCGACCGGCTGCGCCAGCGCGCGGGCGACGGCCTGCTCTACGTCGAGGTGCCTCACTTCGAGCAGGACGTCTACGACCTCACCGCGCTGGCGGACGTCGCGCGCTACCTGACCGGCGAGGCGACCGTCCCGACGGTGATCGCGTGAGCGCGCGGCGCTGAGCGTGGCCGGGCTCTCGCGCGTCTTCTTGATCCACGGCATGGGTCGCTCCCCCGCGTCCCTCGCCTTCCTCGCGCGCCGCCTGCGGAGCGACGGCTACCTCGTGTCGAGCTTCGGCTACTCGGTGCGGAGCACACCGCTCGACGTGATCGCCGACCGGTTCCGCATCCACATCGCGCAGGTCCTCGGACACGACCACGAGGTCGATCACGACCACGGTGTCGACCACGAGGGCGCGCCCGAGCCCTACGCGATCGTGGGCCACTCGCTCGGCAACATCATCACGCGCCTCGCGAGCCCGCGGCTGCCTCCCGGCTTCACGAAGCTCGCGATGCTCGCGCCGCCCAACCGCTCGCCGCTCCTCGCGCGCCGGCTCAAGGACCAGGCGGTGTTCCGCGCCCTCACCGGCGACGCGGGCCAGCGCCTCGCGGACCCGGCCTTCTACGCCGCGCTGCCGGTGCCCGACGTCGAGACGGTGATCTTCGCCGGCGACGCGGCCACCGCGATCGACGTGCTCCCGTTCGACGGCGCGGCCGCGGACGGAGTGGTCAGCGTCGAGGAGACGCGCCTGCCGAACATCACCCACCGGGTCTTCCCCGCGTGGCACACGTTCATCATGAACCACCCCGAGGTGGTCGCCGCGCTGCTCGAGTTCCTGGGCGGGTGAGCTCGAACGGCTCGGGCTCGTCCGCGCGACGCAAGCGAAGTTGCTTGGCCGTCCGCTCCGCCGGCCGCGCTCAGTGCTTGCCGTACGGACCGACCTCGTAGGGGTCGTCCGTCGCCTTGGCGGCCGCGATGAGATCCGCCGCGCCCCGATCGAGCTGCATCTCGGCCAGCTCGACGCCCATGCGCACCGCCTGCTGGAGGCGCGCGGCGTGGTCCGGCGCGTCCACGTAGCCGTCGATCGACGCGCTGAGGATCGTCTCGCCGTCCACCGAGCCGACCATCCCGTCCATCCGCATCCGCGTCTGGCCCTCGTCGTCGAACCGCGCGTAGGCGGCGACCGGGGTGGTGCAGCTGCCGGAGAGGCGCGCGAGGTACGCGCGCTCGGCCTCGACCGCGAGCCGGGTGGGCCCGTGCTCGAGCGGGCGCAGCAGCGAGAGGAGCGCGCGGTCGTCGGCCCGCGCCTCGATGCCGAGCGCGGCCTGGCCGACCGCGGGGAGGCTCGTGTCCGGCGGGATCGGCCAGAGCGGCACCTCGCCCTCGAGCCCGAGCCGGATGAGGCCGGCGTAGGCCAGGACGATCGCGTCGTAGCCGCCCTCCTCGAGCTTGCGCAGGCGAGTGCCCACGTTGCCGCGGATGACCTTGAACGCGAGGTCGGGCCGCGCGGCGCGGAGCTGACACGAGCGCCGCAGCGAGCTGGTCCCGACGGTCGCCCCGCGCGGCAGCTCGCTCAGCTCGAGCGCGCCCGCGCTGACCAGCACGTCCCGCGGATCCTCGCGCGCCGGGATACCCATGATGGAGAAGCCTTCGGCCAGCTCGTCGGGCACGTCCTTCATCGAGTGCACCGCGAGGTCGGCCGCGCCCGAGCTGAGCTGCGCCTCGACCTCGTTGATGAACAGGCCCTTGCCACCGATCTTCGCGAGCGGCTTGTCGATGACCTGGTCGCCCTTGGTGACGACGTGGATCTCCTCGACCTCGATCTCCGGTCGGTGCGCGCGGATCTGCTCGCCGACCCAGCGGGTCTGGGCGAGCGCGAGGGGGCTCTTGCGGGTCGCGATGCGGATCTTCGTCAGGCTCATGCGTGCGCGAGTATCGGCGAGACGCCCCGACGTCACAACCGCCCGGGCCGCGCGGCGTCAGCGGCCAGGCGCCGGCTCGAGCTCCTCGGCGACGCGCTCCGCGTCGGCCCGCTCCTCGGTCGAGCCCGACGCCAGATCGAACAGCCGGCTCGCGTTCTCCACCATCACCTGGCCCTCGGGCGTGCCCGCGTGCTCCTTGAGCTCGCTGACCGCGTGGTGGAGGAGCTTGTTCGTCATCGCGTCGACCATCTTGTCGAGCGACTTGCGCTGCCTGCCGTCCATCTCGGGCAGGCGCGGGAGCGTGCGCTCGAGCTCGGCCGCGAGCACCCCGCGGACCTTCTGCCGCAGCCCGACGATCACGGGCTTGAGGTCGCTCGCCTGCCGCCACCGCTCGAAGGCGCGGACCTCGTGCTGGACGATCTCCTCGGCCTCGTCCGCCGCGCGGCGCCGCGCGCCGAGGTTGGCCTGGGCGACCTGCTCGAGGTCGTCGACGTCGTAGACGAAGACGTTGTCCATCTCGCCGACGCGCGGGTCGACGTCGCGGGGGACCGCGATGTCGATCAGGAACAGCGGGCGGTGGCGGCGCGCCTTGATCACCCCGCGCATCAGCTCCGGCGTGATCACGAAGCGCGGGCTCGACGTCGAGGCGATCGCGACGTCGGCCTGGGCGAGCTCGGCCGCCATCTCCTCGAGGCCGCGCGAGTGTCCGCCGTGCTCCTTGGCGAGCGTCTCGGCCTTCTCGCGGCTGCGGTTGACGATGTAGAGGGTCGCGCCCTCCTTGCGGAGGTGCTTGGCCGCCGCCTCGCCCATCTCGCCGGCTCCGATGAGGAGCACCCGGCGGCCGCGCAGATCGCCGAAGATCTTGGTCGCGAGGTCGCCCGCGATCGAGCTGATCGAGACCGAGCCGGCCGCGATCTCCGTGTCGCGCCGCACCCGCTTGGCCACCGAGAACGCGCGCGTGAACGCCTGGTCGAGGAGCGCGCCCACCGCGCCGGCCTGCTTCGCCGCGCCGTAGGCCTCCTTGATCTGGCCGAGGATCTGCGGCTCGCCGACCACCATCGAGTCGAGGCTCGAGGCGACGCGGTAGGCGTGGCGGACCGCGTCGAGGCCCACGTGCTGGTAGACGTAGGTGTCGACGGGCTCACCCGCGCGCTCTCCCAGCCAGCGCGTGACCGCGTCGAGGGCGGCCTCGCGCGTCGCCGGGTCGCCCGCGTAGACCTCGACCCGGTTGCAGGTCGTCAGGAGCACCGCCTCGCGGAGATCGGCGACCTCGCGAAGCATCTCGAGCTCGTCGCCGAGCGCCTTGGCGTCGACCGCGAGCCGCTCGCGCACCTCGACCGGCGAGGTGCGGTAGCTCATCCCGACCACGAAGAGCTCGCTCATCCCGCGCCCCCGAGCGCGTCGCGCGCGAGGTAGCCGGCGAGCACCACCATCGTCATCAGGAACCCGAGCATCGCGCCGATCGCCGCCTTGCGACCCCGCCAGCCCGCGGCCACGCGGAGCAGCAGCACCGCCGCGAAGAGCAGCCACGCGAGGAGCCCGAAGCCCTGCGACGCGCTCAGCCCGAGCGGGCTGCTGGTGAGCTGCACCGCCCACATCGTGCCCGTGACCACGCCGACGGTGAGGAGCGGGAAGCCGACGAGCACCGAGCGGAGGCCGATCGTGTCGAGGACGTCGAGCGCGGGCAGGCGCTGGAAGACGCCGCCGAGCCGCTTCTGCCGGAGCTGCCGCTCCTGGATCACGTAGGCCGCGCCGGCCGCGAAGGCGAACGCGAAGGCCGCGAGGCCGAGGACGTTGGTCCCGACGTGGACGGGGACGAGCGCGGAGCGGACCTCCTCGGGCACCGGGCCGACGCCGCGCCGGAACGCGGCCCCGAGGAAGAGCAGGAGGGTCACCGGCGTGATGAACGCGCCGAGCACCTGCAGCCGCTGCCGGCGCCGCGCGGTCAGGAGGAAGATCAGGACGACCGTCAGGCTGAGCACCGCGAGGGCCTGGTGGATATCCGCGGTAGGCTCGTTGCCCGCGACGAGCCAGTTGGTCGCGATGAAGCCGAGGTGGCAGGCCACCGCGCCGAACAGCACCCGGGATGCCCAGCTCGCGCCGCCCTCGCTGCCCTTGGCGAGGAAGTGCACGTAGAGCCCGCTCGCGATCGCGTAGAGCGCGGCCGTGGCCGCGAAGAGCGCCATCACCATCGCGGGGGTCTCCTCACCGGCTCTTCAGGAAGCGCGCGAGCAGATCGAGCTCGCCCGAGCCGCCGCGCTCGCCCAGCGCGGCGCGCGCGGCCGCGGACATGCTGTCGCCGATGCCGTGCGCGGCCTCCTCGGCCTCCTCGGGGATCGGTGTGCCCGCGAAGCCCTCGACGACCTGGTAAGCGTTCTCTCCCATGAGGACCGAGTCTGCGTAGTGCTCCGCGCCGAGCTCCGCCAGCTGCTCGAGATCCTTCACGCGCCCCACGAGCCCATGCTCGTCGGCCTCCCCGCTGACCTCTTCCTTGAAGAGCACCGCGGTGGTGAGGGTGAAGCGCTGGCCCTCGGGCCGCGTGATCAGCACCTCGCCGTCGACCTCCACGCGCTCGTCGGAGAGCCAGAGGTCGAGCATGAGCTGGGGGACGAAGAGGCGGTTCTCGCGCATCGTACGCCCGACGGAGCGTAGCAGCTGGCGGCCGCGAGTCGTAGCGAGCAGCGAGGCCGCTTCGGTCGATTGACAGGCCTGGCGGGGATCTCTACACCTTCTCAGCTCAGACCCAGATCCCAGACCCCCGGGAGAGACTCAATGGCAGGCAAGAACGTCGTGGCGGTGAATGACCTCAACTTCGACTCCGAGGTCGTCAACAACGACACCCCGGTGCTGGTGGACTTCACGGCCACCTGGTGCGGGCCGTGCCGCCAGATCGCGCCGCTCGTCGACCAGCTCGCGGACGAGTACGAGGGCAAGGCCAAGGTCGCGAAGCTCGACATCGACGAGAGCCCCGAGACGGCGCGCCGCTTCCAGATCCGCGGCGTCCCCACGATCCTCATCTTCAAGGGCGGCGAGGTCGTCGACCAGCAGGTCGGTCTGGCTCCCAAGACGGTGCTCGCCGGCAAGATCGACGGCGCGCTCTGAGCCGAGCCCGGCGGCCCAGCCGTCCATGAGCCCCGGTCCGCCCCGCGCGGAGCCGGGGCTCTTTGCGTCCGGCCGGTCGCGTCCGGCCGGTCGCGTCCGGCCGGGCCCGCTACTGGGTCTCGTGCTGGAGCTGTTCCCAGCGCTGATCGAGCTCGCGCTGGCGCGCCGCCTCGGAGCGACGATGGCTCGCCACGAGGAAGCCGACGCCGATGATCGCGGCGGCCACGATCAGGGCGATCAGGACGATGACGACGCCGGTGATCGACCCGCCGCTGCGACGCGGCTCGGACCGACGCGTCGGCGCGGCGGGCGCGTCGGCCAGCGGCCGGGCGTGACCTGGCTTCGAGGCGGGCTCCGGCGCCTGGACAGGCGCGGCCATCGCGGGCGCGGGCGACGGCGCAGGGGAGGTCACCGGCGCGGGGGAGGTCACCGGCGCGGGGGAGGTCACCGGCGCGGGTGACAGGGCCGCGGGCGGCGGCGCGGCGGGGCCCGACGTGGTCGGGGCCCCCGCGGGACTCGTCGGTGCCGGGGCCGACCCGAGGCGCGCGGGCGAAGGGCGGCCTCCGGGCGGCGGGGCCGTGGGCGCGGTGGGGCGGGGCGCGCTCCGGGGCGGCTGGGCCGCGGGTCGAGGAGCCGGGGCGGTCGCTCCGGGGGGCCTGGCGGGCATGCGCCCGGGCGCGGGCTTGGTCGGCTGGGGGGCGGGCTTGGCCTTCGGCGCGGCCGACATGTCCGTGTCCTCGACCTCGAGGACGTCCAGATCCTCGAACGAAGCCTCCGCGCTGTCCTCGAGGGTGACCCCGAGCGCGGCGCGGACGAGGCGCGGGTCGAGCCCGTCGATGCTGGGTTCCCGGGGGCGCGGCTCCCGGGGGCGCGGCTCCGGGGGAGGACCACCCCGCCCGGGCGCCGCCTCGGTCTCCGTCGAGCCGCTGTCGAGCTGGACGTCGAGGGCCGCGCGGACGAGGCGCGGGTCGAGGCTGTCGGGCCCGCGCACGGACGGCCTCGCCGCGGGGGGCCTCCTGACCGGGGCGGGCATCGTCGCGGGCGGCAGCACGTCGTCGACCGAGATCGCGTCGTGCTTCGCCGTGTCGTCGGCGTTCGCCTCCGGGCTGGCGTCGTCGCTGTCAAGGGCCTCGGCGTCCGACTCGTCGCTGTCGAGGCTCACCCCGAGGGCCGCGCGGACGAGGCGCGGGTCGAGACTGTCGACGCTGATCGAGCGTGACTTCTTGGGCCGAGCGGCGCGCGCCTCGCGCTCGGCCGCCCCCTCGATCCGCCGGGCGGTCGGACGGGGCTCCGCCGGCGGGCGAGGCGCGGCGGGCCGGGACGGTCGTGGCACCCTGGGCGGCGCGCTCGTCCGACCCGGGCGCGGCACCGTGGCCGCCTCCTCGGTCGGGCCGCCCTTGGGCGCGTCGGTCGACGGCACCTGCGCGGTCGGCGGCTGGAACGCCTCGGGATCGAGCCGCGGGACGGGCAGCTTGGCTTGCTTGGCGAGCGCGTCCACCAGCGCGCGCAACGCCGGCCGACGCTCCGGGTCGTCCGCCAGGAGGTCGCGCAGGGCGTCCCCCAGCGGCCCCTGCACCTCAGGCGCGTCGGCCGCCGGATCGGGCGAACGACCGGTCAGGGCCTCCCACGCGATCGAGGCCACCCCCCAGCGATCGCTCGCCGCGCTGACCTCGCCGTCGGCCACCTCGGGGGCGTAGGCGATCGCGCCCGGCCCGATCTCGTGCAGGCGCGCCTGGACCGCCGGCAGCGGCAGCGCGGCCAGCAGGTGCGCGCCGGTCAGGCGCAGCCCGTCGGTGTCCAGCCACACCCGCTCGGCGCGGACGTCGCCGTGGCAGAGCCCGTCGGGGAGCGCCTCGAGCGCGGCCGCGAGCTGGGCCACGACGGGGAGGGTCTCGCGCGCCCCGAGCGCCTCGCCGCGGCCGCGGCGCGCGTCGAGGATCGAGGAGAGCTGCGTGCCGCGCGGCCAGGCCTCGACGGTGAAGGGCGCGCCGCGCTCGTGGTCGGCGTCGAGAAGCGGGCCGAGGAACCGCCCGCCCACGCCGAGGAGCCCCTCGAGGCGCGCGACCACCCGCTCGACGTCCGAGCGCCGGAGGTGCGAGCCGATGGCGACGCGCACGAGGACCGGCCGCTCGGACTCCTGGTCGAGCGCGCGGTACGAGATGATCGCGCCCTCGGCGTCGATCGCCTCGAGGAGCTCGTAGCGCTCGGCGAGCACATCCCCGGGTCGCGGGGCGCCCGCGTCGGCGGCGGAGCCGGTGACCTGCGTCGCGTCAGTGGACATGCGACTCACACTGCGAGCCGGAAGGGTATCACGGCTTGACGCCCGTGGAGCCGAAGCCTCCTGCGCCTCGCGCGCTGGCCGAGAGCCCCTCGCTCTCGCCCACCTCGGTGAGGGTGACGCGCTGGACGGGAGCCACCACGAGCTGCGCGATGCGGTCGCCGGGCTCGACGCGGAACGGCTCGTCGCCGTGGTTGATCAGCAGCACGCGGACCTCGCCGCGGTAGTCCTCGTCGATCGTGCCCGGGGCGTTGAGGACGGTGACGCCATGACGGAAGGCCAGGCCGCTGCGAGGGCGGACCTGGCCTTCGGTCCCCGGCGGCAGCTCGATCGCCAGCCCCGTGGGGACGGCGGCCCGCTGCCCGGGCGCGAGGGAGAGCGGCTCGTCCAGCGCCGCGCAGAGGTCGAGCCCGGCGGCGCCCTCGGTGGCGTACCGAGGGACCTGGGCGTCGCTGCGCAGGCGCTGGAAGCGAACCGCTCGCACCTCAGCTCTGGCTGTTCTCGCTCTCGCGCGGGCTGTTGTCGCCGTCGCGCGGCGACCCGTCGCGGTCGTCGGACGAGCGGCGGCGGCGGCGGCGGCGGCGCGAGCGGCCCTCGCCGTCGTCGCGGTCGCGATCCGAGTCGGCCCGCGCGTCGTCGCGGTCCCGGTCGCCCCGGTCGCGGTCCCGATCGCGGTCCCGATCACGGTCGCCACCGCGGTCGCCACCACGGTCCCGATC
>JAUHXR010000250.1 GCA_030426845.1 Polyangia bacterium | reverse complement strand
CCGGGAGGCGAGGAGCGGGTGACCCTCGCCGCGCCACACTCGGCCGGCGAAGGCGGACGCGATCAGCCGTGGTTCGTGCGGGTCGACGACGTCGGCGACGGCACCGGCGAGAACAACGAGTGCGTCGAGGACGACAACGAGGCGACGGCCACCTTCGACTGCGTCGGCATCGAGTGAGTCGGCATCGAGAGAGTCGGCATCGAGTGAGCGAGTAGGCGCGGCTTGGACCCCGAGGCGGCGCTGCTATGCTCGCGCCGCACTCGGGAGGTGCTCGTGAAGATCGCGGTCGTCGTCTTCCCTGGATCCAACGCTGATTGGGACGCGCTGCACGCGGTGCGCGACGTCCTCGGCGTGGACGCGGAGTACGTGTTCCACAAGGAGTCCACGCTCGGCGCGGTCGACGCGGTCGTCGTGCCCGGCGGCTTCAGCTACGGCGACTACCTGCGCGCCGGCGCGATCGCCCGCTTCAGCCCGATCGCCAAGGACCTGGTCGAGTTCGCCAAGAGTGGCGGCCCGGTGCTCGGGATCTGCAACGGCTTCCAGATCCTCACCGAGCTCGGGCTGCTCCCGGGAGGCCTGACCCGCAACGCGCACCTCCGCTTCGAGTGCCGCGACGTCTGGGTCCGCGTCGAGGGCGGCGGCCCGTTCACCCACGCGCTCGCCCAGGGCACCGTCCTGCGCCTGCCGATCGCGCACGCCGAGGGCCGCTACCAGATCGATCCCGAGGGCCTCGCGCGGCTCGAGGCGAACGAGCAGATCGCGCTCCGCTACTGCAGCGCGACCGGGCAGGTCTCGATCGACGCGCCGGTCAACCCGAACGGCTCGGTCGGCGCGATCGCGGGCGTCTACAACGAGGCGCGCAACGTCCTGGGCCTGATGCCGCACCCCGAGCGCGCGGCCGAGGCGATCCTCGGGAACACCGACGGCCTGCGCATCTTCGAATGTCTCCTCGAGCACCTGAAGGCGGCGGCATGACGAGCGGCAACTCCAACTCCGGCGGCGGCGCGAACGACACCCTCCCGGGCGCGCCGGTCCCGTTCCCCGGCGAGCCCGCGGTGAGCCGCGAGGTGGCGCGGTCCTTCGGCCTCAGCGACGAGGAGTGGGATCGGGTCGTCTTCTTTCTCGGGCGCGATCCGACCTACGCCGAGCTCGGCGTGTTCAGCGTGATGTGGTCCGAGCACTGCTCCTACAAGAGCTCGCGCGTGCACCTCGCGCGGCTGCCCACCGAGGGCCCGCAGGTCGTCCAGGGGCCGGGTGAGAACGCGGGCGCGGTCGACATCGGCGACGGCTTCTGCGCCGTCTTCAAGATGGAGAGCCACAACCACCCGTCGTACATCGAGCCCTACCAGGGCGCGGCGACCGGGGTGGGCGGCATCCTCCGCGACGTGTTCACGATGGGCGCGCGCCCCGTCGCCTCGCTCAACTCGCTCCGCTTCGGGCGCCCCGAGCACCCGAAGACCCCGCACCTCGTGCGCGGCGTGGTCGCGGGGATCGGCGGCTACGGCAACTGCATCGGCGTGCCCACGGTCGGCGGCGAGGTGCAGTTCGACGCGAGCTACGACGGCAATATCCTCGTCAACGCGTTCACCGTCGGCGTGGCCGAGTCCGACAAGCTGTTCTTCGGCACGGCGGACGGCGTGGGCAACCCGGTCATCTACGTCGGCGCGCGCACCGGGCGCGACGGGATCCACGGCGCGACGATGGCGTCGGCCGAGTTCGACGAGGACTCCGACAAGAAGCTCCCCACCGTGCAGGTCGGCGACCCCTTCATGGAGAAGCTCCTCCTCGAGGCGTGCCTCGAGATCTTCGCGGCCAACGTCCTCGTCGGCGTGCAGGACATGGGCGCGGCCGGGCTGACCAGCTCGAGCGTCGAGATGGCCGCGCGCTCGGGCAGCGGGATCGAGCTCGACCTGGACAAGGTCCCGCGCCGCGCGCGCGCGCTGACCCCCTACGAGCTGCTCCTGAGCGAGTCGCAGGAGCGGATGCTCATGGTGGCCAAGCGCGGCTTCGAGGACGAGGTCCTCGCGATCTGCGCGAGGTGGGATCTCGAGGCGGCGGTGATCGGCGAGGTCACGACGTCGGGCCGCTTCGTGTGCAAGGCGACCCCCGGCTACGACCCGCTCGTCTCGAGCCCGAACGAGGCCGCGCCGCAGCCGGTGGTGGACATCCCGGTCGGCGCGCTCGCGGACGAGGCGCCCAAGTACGACCGGCCGCAGGTCGAGCCCGCGCCCGCGCCGCTCGTCCCCGAGCCGCCGCTCGACGTCGACCCGAGCGAGGCGCTCCGCGCGCTGATCGGGAGCCCCAACATCGGCAGCCGGCAGTGGATCTGGCGCCAGTACGATCACATCGTCCGGGACGGCACGGTCTTCCGGCCGGGCGAGGCGGACGCGGCGGTGGTGCGCGTCTTCTGCGAGCGCGAGGGCGAGCCGACGCGGGAGAAGCTCCTCGCGATCAGCGTCGACTGCAACGGGCGCCACGTGCAGCTCGACCCGCGTCAGGGCGCGGCGATGGCGGTCGCCGAGTGCGCGCGCAACATCGCGGTCAGCGGCGGCAAGCCGCTCGCGCTCACCGACTGCCTCAACTTCGGCAACCCCGAGGTGCCCGAGACGATGTGGCGCTTCGCCCGTGCGATCGACGGCCTCGCGGAGGCCTGCCGCGCGCTCGACGTGCCGGTGGTGAGCGGCAACGTGAGCCTCTACAACGAGACCGAGGGCCGACCGATCCTGCCGACGCCGACCGTCGCCATCGTCGGTCAGCTCCGGCGCCCCGAGGACCGCGTGCCGCTCGGCTTCGCGCGCCCGGGCGACGTGGTCGCGCACCTCGGGATCCCCTCGCGCGGCGCGCTCGGCGGCTCGGAGTACTGGGTCAGCCGCGCGGGCCACGTGGGCGGCGAGCCGGTCGGGATCGACCTCGACGACGAGGCGCGGCTCCAGCGCGCGCTCCTCGAGCTCGCCCAGGCGCGGCTCCTCGCGAGCGCTCACGACGTCTCCGACGGCGGCTTCGCGGTGGCGCTCGCCGAGATGTGCCTCCCGAACGGGCTCGGCTGCCAGGTGCGCCTCCCCGGCGACCCGTCGGTCCTCCCGGTGGCGCGGCTCTTCAGCGAGGAGCCCACCCGGGTGATCGTGAGCTTCGACCCGGAGCGCGCGCTCGAGGTCACGCAGATCTGCGAGGCGCACGGCGTCCCGCTCGACCACCTCGGCGAGGTGGGGGGCGACGAGCTGGTGATCGAGGCCGCGGTGCGCGTGCCGGTGGCCGAGCTCGCCGCGCTCCACCACGCGTGCCTGGACCGCATCGTAAGCGACTGAGAACACGAGGGTTTCGGCTCCGGGAGCGGCCGCGCGCGGCCCGCCCGCAAAGTTGACCCGCCTTCATCGCGGCGTCAGTGTCGGGGCATGCGCGCGCTGCTCGTCGCCCTCGTGCTCGTCGTCCCCTCGGCCGCGCTCGCCGACGCGCGCCTCCTCACCTCGATCGACGAGGTGCACCAGGTGTGCGAGGAGGCCCGCGATCGCACCACCCCCGAGCTGCTCGTCATCGAGGTCGAGCCGGGCTGGTCGCTCAGCGCATCCGAGAGCGGGCCGCGCATTGACGGGCGGCGGCGCCTTGCGGCGTTCGATGGGCACGTGAGCCTCCACCTCACCGGCTTCGAGCCGATCCCCTTCGAGGTGCCCGAGGAGATCCGCGGCTCGCTCGCGCAGCGGGTCGCGCAGGGCGCGCGGCTCCGGCTCGGCTTCTTCCTCGGCTTCGACGATCGCCGGCGTCAGCCCTGCCTCGTGCGGAACGCGCACGCCGTCACGATCGTGAGGGCAGACGTCGCCTTCGCCGAGATCCTCGACGGCGAGCGGCGCATCGCGCGGAGCGAGCACGACAGGTTGCGGGCGTTCAACGACGATCAGGAGACCTTCGCCGTCCCCGGCCAGGGGCCGCGCGGGGCGGTGGGCGACGCGCGCTTCGTCAACGGCGCGGCCGCGCCCGCGAGCTGGCAGCAGGCCCTCGAGGCCGAGCCGACGCGAGCTCAGATCTCGCAGTGCCACGCCGAGGGCCTCGGCCGGGGCGCGGCACCCGAGGGGCAAGTCGTCGTGCGATTGAACGTCGAGACGCGGACGGGCCGTGTGCGTCGGGCCGACGTCGCGCTCTCGTCGGTCGGTGACGACGGCGAGGCGGAGTGCATCGCCCGCGCGGTGGGCGCAGGCGCGTCCCTGCCGCCGGGCCCCGCGGAGTGGCGCGCCGAGGTCGTGGACCTCGCGGTGCCCGTCCGCCTCGCGCGCTGAACGAGGGTGTCGGCGATCGGGCTCTCAGCGACTGGGCCTTCAGCGACCGGGCCTTCAGCGACCGGGCCTTCGGCGACCGGGCCTTCAGCGACCGCTCAGCGACCGGGCCTTAGCGACCGGGCCCTCAGCGACGGGGCCTTAGCGACCGGGCCCTCAGCGACGGGGCCTCAGCGACCGGGCCCTCGGAGCCCGGTCAGCAGATCGCACCAGGTGGACAGCAGGAGAAGCCCGCGCCGATCCCGTCGCGGAGGCACACGCCGTCGAGCGGACAGGTCTCACCGAGGCAGCCGCCGCAGCTCGGTTCGCCGGTCGCGGGGTCGACGTTGGCCGGGAGCGGGGTCACGCCGGAGAGGCGGGCCCAGCACTCGTTGACGTAGATCTCGCCATCGCAGCCGCAGACGGCGGGCCCGTCCATGGTGCAGCTCGTCGGGCGCGCCTGGCAGGTCCCGCGGTCGCAAAAGGACCCCTCGGCGCAGGTGTCGGCGGCGGTGAGGCAGGAGAGCGAGCCCTCCGGCACGCCGTTGTCGCATGCGTCGCCGGGACCCGGCGCGCAGGCGGTGAAGATCGCAACGAGCGCGAGGGGAGAGACGCGACGCATGGCGGAAGTCTACTTGGCGGCGAGATCGCGGGCCATCAGGATCGATCGGGCGGCCGTGTGCAATGGGCATGGGCCAGGGCATGGGCCAGGGCATGGGCAGGTTGTGGGAGCCCGCGGTCCGCGCTTCGGCTCCCTGAAGACTTGCTCAGTGAGGTGCACGTCCGTACAGTGCGGACCCATGGGAGCAGAGACGGGCGGCTTCGGGCCGAGGCCGCCGGCCCCGTGGGCGGCGCCGAAGGGGCTCGACGCGGTCCTCGCGGGCTGGCGCGACGACGCGTCGATGCGGCGCAGCGTGGTGCTCGACCAGACGCTGCCTGCGCAGCCTGCCCGCCATGCAGAGATCCCCGAGGCGCTCGCCGAGCGGGTGGCCGACGCGCTGCGGAACCGGCAGATCCAGCGCCTCTACGCGCACCAGGCCGAGGCTTACGAGCTCGCCCGCGCGGGGCGGCACGTGGTGGTCGCGACCCCGACCGCGTCGGGTAAGAGCCTCTGCTACAACCTGCCCGTCCTCGACCGGCTCGCCGCCGATCCCGACGCGCGCGCGCTCTACCTCTTCCCCACCAAGGCGCTCAGCCGCGATCAGGAGGAGGCGCTGCGCGGCCTCATGAAGGAGGCCCACCTCGAGCACGGCGCGATCACCTACGACGGCGACACGCCCGGCGACGCGCGGCGCGCGGCCCGCGAGCGCAGCGGGATCCTCCTGAGCAATCCCGACATGCTCCACGCGGGGATCCTCCCGCACCACGCGTCCTGGGCGCGCTTCTTCGCCAACCTCCGCTACGTGGTGATCGACGAGCTGCACACCTACCGCGGCGTGTTCGGCTCGCACCTCGCGAACGTCCTGCGCCGGCTCACCCGCATCGCGCGCTTCCACGGCAGCGAGCCGACGTTCCTCTTCGCGTCGGCGACGATCGGCAACCCGGCCGAGCACGCCTCGCGCATCCTCGGCCAGGAGGTCACGGTCATCGACCAGAGCGGCGCGCCGACCGGGCCCCGCCACGTGATGGTCTACAACCCGCCCGTCGTGAACGCGGAGCTCGGCATCCGCGCGAGCTACCTCAAGACGGCGGTGCGGCTCGCCGGGGACCTCGTCCGGTCCAACGTGCCGACGCTCGTGTTCGGCCAGTCGCGCAACGGCGTCGAGACGATGCTCAAGTACCTCCGCGATCGGCTCCGCGCCGACAAGATCGACGAGGAGCTCATCGTCGCCTACCGCGGCGGCTACCTCGCGGACACCCGCCGGCGGATCGAGCGGGGCCTGCGATCCGGCGCGGTGCGCTGCGTCGTCGCGACCAACGCGCTCGAGCTCGGCATCGACATCGGTAGCCTCGACGCGGTCGTCTGCGCCGGCTACCCGGGCAACGTCGCCGGCCTCTGGCAGCGCTTCGGCCGGAGCGGCCGGCGGCAGGGCTCGGCCCTCTCGCTCCTCGTCACGTCGAGCCACCCGATCGACCAGTACGTGGCCAACGATCCCCGCTTCCTCCTGGGCGCGCCGATCGAGAGCGCGCGTATCGACCCCGACAACGTCGAGATCCTCATCCAGCACCTCAAGTGCGCCGCCTTCGAGCTCCCCTTCGAGGAGGGTGAGCCGTTCGGCGACGTCCCCCCCGACGCGGTGCGCGACGCGCTCGGGTTCCTCGAGGATCACAAGGTGGTCCACGCGGCCCCGAACGGGGCCGGCAAGATGACCTGGCACTGGGCGACCGATGCCTACCCCGCGAACCACGTCTCGCTGCGGAGCGTGGGCTGGGACAACTTCGCTATCATCGACGTCGCGCGCGACAAGACGATCGCGGAGATGGACTGGCGCAGCACGCACACGATGTTGCACGAGCAGGCCATCTATCAGCACGAGGGCGAGCAGTACCAGGTAGAGCGGCTCGACTTCGAGAACCACAAGGCCTACGTGCGCAAGGTGGAGCCCGACTACTACACCGACGCGATGACCTACACGAAGGTCAACGTGCTCGGCGAGGACGACGGCGCCTGGGTCAAGCTCGGGGCGTCGGGCGGCCTCGGGGCGGGCCACGGCGACGTCTCGGTGGTCGAGAAGGTCGTCGGCTACAAGAAGATCAAGTTCCACACCCACGAGAACGTGGGCTACGGCGACGTCCGCCTGCCCGAGATGCAGATGCACACGACGTCTTTCTGGCTGACGGTCCCCGAGGACACCGTGCGCACGCTCCTGGATCCCGACGGCCAGATCGTGGGCCGGGCGGTGGCGCTCGACGCGCTCCGCGGGATCGGCAACGCGCTGCACCTCACCGCGGCGGTCGGCCTGATGTGCGATCCGCGCGACCTCGGCCAGACCCTCGGCGATCGTAGCGACGAGGACGCGCCGCCTTCGGCGGGGGAGGGCGGCGGTCCGGGCTTCGACCCGACCCTCTTCGTCTACGACCACGTGCCGGGCGGCGTGGGGCTGGCGTCGCGCCTCTTCGTCGAGCGCGAGGCGCTCCTGCGGCGCACCCGCGCGCTGATCGAGAGCTGCCCTTGTGGGACGGGCTGCCCGGCGTGCATCGGGCCGGACGTGGGCGAGGTCGCCGCGCGGCCCGGCGCGCACCGGGGGCCCGGGCGCAAGGCGCTCGCCCTCGCGCTCCTCGACGCGCTCGGCGTCCCGAGGACTCACTGATGACGGTGATCGACGGAGGCGCGCGATGTCGCTGAAGCGCCGGCTCGCCCGGCTGCGGAGCGCTGGCCCCGGCTCGCACGTCGGCTCGGGGACCGATGGGCCGCCGGTCGACACGCCGCTCGTCGATGCGGGGAGCCAGATCCCCGAGGACGAGGCGCGGGTCGCGCGGGTCAGCAAGCTGCGCGGGCTCCTCTCGCAGATGATCTCGGACGAGAAGCGGCGCCTCCGCGCGAAGGCGGAGGCGGCGCCGCCGAGGCCGGCCGAGCCGCTGCCGGGCGAGGAGATCCAGACGCCCCACGGCCGGATGCACCGCGTGCGCTGCTACCTCGAGCCGGCGCACCACCACGGCCGCGTCGCGGTGGCGAGCGCGCTCGACGCCTGCCCGCGGACCCTCGCGAAGCTCGCGCTCGACCCGGAGCTCGCGGCGGTCGATCCGCGGCGCCTGCTCTACCTCGACACCGAGACGACCGGCCTCTCCGGCGGCACGGGGACGATCCCCTTCCTCATCGGGCTCGCGTGGTTCGAGGACGAGTCGCTCTGCGTCGAGCAGCTCCTGCTCAAGGCGCCGGGCGAGGAGGCGCCGATGCTCGCGCGCCTCGCCGAGCGCATCGAGGCCGCGAGCGGCGTCGTCACCTACAACGGCAAGAGCTACGACTGGCCGCTGCTGCGGAGCCGCTTCGTGATGAACCGCGTGCCGGTCCAGGTCCCGGCGGCGCACCTCGACCTGCTGCACTGCGCGCGCCGCGTGTTCAAGCGGCGCCTCGGGCAGGTGCGCCTCGTGAACATGGAGGAGCAGGTCCTCGGCATGCGGCGCGAGCGCGACGTGGACGGCGCCGAGATCCCCGACCTCTTCTGGGAGTTCGTGCGCGGCGCCGACGGCTCCACCCTCGCGCCCGTGATCGAGCACAACGCCAACGACGTGATCGCGCTCGCCGCGATCCTCGGCACCCTCGCCGAGCGCTACGACCGGCTGGCGCCCGAGCACGAGCCGGCCGATCAGCTCGGGGTCGCGGCGGTGGCGGCGAGGGCCGCCGACGCCGATCGCGCGCGCCGTTACGCCGAGGCGGCGGCGGAGGGGGGCGGGCCGCGCGACGTGACGGCGGACGCGCTGTGGCTCGCGGCGGAGCTGGCCCGGCAGCGGGACGACGAGCCCGCGCGGCGCGAGCTGCTCCACCGCGGCCTCGAGGCGGCGGGCGACGACGCCCTGCGCGCCGCGCGCTTCCACCTCGCGCTCGCCAAGCTCTACGAGCACCGCCTGCGCGACCTCGACGCCGCGCTGGTGCACGCCCAGGCGACCACCGCGGCGGAGGGCGCGGCCGATCGCGACCACCGCGTGGCCCGGATCCTCCGCAAGCTCGACAAGGCCCGCCGCCGCGCGGCGCGCGACGCCTGCTGATCGACCCCCCTCGGTGGCGCATGTCCCGCGGCCCGGCCGCCTACGTGAACAGCCCAACCGGGCGCGAACGCGCACAGCGCGCCCGGACCACGAGGGCGCACGGCGCGGCCGGGCCACGAAGCCGTACCGCGCGGCCGAGCCGCCAAGGCGCACCGCGGAGGCGAGCGCTGCCAGGGCGCACCGCGCGGCCGAGCGCTGCAAAGGCGTACCGCGCGGCCGGGCTACGAAGGCGTACCGCGCGGCCGGGCCGCCAAGGCGCACCGCGGTGGCGAGCGCTGCGAGAGCTCGGAGAGCGCGGACCGTCCCCTCCGCGGAGCCTCGGCGCGCGGCGCGGTCGGGCCGCGAAAGTTCAAAAAAGTTCGGACTGTCCCCTTCCCGAAGCGCTCGCGCATGGGGGAGAGTCGGGGCGTGCGCCGCTCGCTCCTCGTCTTCGCGCTCGCGCTGCTCGGCTGCGGGGCGCGGACCGAGCTCGACCTGCCGGGGCCGCCTCCGCCCCCGCCTCCGCCCGACGCGGGCGACATCACCGCGACGCTGCCGTGCCGCTGGTCGGTCGGCGTCCCGGTGGACCTCGCGACGGCTCGATCCGGGTTCTCTCGGCTCCAGGGCGGCTCGGTGGGCGCGCGCGCGTCGCTCCTCACCCGGGCGGTGGTTGGCGCCAACGTCCGCGCGGTCGACTCGTTCCAAGGCGCGGTCGTGAGCACCGCGGGGGTCGGTCGGATCCTCGAGCCGTTCGAGGGGGCGGGCGCCACGCGCTGGCTAGCCGGCGAGGCGGGCTTCCTCTCGTGGCACGCCGAGCGCTGCTACCTCACCAGCTACGACGCCGACGCGGCCAACGGTCGGATCGTCGAGACCCCCGGCACCGGGCGCGCCGACTGCGGCTTCTCCCAGACCCGGGTGGACAGTCTCGAGCTCACGCTCCCTACCGCCTCCGGCGCGCGCGACGTGCTCGCGCTCACCGGGTTCGAGGACCCCGACACGATCGCGGCCGAGCCGCTCTTCACGACCGCGACCGACGACCTCGTCCGGGCCGAGGTCGTCCATCAGGCGGGGCTCGCCCCGATGGCGCTGGCCGTGCGCGAGGACGAGGTGTTCGTGGAGCGCGCCGAGTCCGGGCGCGTGGAGCGGGTCGGTCCCTTCCCCTACCGGACGAGCGTGAGCGCGGCCCCCGATCGGCTCCGCGGCGGGCTGCTGCTCCTCCGCGACGCCCCCGAGGGCTGGCGCCTCGACCGCGTGGCGAACGAGCGCCCGCTCCGCCTGGACCTCCTGCTCGATCTGAACGAGCTGGAGCCCGCCCGCCCGGTGGGTCGGCTCGCAAGCAACGAGACGGAGGCCCTGGTCCCGCTCAGCGATGGATCGATGCTGTACGTCATCTTGTCGTCGCCCCGGGTGCGGCTGGTGCGGATGGAGGACACCTCCGTGGTGAACGCGATGGAGATCGTGATCCGCCCGGACGACTCCGCCGGCGGCCTGCTCTACACCGTCGGCACGGAGGCGGTCCTCACGACGCTGCGGTTCCGCCCGCTCACCTGCAACCGCTGAGCCTCGGCGTACGCGCCGTCAGCTCCGCCGGGATCTCTTCGGTGCGCAGGCGCGTCGCAGGGTCCGCTCCGCCTCGTCGAGCAAGGCGCCCAGGTCGAAGCGGAGCTCCCCGCCCAGCGCGTCCATCCCCGCATAGACCCCGACGAGGCCGTGGCCGAGCATCATCGCGAGGTTCGCGAGGCGGCGCGGGTCGGCGTCGGCGTGCAGGCGACCTCGCGCGCGGTCGGCGGCCAGCTTGGCCTCGACCTCGCTCATCAGCGCCCAGGAGAGCGGGTAGACCTCGCGCTTCAGCAGCTCGGTATGCGAGCCCGCGCGCAGGGCCCAGGCCTGCTGGGTGCGGTACGTCGCGAGGTCGCCCTCGTAGAACCCGACGTAGGCGCGGAGGGTGGCGACGAGGGCGCCGACTCCGTCCGGCGCGGCCGCGACCGCCCCGAGGATCGCCTCGGTCTCGCGCCGGAAGCCGTCCACGAGGAGCCCCGCGAGCAGCGCCTCCCGGGACGCGAAGTAGTAGTAGACCGCCGGCTTGCTCAGGTCGGCGCGGGCGGCGACCGAGGCGACGGTGAGCCCGTCGACCCCGGCGTCGAGCAGCTCGTCGGCCGCCGCGGCGAGGATGCGCCGCCGCTTGGCCTCCCGGCGCCGCGCCTTGCGAGCGAGTCGCGCGCGGGTGGCGTCGTCCAGCGCGTCCGTGTCGGCATCGCGGGTTTCGCGCGTATCCGTCTCGCGATCGCCCGCGTGGGGATCGCCCGCGTCGTGATCGTCGGCATCGGGATCGCGCGCGTCGGGAGCGCCGGCGTCGGGATCGCCCGCGTCGGCCGATCCCGTCCGGCGCGCGGTGGGCTTGCGGCCCACGTTCAGCCGAGCCAGGCGCTGGCGGAGGCGAGGGCGTCCTTGCCACCCGCCTCGAGCGTGTCTCCGTGGGTGAGGCTCAGCGCGTCGAAGTCCCAGCCGAGCATGATGTCGCGGCTCGCGCGCACGGCGTCCTTGTCGCGCATCACCGAGCGCAGCAGCCGGCTCTGCCGCGGCCCGCCGTAGGCGCCCATGATCGACAAGAACGTGCGCGTCCACGCGCCGCCCTCGTTGAGGTTGAAAAGGAAGTCACACACCACCAGCGCGCGCGCGTCGCGGTGGTAGAGCACGAGCTCGTTCAGCTTGGGCATCCCGCCGACGAGGTGGACGTCGACCACGCCGCGCCACGCCTCGGGGGGGCTGGCGGCGTCCAGGACCTGGCCGCCCGTGAGGCGCTGCGACTTCTCCAGGAGCCCAGGGGCGACGAGCAGCTCGGCGTCGGGCCAGCGCTCCTTCGCGCGCCGCGCGTACAGGTGGTGGAACAGGTTGGGCGCGACGATCCAGCGGACCTCGCCGAGCTGGTCGATCTCGGCCGCGAGCGCGTCGTCGACCTTCACCGGCGAGTAGAGGATCAGCCCGTCGCCCACCTGGAGCACCGTCATGCGGGTGCCCATCTCGGCGCCGAGGAGAGCGAGCGGGGCGGCTCGGGTGAAGACCCCGTCAGCGAGCGGCTTCATGCACGGAATCTGACTCCAGGTCGAAAAAACGTCAAGGGGTCGAATTCTCGATCGTGACGACCTGGGCGGGCGCCCTGCGCGCGGTAACCTTTGGCCGTGAGCTCCGAGCCCGCCTGGAGGTCGCTCGTACGCCAGCTCGTCGACGAGGGGCGCGAGTCCGTCTACCTCGAGCGGCTGCGCAAGCGGTACGACGTGCGGCTCCACGCGCCGTCGATCGAGCAGGAGATCTTGGAGGAGATGGCCCACGCGCTCTCCCGCGCCGAGGACCGGGTCAACGTCGCCCTGCTCGAGCTCGAGCTGCTCGGCGAGCGGTGTGACGCGGACCCGAGCCCGGCGCGGGTCGCCGCGTTCAACGCGAAGCGGGAGGAGGCGCTCCGGGTGCGCCGCGACCTCAAGATCCACCGCGAGGCGCTGCGGTTCCCCCGCGACCCGCGGTTCGAGGGGCTCTATCCCGTGCCGGAGCCTCGATGAGCCGCGCGCCGCGGCTGCTATGATCCGGGCGCGATGCGCGCGACCACGTGGATCTGTCTGCCGCTCCTCGCCGCCCTCGGCTGCACCGCGGGCCGGGTGGGGCAGCGCGACCTCGACGCCGGGGGCGGCCGCGACGCAGGCGACCGACGGGACGGGGGGACCCGCGACGGGGACACCGTGGGGCGCGACTCGGGCGCGCCCGACGGCGGGACCGACGCGGGGCCGAGCGACGTCGAGACGATCTGCAGCGACGGGATCGACAACGACGGGGACCTGATCACCGACTGCGACGATCCGGACTGCGACGGCCGGATCTGCAACGTCGACGGCCTCCTCTGCGGCAACGGGACGTGCTCGTGCGGATCGGAGGCAGCCGAGACGAGCTGCGGCGACGGGATCGACGACGACTGTGACGGGATGACCGACTGCGCCGACCCGGAGTGCGACGGCGCCGAGTGCGGCCCCGGCCCGGTGGTGTGCGCGGCGAGCGTCTGCCCGTGCCCGGACGGCTTCACCGAGCGGAGCTGCGGCAACGGCGCGGACGACGACTGCGACGGGATGACCGACTGCGACGACGCGGACTGCCTTGGCCTGGACTGCGGCGGCATGGACGGCTTCTTCTGCACCGCGCCGATGATGTGCACCTGCCCGGGCCTCGGGATGCCCGAGGTGGTCTGCGACGGCACGGACGAGAACTGCAACGGGACGGTCGACGAGGGCTGCCCTACGGGGATCGCGCGCCCGACGAGCGTCGACCTCGGGCCGTCTGGCAACGGCGGCGGCACGCCGTTCGCGGATCCGTGCCCCGACGGCGCGGCGCTCATCGGCCTCGCCGGTCAGGCGCCGAGCACGCTGGAGCAGCTCCGCCCGATCTGCGCGAACATGGTGTTCGTCGAGAACACCGACCCGCTCCTCCACGAGTACAGCGTGCGCCGCGGCACGCCGGTCGACGGCGCGGCCCATGGGCGGCCTGGCGCGGAGACCTTCCGCGAGGTGTGTCCGGGCGAGAGCTTCGCGGTGGGGGTCTCCGGCGACGCGGACTTCAGCGTCGACCGCGTCCGCCTCGCCTGCGCCGAGCTGTCGATCGGCTTCACCGGCCTGATGCGCTGGAGGCTCACGATCGCCCCCGCCGGGTTCACGCCGTTCCGAGGCTCCCTCGGCACGACGACCTCGCCGTTCAGCCAGGCGTGCGCGCCCGACCAGGTGATCACCGGCGTCCGAGGCCAGGAGACGCCGACGCGGGTGTCGCAGCTCGGGGTGACCTGCACGACCCTCGCGCTCTCGATCCGCTGAAGACGGCCAGCCGGTCAGCCGGTCAACGCGTCGAGGAGCCGCGCGCCGTCGCCGCTGATGCGCGCGACGTCGTGATCCGCCGTCAGCACGCGCCGGTCCCCCGCGAGCCGCCGCACCACCGGCGCGA
>JAUHXR010000249.1 GCA_030426845.1 Polyangia bacterium | reverse complement strand
GGACGCGACCTACGTGCGCCTCGGCCATGGGCCGTTCCGCGCCAAGCTCCAGCGCCTGCGCACCGTGCTGGACGAGCTGGCGGAGCGCGGCGCGCGCGCACGCTACGTCTACCTCGACAACGAGCGCCGGCCGGACCGGGTCACCGTGCGCGTGCGCGACGACGACGCGCCGAGCGCCGCCGCCGATGCCGCGGTCGAGCCCGCGCCGCCCGAGGGCTGAGGCGAGCCGAGGATCAACCCGTCGGCTGGGCCGCGAGGCGGATGGAGAGCGCGTCGGCCATCGCGTCGATCGCGCGCAGCTCGTCGAACGCCGACGGATCGCCACCGGGAGTGAGGCGCAGGAGCCGCTCGAGCTCCGCGTAGCGGGCCGCGAGGGCAGGCCGCGCCGCCTCGCGCGCGCCACAGGCCCGCTCGAAGCGCGCCTCCGACTCGAGGATCGCCGGGTCGGGCTCGCGCACCAGGGCGGCGAGCCGGCGCTCCGCGCGCTCGACCATCGCCTGGGCCGACCCGAGCTCGCCGTCGTCGGCTGCGGGCGGCACGGAGTCGGACGGGCTCATCGCGATCGTGTCGGCCGGCAGCGCCGCCTGCGGGTTCGTCAGCTCGCCGGGCAGGGCGTGCCGCGCGACCGCCAGGGTCAGGTTGGCCTCGACGAGCCGGGCGCGGAGCTCCGCCTCCCGCGTGCGGTGCGCGCGCTGCGCCTCCTTGAGCGCGGCCTCGGCCAGCGCGAGCTCCTGCTCGGCCGCCTCGAGCGCGGCCTCGCTCGCCTCGAGCGCCTCCAGCTCGGAGGCGATCCGCGCGGGCACCGGCCCGGCGAACACCCGCGGGACGAGCTCCACCAGCCGCCCCTGGCGCACGCGCTCGAGTCGGGCGAGCTCGTTGAGGAGCTCGAGCCGGCCCATCGGGCGGATCGCGTCGAGCTGCACGATCTGCGTGGCCTGAGGCGCGATCATCGGGAGCCCGAGCTTCGTCGGCTCGGCGCTCGCCTGGCGCGACGCCTCCTCGATCGCGGCGAGGCGCGCGAGGACCTGCCCCATGTGCGCCGGCCGATCGAGCGGGTCCTTCGCCATGCACCGCATCACGAGGTCCGACAGGCCGGCCGGGAGCTCCGCCAGGCCCGGGTGATCGGCGAGCGCGAGCGGGATGGCGTAGAGGTGCTGCTGCAGCTTCTGGATGAGGTTGTCGCCACCGTAGGGCAGCTGCCCGGAAAGCATCTCGTAGGCCATGATCCCGAACGCGTAGACGTCGGCGCGCGCGTCGACGTTGCGGCCCTGCCACTGCTCGGGCGCCATGAAGTCGGGCGTCCCGATGACGTCGCCCTCGCCGGTGAGCAGGGCCGTGCTCCCCTCCTCGATCTTCGAGAGGCCGAAGTCGACGATCGTCACCCGCTCGATCCCGGCCGAGGTGTCGACCATCACGTTGTCGGGCTTGAGGTCGCGGTGGATCACCCCGAGCTCGTGGGCGCGGGCCATGCCGTCGGCGATCTCGAGGAGCAGCCGCATCGCCCGCGCCGGCCGGAGCGGCGCGCTCTCTTGGACGAGGTCCTCGAGCGGGCGCCCGGCCAGCAGCTCCATCGTGAGGAAGTAGAAGCCGGCCTCCGCGTAGCCGAAATCGAACACGCGGATGACGTTGGGGTGATCGATGCGCGAGGTCGCGCGGGCCTCGCGCGCGAACCGGGCGACGGTCTTGCGGTCCTCGGCCCACCGGGGGAACAGGACCTTCAGGGCGACGTCTCGCCCGAGCGCGGCGCTGTGGGCGCGGAAGACCACCGCCATACCGCCGCGGCCGAGCTTCTCGTCGATGCGGTAGCGCCCGTCCACCACGTCGCCGACGACCGGCATGTTGGCCAGGCCCTTTCCGACGTGCGACAGGGGCGTGCCGTCGTGCGGGCAGAACGCCGCCTCCCCGGAGTCCTCTCCGCATGTGGGGCACACCGGCATGGGCCCGCTAGGGTAGCAGCTCGCCGGGGCGCTTCGCGGGGCGGATCGGGCCCGCCGCGTGGGTTACACTCCTGGCTCGTGCCGGCTTCGCAGCGGTCTTGGGAGGCACCCCACGCGGTCTGTCCGACCTGCGGTGAGCCGTTCTGGGACCCCGAGGTTACCCACTGCCCCCACGACGGCGCCGCCCTGGTCGTCGGGGACGGCGACTCCGGCACGATGATGGAGCGCGTGGTCGGGGGACGCTACCGGCTCCTCGGGCTCCTCGGCGAGGGCGGGATGGGGACGGTCTACGCGGCCGAGCACCAGGAGTCGCTCCGTCGGGTCGCGCTGAAGATCATCAAGCCGGAGCTGGAGAGCAGCGCGGTCGCGCGCGGGCGCTTCCTGCGCGAGTGCGAGCTCCTCGAGCGGATCGACAGCCCCTACGTCGTGCAGGTCCACGAGTCCGGGCAGTCGGAGGCCGGCGAGGTGTTCCTCGTCATGGAGCTCCTCGAGGGGGTGAGCCTCGGCGATCGGATCGAGACGCGGGGGGCCGTCCCGCCGGCGGAGGCCGTGCGGATCGCGGTCCAGATCGCGCACGCGCTCGGCGCGGCGCACCACGAGGGGATCGTCCATCGCGACCTCAAGCCCGACAACGTGTTTGTCTGCGAAGACGGCACGGTGCGCGTGCTGGACTTTGGCATCGCGCGGCTGCTCGACGGCGTCACCCTCGAGCCGGGCTCGCGCAAGCTCACCGCGACCGGGACGATCGTGGGGACGCCCGCGTACATCAGCCCGGAGGGCGCGGCCGGCGGCTTCATCGGCCCCGCCGCGGACCTCTACTCGCTCGGCGTGCTGCTCCACGAGATGCTGGCCGGCGAGCTGCCGTTCTGGGACTCGCACCCCGTCTTGTTGATGGGCAAGCACCTCAAGGAGCCCCCGCCTCGGCTCTCGGTGCAGGGGCTCCCGAACGAGCTGGTCGACCTGGTCGAGGAGCTGCTCCAGAAGACGCCCGAGGCCCGGCCGGCGAGCGCGGACGAGGTGCGCGCGCGGCTCGAGGCGATGCGTCGGCCCGACGGCTCCCTCGAGGTCTCGGCGCTCGACACGATCGCGATGGACCCGGCGTCTCTCGAGGAGATCACCGCGTCGGCCCCGACGCCGACCCCGCTCGCGGTCGAGCCGGCGCCGCGCCCGCGCGCGAGCTGGCTGATGCTCGGCGTGGCCGGCGGGCTGGCGCTCCTCGGCCTGGTCGGGGTCGCGGCGAGCCTCTACCTCACCGCGGAGCGCGGGTCAGCCGTCGAGGCGGCGGATCGAGGGCCGGAGCCTGGGCCGATCCAGGAGCTGCCGGTGGGCGCAGACCCGCCGCGGGCCGCCGCGCAGCCGAGCGTCGTGGACGAGCCCGACGCGACGCCGGGCGCGACCGACGAAGCCTCGGTCGAGGCCGCGGGCACCGACGGCGCGCCGGCGAGCGAGGGCGAGGTCGCGGCGAGCGAGTCGCCGGGGTCCGACGAGGAGGAGGCGGAGCCCCGCGCCCCACGCGAGGGCCCGAGGTCCGGCCGCAGGCGGCGCGCCGGGCGCAGCGCCGTGACGTCGCCCTCGAGCGGGCGACGCCGTCGCGCGAGGGCTCGCGGGGCCGACGACATGGTCCGCGACTACTGGTAGGCGCGCTCGCGTGCTCGCCGGAGCTGAGCACGGTAGGCCACGATCGCCCCGTCGACCGCCGTGAGCTGCGAGACGAGCTCTCGCCCCTCCGGGTCCGAGCGCAGCGCCTCCTCGAGGCGGTCGTAGGCGTCCTGGAGTACCTCGTCGGCGGCGTCGCAGGCGCGGCGCGCGGCGTCGGCCGCGTCCCACCGCGCCATGAGCTCGGGGTCGGACGTCGAGAGGAAGCGCGCGAGCTCCGCGTCCGCGCGGTGCAGCTCGCGGTGGGCCGTCTGCGGGTCGGGCGCGGCGACAGGATCGTCGTCGAGCGCGGCGGCGTCGAGGCCTTCGCGGTGGACGGCGACGCGGAGGCTCGCCTCGACGAGCGCGTGCCTGCGCCGCGCCTCCTCGGCCGCGCGGGCGCCGCGCCGCTCCTCCAGCTCGACCTGACGCAGCGCGCGCTCGCGGGCGCGCAGCTCCGCGTCCCGCTCGAGCTGGGCGATCGCGTCGACGTGCGCGTCCCACGCCGCTCGGCGGTCCCCCAGCGAGGCGGCGACCTCGGTCAGCCGGCGCGCCCGCACGCGGCGGAGTCGATCGATCTCCTCGACCAAGTCCGCGGCGCGGAGCGCGCCGAGATCGGCGAGGACCAGCTCGGTCATCGGCGCGGCGGGGAGCGGGTTCGGCTCGACCGCGTCGAGCTCCTCGAGGATGCGCCCGAGCGTCTCGGCGACCTCGCCCATGTCGCGCGGACGATCGTCGGCGGCCTTCTCGAGGCAGCGCTCGATCAGCGGGGCGAGGCCGCTGGGGAGCGTGACCATGATCGGGGGAGGGCGTTCGTTCAGGTGCTGCTGCATCAGCACGACGAGGGTCGCGCCGTCGAACGGCAGGCGTCCGGTCAACAGCTCGTAGGCCATCACGCCGAACGCGTAGACGTCGACCCGCGCGTCGACCTCGCCGCCCATCCACTGCTCGGGCGGCATGTACTCCGGCGTGCCGACCAGCGTGCCGGCCTGGGTGAGGCGCAGCGCCTCGAGCCCGCCCACGTGCTTGGACAGGCCGAAGTCGACCACCGTCACGTGATCGCCGTCGCCGCGGGTCACGACCACGTTCGCGGGCTTGAGGTCGCGGTGGATGACGCCCAGCGCGTGCGCGCGGGCGACGCCGCGGGCGACCTGGTCGAGCCAGCGGATGGCGCGGCTCGGGTGGGCGTCTCCGTCCTCCATCAGCTCCGCGACGGATCGCCCGTCGAGCAGCTCCATCACGAGGAAGTAGTAGCCGTGCTCGGCGAACCCGAAGTCGTAGACCCGGACGACGTTCGGGTGGTCGACGCGGCTGGACGCGCGCGCCTCCCGCGCGAAGCGAGAGACCGAGCGGTGCCGCGCCGCGAGCTCCGGGTGCAGCACCTTCAGCGCGACGGGCGCGTCGAGCGCGAGCGCGCGCCCGCGGTAGACCGTGCCGGATGCGCCGCGGCCGAGCTCCTCTTCGATCGCGTAGCGCCCGTCCACGACGTCGCCGACCACCAGCTCGCGCGCCGGACCGACCCGCCCGACGTGGGCGAGCGGCGTGCCGTCGTAGGGGCAGAAGCGGACCCCGCCGACGTCGCGGTGGCACTGAGGGCAGCGCGCCATCACCGATCATCTTGCACGAAATTTGGCCGCGCCGATCGGCTCCTGTAGTGCTGCCTGTGGGGCTAGGCCCCGAGGAGCAAGACACGGATGTCCGAGAACGAAATCATCGCTGGGCTCGACCTCGGGACGACGAAGGTTTGTGCCATCGTCGCCGAAGTCACCGACGAGGGGCTGGACATCATCGGCATCGGGTCCGTGCCGAGCAAGGGGCTGCGCAAGGGCGTCGTCGTCAACATCGAGTCGACGGTTCAGGCCATCCGCGCAGCCATCGAGCAGGCCGAGACGATGGCGGGGGTGGAGATCGCGTCGGTCTTCGCGGGCATCGCGGGGAGCCACGTACGGGGTCTCAACCAGGAGGGCGTGGCCGCGATCGCGACCCGCGAGGTGTCCGCCGAGGACGTCCGCCGGGTGCTCGAGCAGGCCAAGGCCATCCCGCTGCCGGGCGACCGCCAGGTCATCCACGTGCTCCCGCAGGAGTTCATCGTCGACGACCAGGACGGCATCCGCGAGCCGGTCGGGATGAGCGGCGTGCGCCTCGAGGCGCGCGTCCACCTCGTCACCGCGGCCAGCTCGGCCGCGCAGAACATCACCAAGTGCGCCGAGCGCTGCGAGCTCCACGTCGCCGAGATGGTGCTCGAGCCGCTCGCCAGCGCCGAGGCGGTGCTCAGCGAGGACGAGAAGGAGATCGGCGTCGCGCTGATCGACATCGGCGGCGGCACCACTGACCTCATCATCTACGTCGACGGCGCGGTGGTGCACACCAGCGTGATCCCGATCGGCGGGCTGAACCTGACCAACGACATCGCGACCGGGCTGCGGACGCCGATGGCCGAGGCCGAGCGCATCAAGATCAAGTACGGCTGCGCGGCCACCGCGATGGTCGACGACGAAGAGACCATCGAGGTCCCGTCGGTCGGCGGGCGCGCGCCGCGGGTCCTCCCGCGCCAGGTGCTCTGCCAGATCATCGAGCCCCGGGTCGAGGAGATCTTCAGCGCGGTCTCGCACGTGATCGCGGAGACCGGCTTCGCCGACATGCTCGCGAGCGGCGCGGTGATCACCGGCGGCACCACCCAGCTCGACGGGATGCCGGAGCTGGCCGAGCAGATCCTGGGCCTCCCCGTGCGGCGCGGCGCGCCGACCGCGGTGGGCGGGCTGATGGACGTGGTGAAGAGCCCGGCCTACGCGACCGGCGTGGGCCTCGTGAAGTACGGCGCCGAGCGGATCCGGTCCGCCCCGCCGGTCGAGGACGTGATGCCGGTGCCGGCCCGCGGGGACGGCTGGGGCAGCAAGCTCGGGCAGTGGTTCCGCGAGGTGTTCTGAGCCTCGGCGCGAGAGTTCGATAGCAAGAAGAGTTACGACGAGCGATCCCGCGGGAGGGCGAACCCGGGGACGGTCGACGCAGGGAGGAAGATTCGATGGGTATCTCGATCGAGTTCGCGGATGACGCGGAGATGCAGGCGCGCATCAAGGTCGTCGGTGTTGGCGGCGGCGGTGGCAACGCGCTGAACACCATGATCCAGAGCGGCCTCGAGGGCGTGGAGTTCATCGCGGCCAACACGGACATGCAGGCCCTGGACGCGAACCTCGCCCCCACGAAGATCCAGCTCGGCACGGCCCTCACCAAGGGGCTCGGCGCGGGCGCGAACCCGGACGTCGGTCGCAAGGCCGCGCTCGAGGACGTGCAGCGGGTGAGCGAGCTGCTCGAGGGCACCGACATGGTGTTCATCACCGCCGGCATGGGCGGCGGCACGGGCACCGGGGGCGCGCCGATCATCGCGCAGATCGCGCGGGACATGGGCGCGCTGACGGTCGGCGTCGTGACGCGCCCGTTCCTCTTCGAGGGGCGGCGCCGCGGCAAGAACGCCGAGTCCGGCATCGACGAGCTCGCGCAGTCGGTCGACACGATCATCACGATCCCGAACCAGAAGCTGCTCAGCCTCGACGACGACGACATGTCGCTCCTCGAGGCGTTCCAGCGCGCCGACGACGTCCTCGTCCAGGCGGTGCGCGGCATCAGCGACCTCATCACGCACAGCGGCATGATCAACGTCGACTTCGCCGACGTGAAGACGATCATGAGCGACATGGGCCGCGCGCTCATGGGCACCGGCTACGGCAAGGGTGAGCGTCGCGCGATCGAGGCGGCCGAGATGGCCATCAACTCGCCGCTCCTCGACGAGGTCAGCGTTGAGGGGGCGACCGGCATCCTCATCAACTTCACCGCGGGCCCGGACGTTCGGCTGCGTGAGATCAACGAGGCGGCGAGCCTCGTCCAGCAGGAGGCGCACGAGGACGCGAACATCATCTTCGGCCTCGTCACCGACATGGACATGGGCGACATCGTCAAGGTCACGGTCATCGCGACCGGCTTCGACGGGCAGGCGTGCGACGTCGAGGAGGCGGTCAAGCAGGCGGCGACCCGCACGAGCCGCCCGAGCATCCCGGTGGCCGCGCACTCCCCGGCCCGTCGCGCCTCGGTCGCGCCGATGCGTGCGAGCGCGCCGCGCCGCCGGTCGGTCGCGCCCGAGCAGGTCTCGCTCGCGGAGAGCCGCGTCGGGGGCCGAGCCTTCGGGGCGACCGCGCTCCACGACGAGGCCGTCCTCGACATCCCGGCGTACCTCCGCCGGGGCGCGGGCCACGAGTAGGGCCTCGCTCGCGGATCGACCCTCCCGACGCCCGCTGGCTCACGCCGGCGGGCGTCGCTGCGTCTGGGCGCTGGCAGCTACAGCATGCCGCGGGCGAGCAGCCCGACCGCCTCGCGCAGATCCGCCTCGAACGCGTGCGCGTAGGGCGCGAGCTCCGGCGTCTCCTCGAGCACGCGCTGGGTGATCTCGGACGGCCTCGCGAGGGGCCAGCCGCCGATGATGAGGCTGAGGCCGTGGTGCAGGAGGCGCGCGTGCTGCTCCAGCGTCAGCTCGGGCACCGCGCCGCGCATCGCGGTCGCGAGCCCGCCGATCAGCGCGATCGAGTCGAGCTTATACGCCTGGATGGACGCAAAGGACGTGTTGTGCTCGAGGGTCGAGGGCAGGACGCTGAGGAGCTGGCACATCACGGGCCGACGCGCGGTGAGGGCGGCGACCGAGGCGGCCACGGCGTCGAGCCGCTCGCGCCGCGGGGCCTGGCGATCGATCGCGTCGAGCGCGCCGACCACCTCGCCGGCCCACGCCCGGGTCTCGTCCGAGAGCAGGGCGAGCAGCACCGCCTCGCGGCTCTCGAAGTAGCGGTAGACGTTGGACTTCGCCATCCCCGCCCGCTCGGCCAGCGCGCGGAGGCTCAGCGCGCTCGAGTCGAGGCGCTCCCCCATCAGCGCGCGCGCGGCGTCGAGGATCTGCGCGGTCCGCTCCGCCTTCTCCTCGGGGCGGCGGGCCCGCTGGTAGGCGCGAGGCACCTCCACGGTATGCCTGGTCGCGAACCGATTGACAAGAGACCGGTGGGCTCCTATTAGATGACCAGCGGTCGCTTATGGCCGTCCAACCCCGAGGTGAACCGATGCCCAAGCCCCACGTGTGCGACCCTGCCCTCTTCGAGCTCGACCTGACCGGCAAGCGCTACGTGGTCACGGGCGCGAACTCGGGCATCGGCCTCGTCACGGCGCGCCAGCTCGCCTCGCAGGGGGCGTCGGTCATCCTCGCCTGCCGCCGCGTCGAGGAGGCGAACGCGCGCATCGCGGAGATCCGGGCCGAGCAGCCGGACGCGCGCCTCGAGGCGCGCGCGCTCGACCTCGGGAGCCTCGCTTCCGTCCGCGCGTTCGCCGAGGGCTTCCTCGCCGACTACGACCGCCTCGACGGGTTGATCAACAACGCCGGCGTGATGAACACCCCCGAGCGGCGCACCGAGGACGGCTTCGAGATGCAGCTCGGGGTCAACCACCTCGGCCACTTCCTCCTGACGGAGCTCCTGCTCGACGCGCTCCGCGCGGCCGCCCCCTCGCGCGTCGTGATCCTCTCGAGCTGCTACCACGACGTCGCGCAGGGCCGCAAAGGCGAGATCGTCTTCGAGGACCTCCACTTCGATCGCCGGCCCTACGACGGATGGGAGGCCTACGCGCAGTCGAAGCTCGCCAACCTGCTCCACGCGCGGGCGCTCTCGCGCCGCCTGGACGGCACCGGCGTGACCGCGGTCAGCGTGCACCCGGGCTGGGTCCGCACCGGGCTCGTGAAGCACACGATGCCCGAGTGGGTGCAGAACACGATCGCGCGCCCGATCCTCCGCCTCGCGGGGATGATCGAGCCGTGGGAGGGCGCGCAGACGAGCCTCCACGCGGCGCTCTCGCCCTCGGTCCCCGAGCACGCCGGCGCGTACTTCAGCCAGCTCGGGATGTACCGCGAGAAGTCGGCGAACCGGGGCGGCTGGCCGATGGAGTCGCCCAACCCGAACGCGCACGACGACGCGCTCGCCGACCGCCTCTACGAGGTGAGCCGCGAGCTCGTCGGCCTGGACGCCCCCGCGCAGGCCGCGACGGCGTGAGCGTCGCCTACTCGATCTCGGCGACGCTGCGCGCGTCGGTCTTCGCGAGCCGCAAGAGTCGCTGACGCTCGTTCATCACGCGCGTCGCATACTGGGTCGGGCCGCAGGCGCCGCGGTTGTACGCGCCGAGGCCCTCGCGCACGCCGCCGCAGCGGATGATGCTGTTGGACAGCAGGCGCGCGCCGGCGTCGAGCACCTCGTCTTGACACGCGTCCGCCCGCCGCATGCACCGGCGCCGGTACCCCTCGGACTGCACGTAGCGGACGCTCGATCCGGAGCCGCGGGGGTGGAGCTGCACGATGCCGCGCTCGCCCGCCGCGCCGGCCGCGGTGGGGTCCATCCCCGACTCGCGGATCGCGACGGCCGCGAGCAGGAACGGATCGATCGCGTGCCGGCGGGCCGCCTCGCCGATGAGCGTGGCGAAGGTCGCGGCGCGCTGGGCGCAGCCCCCGCGCGCGCTGCGGCAGTGGGCGACGTAGACGACGCGGTCCCCCGAGCGCCAGACCGTCATGCGTCGATCGAGGGCGAGGCTGAGCGCCTCCACCGTCGGATCGGCCACGCGCGGCGCGGGCTCGTCGGTCGCGCGGACCGGCGGCTGGGCTCGGGAGGGACGCGCGGGCGCGCCGAGCGCGGCGATGGCGACGAGGAGTGCGGCGCGGACGGCGGCGCCGGGCTGGCTGCGCTTGCGCATTGAGCGTCGGAGGTGGAGGGAGAGGGTCGTCGGCGGGAGACCGCGCGAAGGACGACCCTTCCTTCATACGATCCCGTGGCGCCGCGTCAATGGAGCGCGCGCGATACCGCGGGATCCTCAGCAGCAGCCGTCGAGGCAGAGCTCGGTGGTGTTCACCGTGAGGTCGCCGACCTCGCACACGCCCGCGCCGCCCTTCGTCAGGATCACCGCGACGACGCGTCCCCCGATGAGGGGCGGATCGGGGAGCGTGAGGGTCTGCGCGGGCGCGGTCCACGCCGGCTCGGAGAGGACACGAAGCGTTGCGTCACGCAGCGAGCCGGTCGAGGCGTCCTCGAACACGACGCTCACGCTCAGCGTCGAGCCCAGCTCGCAGCGGTGCGCGAGCTGCACCTCGACGACGGTCCCGCGAAGGCGGCGGGCCGAGTCGGGCGCGGCCGGCCCGCGCACGGTCACCTCGCCGGTGAGGCGCAGGCCGTGCTCGCCCGGGTGGAGGGTCTCCTCCCACGTCGCCTGCTCGGGGCCGCCGCTCGTCCGCGTCCAGCCGCAGGGTGCCCCGTCGCAGATCGTCTCGAAGTCCTCGGCGAAGAGCAGCAGCGGGCCGTCCTCGGGATCGCAAGCCAAGGTGACGAGCACGGCCGTGACCGCGAGCCAGCTCGCGACGGCAAGGGGGCGCCTCACTCGCGACCCTCCAGCGCGAGCCCGAAGAACGGGCCCCCGAGGTCGAGGCCGTGGTCGTAGGCGTTCATCCCCTCCCACTGCGCGTATCCCCAGCCGAATCGAGGTCCGACAGACGCGTTGTCGCCGAGGCGGAAGGCGACGAAGCCCTCGGCCACGAAGCGCCCTACCACCTGCGCGGCGTCGACGCCCCCGACCTGGACGTCGACGACGCCGGCGCCTCCCCCGACGAGCGCGCCGATCTCGAGGACCCGCCCGAGGGCGACCCGGACCTGCGCCGTCACGAGGGCGTCCGCCATGATCGCGGAGGCGTCCTCGAGATCGAAGTGCGCCCAGGTCATGCCGCGCATCCCGAGGCGGCCGCCGACCCAGAACCACTCGACGAGCGGGATCTGCACGCCGACGTAGCCCGTGGGCACGACGCGGACACCGCGGTAGCGGAGGTCCGAGAGCGCGCGGTGGAAGCTGGACTCCTCGGGGAACGACGCCCGCACCTGGAGCTCCACCGCGTAGTGCGTCGGGGGCAGCGGGGGGCGCGACGGGGTGGGGTCGGGCTCGCGCTCGCGCTCGCCGGGGCTCGGCCCGCCGACCTCGGGAACGCCGCCCGGCGGGACGATCGGGGGTCCCGTGGGCCGCGGGTGCTCGGTCTGGAGGGCGGGGGGCTGGCTCGTCGGGTCGAGGCCGGTCGCGTCCGTGCCGGCGGCGCTCGGCTCCGAGCCGCGGCCGGAGACCGTCTCGGCGGTTGGGGCCTCGGTCGCCGGTCCACCGTCCACCTCGGGCTGGGCGCGGAGCGGGGCCGCGGCCAGCAGTCCGAGCGCGACGAGAGCGGCTCCGAGCGACCTCACGCCGCGAGCATAGTAGGATCGCGTGGTCCATGGAACGCGAGTCCAAGCAGGGCGCGAGCCCGTTCCGCATCTGGCTGCTGCCCTTCACGCTCCTGCTCGGCGCGTCGTTCGCGGTGTTCGCGCTGAGCTTCCTGCTCGACGTGCACGACGAGGCGAATCCGTCGGCGGTGCTCGGGCTGCTGCTGAACCCGAACCCGAGCTCGGCGCTCGGCGCGATCTCCAACGCGGCGGAGGTCGTCGCGGCCGTGCTCGGCATCGCGATCACGGTCGTGGCGATCGTCGTCGAGCTCGCGTCGAACCGGTACACGCACCGCATCACCGAGCTGTTCGTCGCCGAGCCGATCAACTTCGCGGTGATGGGCTTCTTCGTGGTCACCGCGCTGCAGTGCCTCGCGGTGAGCGTGCTCTTCGACATGGGCGACGGCGCGACGGTCGGCTTCGTGCCGATCGTCGGCTCGATCGTGTCGATGGTCATGCTCGGGCTGAGCCTCGTGATCCTCCTGCCGTACTTCGCGTTCGTCTTCTCGTTCCTCAACCCCATCGAGATCGTCGACCGCATCCGCCAGCACACGCTCGACGTCATCGGGAGCCGGCGGGCGAGCTGGACGGAGGAGCGCAAGCAGCGTGAGGCGGTCCGCGGGATCGAGCAGCTGGCCGACGTCGCGCTCAACGCGATGGAGCACAAGGACAAGGGCGTCTCGATGGCGAGCGCGGACGCGCTGCGGACGCTGCTGCTCGACTACCAGAAGGTCCGCGGCGCGCTCCCGGAGCGCTGGTTCCGGGTCGACGGCGAGCTCGCCCACAACGCGGACTTCGTCTCGATGTCGCCCGCCGTGCTCGACTCGGTCACGGAGCGTCGGTACTGGCTCGAGATGAAGATCCTGCGCCAGTACCAGACGCTCTACAGCGAGGCGCTCAACCGGATGAGGGACATGAACTACCTCATCGCGATCAACACGCGCCTCATCGCGGAGACGGCGCTCGAGCGAGGCAACCGGCCGCTCCTCGACCTCTCGGTGAAGTTCTTCAACACGTACTTGCGGGCGACGATCAACGCCAAGGACGTGCGGACCGCCTACAACGTGCTCAACCAGTACCGCCTGCTCGCGGAGGCGGCGCTCAAGTTCGACAACGGGCGGCAGGCGATCGAGCTCGCCCGCTTCTTCAAGTACTACGGCGGGGTCTCGTTCACGCAGAAGCTCCCGTTCATCCTCGAGACGGCGGCCTACGACCTCTGCGCGCTCAACGAGCTAGCGTACGAGACGGACAGCCCGGCCGCGCGGGAGCTGCTGCAGATCTTCCTCCAGGTCGATCGCGAGAGCGAGAGCGAGGAGCAGGAGTCCAGCCTCCGCGGGGTGCGCAAGGCGCAGGTGAAGCTCGCGACGTTCTACCTGATGAAGAACGAGGAGGACCTGGCCCGTGAGGTCTTCAACGACATGAGCTCCGAGCGCCCGGAGCGCCTCGCGTCGATCCGCAACGAGCTCCTCGCGATCCGGTCGAGCGAGTTCTGGGAGATCAGCGACCGCGGCGTCAACTTCGATTACCTGCCTCCGAAGCGGAAGCGCCGCATGCTCGAGTTCTTCGGGTGGTTCGGCGATCGGCTCCCGCCCGTGCCGGAGCGCATCTCGGGGGAGATCCTCGACCACTCGCAGACGATCCCGCCGTCGAGCGCGGTGACCGAGCTGACCCCGGATCAGCAGCGGCTCCTCGCGACGGTCGGCATCGGCGCCGACTCGGACGACCACGGCAGCCGGCCGAACTGACGGCGTGGCCGTGCCCGGGTCTTGAGCTCCTAGCCCCGAGGTACTAGCGCCCGAGCTCGTTCATGAAATCGTCGACGCTGCGCAGACCGTTGCCGCGCCCGCCCGACGGTGGCTGCGCCTCGGTCTCGCGCTCCCGCTGGGCCCGCTCTCGCTCGAGGCGCTGGCGCTCTGCGCGCTGCTGCTCTGCGCGCTGCTGCTCTGCGCGCTGCTGCTCTGCGCGCTGCTGCTC
>JAUHXR010000248.1 GCA_030426845.1 Polyangia bacterium | reverse complement strand
GCGTCCTTGTCGAGCGCCGGGGTCCCCGCGAGGCTGCCCTCGCAGCGGGCGCTCACCTCGACCCGGCCGCGGACGAGGCTCTTGCGCACCCGCGCCTCGAGCGCGGCCGCGTGCTCCGCCAGCTCGCTCGACACGCGCTGCCGTACGTCGAGGTAGCGGTGGTTGACCGCCCGCACCTCGACCACCACCACGCCGCGGCCCTCGCCGATCTCGGCGCGGCCGACGCCCTGGCCCGTCATGCTCCGGATCCCGCTCACGGCTCGAGGATACCCGCTGGCGGCTGTCCGGCGAGCCGCGTCAGTGGACGGCGCGGCCGACGATGCGGACCCACACCTCGCGCTCGGCGCCGCACGCGCGGCAGCGCAGCCGGACCCGCCGGAGCACGCGGTCGTCGACCCGCACCGCGTCCTGGGCCTCGACCCGAGGCACGGCGTCGCAGTGGAGGCACCCGAGGTCGACCGCGCGCGGCTCGACGATCGACGCGCTCTCCACCTCGAGGGGCCGCTCGGGGCTGCCGCCGGGCTCGAGGGCCGCCAGCCGCTCCCGGTCCGCGGCGAGCCGTCGCGCCGCCTGGGCGGAGGCGCGTCGACGGGCGCGGGGTCGCTTCTTACTGGCCACGACTTCAGTGTGGCAAGGGCGCGACGGGCTCGCGAGCGTCTCGCTCACCCGGTCCGCGGGCTCAGGTGAGGCGCTTCTTGCGCTTCAACTGGTCCATCGCCTTCTGGTACTCGATCTCGAAGCTCGCGGTCCCCTCCTGGAGGTTCTTGATCTTCGAGCGGACCTCCGCGTCGAGCTCGCCCTCGACGTCGAGGTGCTTGCGCATGATCTTGGTGATCTTCTTGCGCAGCGTGATGTCGTCCGCGAACACCTCCTCGACGTTCTGGCTGTGCATCAGCATCGTCAGGAGCTGGTCGAGCAGGTACGGGAGCATCTCGTCGCCGACCATGAGCTGCCGCTCGCGGGCGACCATCGACTTCATCTTGCCGAGCTGCGAGTAGGGCAGCCCGCGGATCTCCATGCGGCTCTTGGCCTCGTCGAGGACCTCGCGATCCTGGCGCAGGTACTCCTTGAGCACCGCCTCGAGGTCGAGCCTCGCCTCCGCCTCGTCGGAGAGCTCGATGTCGTTGTCCGCGGTGAGGACGCGGACGATCTCCTCGGTGATGATCGGGATCTTGCCGCTGAACAGTCGCATGGGGATCGGATCCTTTCGGCCGTCGGCGGCCTGTCGGCGCGAACCCTAGCCAAAGAGCTGGGTGGCGTCGACCTCGATCCCCCGCGGGCGCGCGATCAGCCGGCGTCCTCGTTGAGCCGCCGCTCCATCCGGGCGATGAGCTCGTCCCAGCCGTCCCGGTCGATGATGCGGTGGAACTGGTTGCGGTAGTTCTCGACCATGCTGACGCCATCCGTCCGCACGTCCACGACCCGGTACTCGCCGCCCCGGCGCACGAGCGTGTACTCGATCTCGACCGGCGGCTGGCGGCGCTGGGTCCGCGAGCGCGCGTTCGTCACGACGATGGTGTTCTCGCCGCGCCGCGTCTCGTCGTCGTAGCTCACCTCGTAGTCAAGGATCCGCTCGAGGTTGCCCTGGTAGTTGCGCTCGACGAGCTGCCGCAGCAGCGAGACGAACCGCTCGCGCTGGGCCTCGGAGCGCTCGCCCCAGTGGTTGGCGAGCGACGCCTGGGAGAGCGCCTCGTAGTCGAGCAGGCCGGCGAGGATCCGGTTGAGCTGCTCGTCGCGGCGCGCGCGGGCGGCGTCGCTGGCGGCGTCTCGGCGCAGGATCCGGTTGACCTCCTCGTGCTTCTGCTCGAGGTAGCGGCGGGCTGACGACTGGGCGTGGCCGACCGCGGGCGCGAGGCTCGGGACGAGGAGCGCCACCGCGAGGGCGGCGAGGGCGAGCGTACGACTCTTCATGGCTCTCCGGCGAGGGTGAGGACCCGGGTAGGACGGCGTCGGGGCCCGGGTATTTATCGCGGGCCCAAGGGGCCTGCACCGGCCCGCGCCCGTCGCCGCGGGGGACCCCGAGGCGCGCGATTCATACTGCACTTGCCGGGCCGGCGCTACGTGTCGCCGGATCCGGACCGCGGCCGCGTGGACCGTCCCCGCCGGTTCACGCTCCGTGCGCAGAAGCGCGTCGCTTCGCGCCTCGTCTCGCAGGACGGAGGCGGGGGTCACGTCACTCGCAAGGCGGCTCCCAGGCCTGGGTGACTCGCGCGCCGCTCACCCGCTCGAGGGTCGCGAGGGCCGCGTTGAAGTCGTGGACCGCCTGGAGGTGGGCGTAGCGCGCGCCGAGGTAGGCGCGGGCCGCGTCGACCAGATCGCGCGGCTCGGTGGCGCCCACGTCTCGCCCCTGGAGCGCGGCGATGAACCAGCGGCGCGACGAGCGCCGGCCGCGCTCCCAGGTCTCCACCTGCCGCTGCGCCGCCACCGCCGCCTCGTAGGCGCCGGTGACCTCGAGCGAGATGCCGCGGCGCGCCTCCTGCGAGCGATCGCGCGCGTCGTCGAGGAGAGCGGCCTGGCGATCCACGCGGTAGGCGTTGCCCCAGAGGTCGAGCGACCAGCGCAGCACGAGCCCCGCCTGGATCGACGTGTAGTTGGCCTGGTCGATCACGAACGGGTTGGTCTGATCGGTGATCCCCGGCGCGTAGGTGGTGCCGAACCGATAGGCGAGGGCGAGGTCCGGGAAGAAGCCCGCCTCGGCGAAGTCGAGGCTCGCCTGCCGGGCCCGGATCGCGGCCTCGAGCATGCGGACCTCGGGGCGGTCGGTGCTCGCGGAGCGCACGTAGGAGGCGCGCGGCTCGAGCTCCACCGCGACCGCCTCGATCGGGCACTCGGGGATGGTGAACTCCTCGACCCCGGTCAGGAGCCGGAGCGCGGCCCGCGACATCAGCTCGAGGCGGTTCACGTCGGCCGCCCGCGCCTCGATCTCGGCGAGCGCGGTCTCGAGGCGGTAGCGATCGAGCTCGCTCACGTCGGCGTCTCCGTCCGCGAGCTGCTCGTCGAGGCGCTCGGCCGACGCGCGGATCTGCGGCAGGGCCTCGTCGAGCATCTGGCGCAGGTCGAGCGAGAGCTGGAGCGCGAAGTAGGCCCGGCGGACGTTCTGCACCAGCTCGGCGCGGACCCTGGCGCGATCGGCCTGCGCGGCGCGGATCCCCGCCCGGGCCGCGTCGCGCGCGGCCGGCAGCTTGCCGAAGGTCCAGAGCGGGATCGCGCCCTCGATCGAGAAGCCGAGGACCGGCTGCCACGGGTTGTCGATCGGGAGCTGAGGATCTGGGCTGAAGATCGGGCTGCCGCGGACCTCGGGGGCGAGCGAGACGCCGGCGGTGATCGTCGACTGGAAGAAGGGCGAGACCCACGCCTCGTCGAGCTGGGCGCGCGCGGCCCGGAGCCGGGCCTGGGCGGCGCGGAGGCCCGGGTAGGAGCGGGTCGCGCGTCGGGTGAGCTGCGCCAGATCGAGCTGCGGCGGGGGCGCGTCGTCGCCGGCCGTCTCCCCGGTGCCCTCCTGGGCGGCCTCGTCGGGCGAGTCCTCGTCGTCCTGCGCGGCCGCGAGCGGGAGGCTCACCGCGAAGGAGACGAGGGCGCTGAGCGCGATGGCGGCCGGGCGGCGCACCGGCCACTCATAGCAGAACCCACGTCGGCTGCCTCCGCTCGCCGCCGTCGAGACCGCGGTCAGCCGGGCTTGTTGTGGAAGCCCGAGCCTTGCGGGATGTCGCCCTTGTCGGTCATCGCGGTCAGGAGCTTGGCGGTCGCGCAGAGGTTGCCTTCGACCGTGGCCTCGCCCTGGATCTTCCAGATGTTGGAACGGCGCTGGATGACCTCGATCGAGAGGACCATGCGATCGCCGGGAACGACCGGCCGGCGGAACTTCGCCTCCTCGACGCCGAGGAAGTACATGACCTTCTGCGCGCTGTCGTACGGGTCCGACGCGTAGGCAAGCACACCGGTGAGCTGGACGAGGGCCTCGAGGATGAGGCCGCCGGGCAGCATCGGGGCGTTCGGGAAGTGCCCCGGGAAGAAGGGCTCGTTGTAGGTGACGCACTTCACCGCCCGCGCGCTCTGCCGCGGGGCGAGGTCGATCACCCGGTCGATGAGCACGAAGGGCGCCCGATGCGGAAGGATCCGCAGGATGCGGTTGATGTCGAAGTCCATCCGATCCGCATCCTACCCCGATCGGGGCGCGCTCAGCGACGCTTGGTGCCGCCGCGACGGGAGCCGCCGCTGGATCCGCCACCGCTGGAGCCGCCGCCGCCGCCGCCGCCGCCCGCCTCCCGGCCCTCACCCGCGTTGTAGCGCTGGATGACCAGGTCGGTGACGTCGAGGTTGCTCGGCACCCACACGACGCCGCCCTCGTTGCGTTCCACGATGAGCGTATAGCCCTCGGACTGGCCGATGCGCCGGAGGATCCGCTCCATCCGCGCGATGATCTCGCGGGTGAGCTGCGCCTCCTTTTGCGCCAGCTCGCGCTGGTACTCGACGTAGGTCGACTGCAGCTCGATGAACGCCTTCTGGTACTCCTCGACGCGCTTCTGCAGCGCCTCGCGGCTCAGGACGTTCTTCTGACGCTCGATGTCCTCCTTGAGCGCCTTGAGCTCCTCCTGCCGCTTGTCGAGCGCGACCTGGCGGCGCTTGAAGAGGCGCTTCAGCCGGGCCTTGGCGCGGCGGCCGTCCTCGGTCTCGTTGAGGGCCCGCTGCAGGTCCACGACCGCGATGCGGTTGGCCTGGGCGTACAGCTTGGGCGCGACCGCGCTCAGGAGCAGCGCGGCGATCAGGGTGGCGGCGTGGCGGGAGACGTTCATGTGAAGCTGTGCGGCGGGTTACCGCCTCGGTTCGGGGGCGTCAAGCTCCGGGGGCTCCGACGGGGCCACCGGGCCCCGCATTCACCCGGGGCGATCAGAAGAACTGTCCGATGGTGAACTGGAAGTCGATCTCGTTCTCGCGCAGATCGGGCTGGCGGTTGATCGGGATGCCCCACTCGAACCGCAGCGGGCCGAGCGGGCTGACCCAGCGGATGCCGAATCCGACCGAGGTGCGGAGGTCGAAGGGGTTGAACGTGCAGGCGTTGTTGGAAGAGGTCCCCGCCGACGCGGGCGGCCCGGCACAGTAGGTCTCGTTCAGGTTCCAGGCGTTGCCGCCGTCGTGGAAGACCACGCCGCGGATGCCGACCTCCTGGACGATCGGGAACTCGATCTCGAGGTTGTAGAAGAACTGCGCGTTGCCGCCGATCGGCAGGCCCTGGGGGAGGGCGAGCGCGTTCGGATCGTTCGAGCGCGGGATGCCGAGGCGCGGCCCGAGGCTGTTCAGCGGGAAGCCGCGGACGTTGAAGATGCCGCCGAGGAAGTAGCGCTCGTAGATCGGCACGCCGTCCTCGAGCCGCGAGGTGATGAGCCCGCCCACCGCGCGGGCGCGGAACACGACGCCCGGCTGGCCGGGGTTGCCCTCGATGATCGGGTAGTAGAGGCGCGCGTCGAGGCTGTGGCGCACGAAGGTGTTGGCGCGATCGGAGCCGAGGTACTCGTCCGACGCCTCGACGGAGTAGCTCGCGTAGAAGCCCTCGGTGGGGAAGAGGCGGTTGTTCCGCCCGTCCCACGTCACCGTGAGCTGGAGCGAGCTCGTCAGGCCCTCGCGGAAGAGGTTGTCGAGCGGCAGCTGCTGGAAGAGGAGGCTCGCCTGGCCGGTCGGCACGGTGCCGAAGAGCCCCGCGGTCGCGTTGCCGATCTGCACGTAGTCGGCGCGGTACTGCGCGAAGAGGCGGAGCCGGTAGTCGCCGAGCGGGTGGCCGAGGGTCAGCGAGCCGCCCGTGCTGTCGCGCGAGAAGAACGAGAGCTGGCGGACCGTCTTGAACAGGTCGACGCCGAAGGTCCACTGGGTGCCGAAGAAGTACGGCTCGAGGAACTGGAGCTGGACGAGCTGCCGGATGCCCGAGAGCTGGAGCTGCAGGCTCAACGACTGGCCCATCCCGAACAGGTTCTGCTGCTGGACCTGGCCGGTGAGGATGAAGTTCTCGATCGAGCTGAAGCCGGCGCCGACCTGGAACGTGCCGGTCGCGCGCTCGGCGATCTCGATGTTCACGATGAGCCGATCGGGGGCCGAGCCCTCCTCCTCGCTCAGCTCGACGCGCTCGAAGTAGCCGAGCGCCTGGATCCGCTGGCGGCTCGTCTCGGCGAGGCTCTGGCTGTAGAGCTCGCCCTCGATGAGCTGGACCTCGCGGCGGATGACGCTGTCGCGGGTCTTGGTGTTGCCGCGGATGTTGATCCGCTCGATCCGCACCGGCGGGCCACGGCGGATGACGATCGCCACGTGGACCACGCGGCGCTCCATGTCGAGGTCGGTCTCCGGGTTGATGTCGACCTGCGCGAAGCCCTCGTCGCGGTAGCGCCGCGTCACGTTCATCAGGCTCTGCGCGATGTTGGTCCGGTTGAACCAGTCGCCCGGGTTCGTCTGGACCATCTCGCGCAGCTCGCGCCGGCCCCCGAGCGGCTCGACGCGGCGGCCGTCGTCGTCGACCTCGCGCACCACCAGGCGCCCGATGCGGAAACGGGGGCCCTCGTCGATCGGGACGGTGATGTCGATGTAGCGGCGGTCCGCGGTGAGCTCGACCCGCGGCGTGCCGACGCGCATCGCGAGGTAGCCGCGATCGTAATAGAAGGCCTGGAGGCGGGTCGTGTCCTCCTCGAAGTGCTCGCGGTTGAAGCGGTCGTCGTTGGCGAGGAACGAGAAGAAGCCCGTCTGCCGGGTGCGCATGATCCCGGTCAGGTCGCCGTCCGAGACGTGCCGGTTGCCGACGAAGCGGACGCGGCGGACGGTCACCCGCTGGCCCTCCTCGACACGGAAGACGACGTTGACCTGGTTGTTCTCCATCGGCCGCAGCCGATAGGTCACGCGCGCGAGGAAGAAGCCCTCCTCCGCGTACTTGTCGCGGATCGAGGTGACCTGGCGCCGGACGTCGGGGACGCTGAGGATGCCGCCCTCGGTGAGGTCGATCTCCTCGGTGAGGTCGCTGTCCTCGATGTTGTCGTTGCCCTCGAACGAGATTCGGCCGATCGCCGGGCGCTCGCGGACGCGGAAGATCACGTCGATGCGCCGGTCGCTGCGCTCCGCCGCCTCGACCACGATGTCGTCGAAGAAGCCCTGGTCCCAGAGCGCCTGCGCGTCGCGCGTCACCGCGCCGTCCTCGCAGGTCGTGCCGGGGCGCAGGCGGATGCTCGACATGACGTCGTCGTCGCTCACGCGGCGGTTGCCGCGGACGCGGATGCGGCGGATGCGGCGGCCGTGGCACAGGGTCCGCGGGACGTTGAGGCCGTCCTCGGCCGGCTCGTAGTCGGGCTCGGCCTCGCCGCCCTCGCCAGTCTCGCCTTCGCCAGTCTCGCCGCCTTCGCCGGCCTCGCCGCCTTCGCCAGCCTCGGCCTCGCCGCCTTCGCCAGCCTCGCCCTCGCCGGCCTCGCCGCCTTCGCCCTCAGCCTCACCCTCGGGGGGGCCCGCGTCGGGCACCCCGGCGTCCTGACCCTGGGCGAGCCCGGGCGACGCCGCCAGCAGCAGCGCGAGCGCGATCCCGAACGGGTGATGGAGACGTCTCACGGGCGCGGCCAGCAACAGTGGGCCTCGGTGATCATTCTCCCGAAGCCGAGCAGACGCCTCCTTAGCCGTGGCGGTCGGGCCGGTCAAGCGAGGCATCGCCCCGATTTGCCGTGGCTTTTTGGGGCTCGGCGCGAGTCCGGCCGGCGGATCGGGCAGATGCGGGCTCACCGGGTGCCGCCTCAGGCGTCGACCGACGCGGCCTCGGCCGCCTCGTCGCGATCCTCGTCGCGATCCTCGTCGCGATCCTCGTCGCGATCCTCGTCGCGATCGTCCTCGTCCGCGGGCGGCTCCGTCGAGGCTTCGTCGCCGTCGGGCTCGTCGGCGCCCTCGTCACCCGGCTCCGATCGCTCGCGGCGCTCGTCCAGCTCCACCTTGCCGTCCCGCAGCGAGACCTTGCGGGGCATGCTGTCGGCGAGGGCCTCGTTGTGGGTGACGATCAGGAAGGTCGTCCCGCGGCTGCGGTTCAGCTCGAAGAAGAGGCGGTGGACCGCGTCGCTGGTCTTGCTGTCGAGGTTGCCCGTCGGCTCGTCGGCGAGGACGAGCATCGGGTTCATCACGAGCGCGCGCGCGAGCGCCACCCGGGCCTGCTCGCCGCCGCTCAGCTCGCCCGGCCGGTGGCTCAGGCGGTGGCTCAGGCCGACCTCGTCGAGGAGCTCCTTGGCCGCGCCCTCGAGCTTCGAGGCCGCCTCGCCGCGGATCATGCCCGGCATCATCACGTTCTCGAGCGCGGTGAACTCGGGCAGCAGGTGGTGCGCCTGGAACACGAACCCGAGGCTCCGGTTGCGGAAGTCCGCGAGGCGCGCCGGCGACAGGCGCGTCACGTCGCGGCCGTCGTACTCGATGCGCCCCGAGGTCGGCAGATCGAGCGTGCCCATGATGTGGAGCAGGGTGCTCTTGCCGGCGCCGGACGGCCCGACCACCGAGAGCATCTCGCCGCGCTCGATGAGCAGGTCGATGCCCTTGAGGATCAGGACCTCGCGGCCCTCGTGGAGGAAGGTCTTGTGCACGTCCGTGAGCTGGACGAGCGTCTTGGACGTCGGTTGGGGCATCAGCCGTAGCGGAGGGCGTCGACCGGGGTGAGCCGGCTGCCGAGGATCGCGGGGTAGATGGTGGCGAGCAAGCAGACGAGCACCGAGGCGATGCCCGTGACGATGAACTCGGTCGAGTCGATGTGCACGGGGAGCCGGTCGATGTAGTAGACCTCGGGGTTGAGGCGTATCGCGAAGTGCTCGCCGACGAAGCACGCGAGGTAGCCGAGGCCGAGGCCCATCGTCGCGCCTAACATCCCGATCATCAGGCCCTGGGCCATGAACACGGCGACGATCTGCTCGCCGGTCGCGCCCATCGCCTTGAGGATCCCGACCTCTTTGCGCTTCTCCTGCACCATCAGGGTCAACGTGCCCACGATGCAGAAGGACGCGACGAGGATCGCGATGCCGAGGGTGATGAACATCGCGAGCTTCTCGAGCTGGAGCGCGCCAAAGAGGTTGCGGTTTACCTCCTGCCAACCCCGCACGCGCAGATCGCTCCGCCCGATCGCGGCCGCGAGCGCGCTCGCGATCGCCTCGGCGTTCTCGGTGTCCTCGACCTTCACCTCGATGCCGCTGACCGCCTCGCCGACGTTGAGGAAGCCCTGGGCCGCGCCGAGCGTGGTGTAGGCCATCTTCATGTCGAACTCGTACATGCCGCTGTAGAAGATGCCGGCGACGCGGAACGGTCGGCTCTTGGGCATGGGGCCGGTCGGTCCGAGCTCGCCGAGCGGCGAGACCACGTTGACCTCGTCGCCGACGTGCAGGCGCAGGGTGCGCGCGAGCTCCTGGCCGACGATCAGCCCGGGGAGCACGTCGCTCGCCGGGTCGGCGCCGGCCGGCTCGCCGTCGTCCTCGCCGCCGCTGTCGCCGTCCTCCTCGAGGGCCGCGCCGTCCTGCTGGAAGAAGTCGTCGATCTCGTCCCGAATGCGGGCGCTCTCCTCATCTGCCGGGCCGAGCTCCTCGATGAGGTCCTCGGCGTCGTCGAACACGCTCCCGCGGATCCCCACCTCCGGATCGTCCGGGTCGACGACCGGAAAGTCGTCGAAGGGCGGCGGCTCGAGGAGCCCGCGCCCCATCTCCGCCGGGCGCAGCCGCAGCAGCGCGGCGGGATCCGACAGATACTCGATCTGCCCGTGCCGCATGTTGTGGCGCAGGTCGGTGACGTCGCCGATCGTCGCCGGGTCGATCCCGCGGAGCACGCCGCCCGAGAGGTTGGTCGCGCTCGTGATCATCACCTCGCCCTCGACGTAGGGCGTCGCCGCGACGACGTCGGGCTGTCCGCGGACGGCGTCGAGCACCGGGCCCCAGCCCTCGAAGTTGCCCTCCGGCCGGTCGATCACGACGTGGGCGTGGTTGCCGAGGATCTTGCGCTTGAGGTCGTTGCGGAAGCCGCCCATCACGCTGAGCGTGGTCGTCAGGGTGCACGAGCTGAAGGCCACCGCGAGGATCGACAGCGCGCCGATCGCGGTGAGGAAGCCGCTCTTCCCCGAGCGCAGCAGCCGCGCGGCCACGAGGAGGCGGAAGTTGCCGAGGAGCGGGAGCGACACGCGCCCGAGCCGCACGCTCCCCTCGACCAGGTCGAGCGCGACCGGGACGAGTCGGAAGAACAGCCGCACCCCGGCCACCGCGGTCACCCCGAGCCGGATCGCGGGGAGGGTGACGGCGGAGGGATCGTCGGTCGCCGGTTGGAGCGGCAGGAGCAGGGTCACCGCGGTGAAGCCGACGAGCACGAACACGTCGAACACGTTCCAGAACCGCGCCCGGCTGCGCTCGGAGACGAGGAACCAGCAGGCGATCGCGGCGCCCCACTCGATGTTGGCGAGGGCGCTCATCGCGGCGAGGAAGAAGACGACGAACGCGTGGGTGCCCTGGGCCTGGGAGACGAGGAGGATGGAGCTCCACAGCTCGGGCACCTGCCCGACGGGCATGGTGTCGCCGAGGAGCGCGCCGTCGAGGCTGAGGGCGGTCGGGTCGGTGAGCGCCATCGACACGGTGATCGCCCACCCCGCCGAGCCGACGGCCCGCAGGAGCGCGGTCGTCACGAGGGTGTAGGCGCGGCCCCGACCCGTGGTGCCGGGGGCGACGCGCCGGAGCCGGACCAGCAGGGCCGCAGCGAGCCCGACCGTGATGAGCAGGTCCGCGCCGAAGGTCAGCAGCGGCGCGAGGTACGGGGGAAATTCGGGGCCCGCGAGGCTGAACAGGAGCAGCCCGCCGAGCAGCGGGATCTGCGAGAGCCGTAGGACGCTCCACGCCGCGAGCGCGCCCGTGGTCCAGCCGAGGCGGAGGACCCGCCGAGGGCCGGCGCCGCGCGTCGGGGCCGCGGAGGCCTGGCTCACGCCTCGGGCCTCAGGAGCGGGAAGAGCAGCACGTCGCGGATCGACGCCTGCGCGCAGAGGGCCATCACCAGCCGGTCCACCCCGATGCCGCAGCCCGCGGCGTGGGGCATCCCGTGCTTGAGCGCGTTGATGTAGTCGGCGTCGAAGTCCATCGCCTCCTCGTCGCCCTTGGCCCGGTTGTCGAGCTGGGCGCGGAAGCGCGCGGCCTGGTCGTCGGGATCGTTGAGCTCGCTGAAGCCGTTGGCCAGCTCGCGGCCGAGCACGAAGAGCTCGAAGCGGTCGGCCACGTCGGGCTGCGCGTCGTTGCGTCGCGCCAGCGGCGAGACCTCGAAGGGGAAACCGGTGATGAAGACGGGCACGCTCTGTTGACCGTCGGCGGTCCGGTACATGCGCTCGAGGGCGGGCTCGGCCAGCAGCTCGAAGAGCACGTAGATGCGCTCGCCGCGGGTGCTCGCCTTGTCGAGCAGCTTGCGGTCGGCCGCGGAGACGTCCGCCGCGGCGCAGGCCGCCGCGAGCTTGTCGTCGTCGGCGAGGATCGCCGCGTCGAGGTGGCCCTCGAACCCGGTCGGCGCGAGGCCGTCCTCGCCGCTGCGCGCGACGCGCTCCGCGATCGCGTCGACCATCGCGACCCGGCGGAAGGGCTCGGCCATCGAGAAGCCGCGCGCCTTCGCCCACGCGTCCCCGAAGCGCGACTGCACGGCCTCGTCGGCGGCTCGGATCAGCGCCTCGGTGAGGTCCATCTGGTCCTCGTAGGTCGCGTAGGCGAAGTAGTACTCGAGCATCGTGAACTCGGGGTTGTGCCGCGTGCTCACGCCCTCGTTGCGGAAGTTGCGCCCGAGCTCGTAGACCCGGTCGAAGCCGCCGACCACGAGCCGCTTGAGGTAGAGCTCGGGGGCGACCCGCAGGTAGAGCGGCAGGTCGAGCGCGTTGTGGTGCGTCGCGAACGGCTTGGCCGTCGCGCCGCCTCGCATCGACTGGAGCAGCGGCGTCTCGACCTCGAGGAAGTCGTGATCGTCGAGGAAGCGCCGGAGCGCCGAGACGATCAGGCGGCGCGCGACGAAGACGTCGGCCACCTCGGGGTTGGCGAAGAGATCCACGTACCGCTCGCGGTAGCGCTTCTCGACGTCCTTGAGCCCGTGGAACTTGCCGGGCGGCGGGCGGAGCGCCTTGGCGAGGTGCGTGTAGTGATCGACCCGCACCGCCGCGTCGCCCCGCTTGGTGCCCATCAGCGGCCCGCGCACGAGGACGTGATCGGCGAGGTCGAGCGCGTCGAGCTGCGCCTTCTCGACCGGCGGTAGGCCCTCGCCCTTGTTCGGGACGTAGGCCTGCGCGCGCCCGTGGGGCGTCTGGAGGACGAGGAACGGGCCCCGCTTGGCCACCACCCGGCCGAACAGCGGGTAGGTCGGGGCGTCCTCGGGGATCGCGTCCTCCTGGGGCAGCATCGCCTTGGCCGCCTCGTCGCCCGCGATCCGCACCACCTCGGCCCGCGCCGCGCGGTCCGCGTCGCTGGCCCGGAAATGGTTGGGGTAGGGCTGCGCCCCGGCCTCGCGCAGCTTGGCCGCGTTGGCCCGCCGGGCCTGCTCGAGCTCGTCCTCCGTGGCCACGCCTCTTCTCCGGTCCTGTGCTGAGCGAACGCCCGCCTCGAGGGGGCAGACGTCTCAGCTCTCCGAACTGTTCTCTTCGCCGCCCGCGGAGCGCTGGAGGTAGGCCTCGATGAACGCATCGAGGTCTCCGTCGAGCACCGCGGTGACGTTGCTGATCTTGTGCTCGGTCCGCTCGTCCTTGACGAGCTGGTAGGGCTGCATCGTGTAGGTGCGGATCTGCGAGCCGAAGTCGATGGCGCTCTTGCCCGACTCGTAGCTGTCGCTGAACTCCTTGGCCTTCTCGGCGAGCATCCGCTCGTAGAGGAGACCGCGGAGCATCTTCATCGCGGTCGAGCGGTTCTTGTGCTGGCTGCGCTCGGCCGAGCACTTGACCACGATGCCGCTCGGCACGTGCTTGATCCGGATCGCCGACTCGGTCTTGTTGACGTGCTGGCCGCCCTTGCCGCCGGCGCGCATCGTCTCGACCTCGAGGTCCTCCTTCTTGATGTCGACCTCGACGTCGTCGTCGATCTCCGGCACCACGTGCACCGCCGCGAAGGCGGTGTGGCGCCGCGCCTGCGAATCGAACGGGCTGATGCGGATCAGGCGGTGCACGCCGTTCTCCGCCTTGAGGTAGCCGTAGGCGTTGAGGCCGCGCACCGCGATGGACGCGTCCTTGATCCCCGCCTCGTCGCCCGGCTGGTGGTCGAGGACCTCGACCTTGAAGCCCTTGCGCTCGCACCACCGCAGGTACATCCGGAAGAGCATCTCGGCCCAGTCCTGCGCGTCCACGCCGCCGGCGCCGGGGTTGACGTAGAGGATCGCGTCGCCGCGGTCCTCGGGGCGGCTGAGCATCCGCGCGAGCTCCGCCTGGCGCACGCGGGCCTCGACGCCGGGGATCTGCTCGACGACGTCGCCGACCATCCCCTCGTCGTTCTCCATCGCCGCCATCTCGAGCAGCTCGTCGAGGTCTTTGACCTCGCGGACGAGCGTGTCGATCGTGGTGACCTGCGACTCCACCCCCGCGCGCTCCTGGACGAGCGCCTGGGCGCGCTCGGGATCGTCCCAGAAGCCCTCGGCGCTCGCCTGAGCGTTGAGGTGGTCGAGCTGACGCTTCAGACCGTCGAGGTCAAAGATACCTCCCCAGCGCATCGAGGCGCTGTGAGAGGTCGGAGAGACGGTCGCGGCCCTCACTGACGGGCATGCTCATGGGGTTCGGTTCCTCTCAGAGGTCCAGGGCGTAGCCGATGGTGAGCCCCGCCCAGCCCCAGATCGGGCTGGCCAGGTCGCGCGCGGCGCTCAGGCAGTCGGTGCCGGTGCTCGCGTCGGCGCCCTCGGGCCG
>JAUHXR010000247.1 GCA_030426845.1 Polyangia bacterium | reverse complement strand
CCCTCGACGTCGACGTGCGCCTCGCGCAGTCGAGCTTCGGGGTCGAGTGGGTCTCTCCGCAGGACCGCGCGGACCTCGGTGACGCGGTGCCCGGCCCCACGGCCGACGGTCGGCTGCGGATCGTGCCCGGCGCCGGCGACTCCCGCGCCGAGGTGCTCGTCCTCGAGCACTCCACCTACGAGTACGCGAACGAGCGTGAGCACGTGCAGGGCGGCGTGGTGAGCGCGGCCGAGGCCGAGAGCCGGCTGCGCCGTGATCTGCGCGACTTCCTCCACTACGTCCGCGGCCAAGGCGGGCTCTGACCACGACGGGACCGCCCGATGGCGCGCCGATCGACCAAGAAGAAGAAGGCCACCCCGCGGACGGCCCGCGCCGAGGCGCGACGCGAGGAGGAGAAGAAGACGACGACGGCGCGTCCCGATCCGGCGCCGGATAGCGCGCCCTCCTCCGCGCAGATCGACCCGCGCCGGCGCGCCCTCGCCTACGCGGCGGTCGCGATCGGCGCGCTCCTCGCGTTCGGGCGCGGCCTCGGCTACGGCCCGCTCGACGGCTGGGACGACGACCGCTTCCTCCTCGACAACCCGCTCGTCCAGGAGGTGTCCTGGGCGAACCTCGTCTCGATCCTCGGGGAGACGCACTTCGAGGCCTACCAGCCGGTGCATCTCCTCTCGTACTGGCTCGACGTCCCGTGGCTCGGCCTCGAGGGACCGGGCCTCCACGCGGTCAACCTGCTGCTCTGGGTCCTCGCGGCGATCGCGGCCCTCGAGGCGAGCTGGGCGCTCGGCCTCGGCTTCTGGGGCGGCGTCGCGGCGACCCTGCTGCTCGCCTTGCACCCGGTGCAGGTCGAGGCCGTCACCTGGCTGACCGGCCGCAAGGACGCGCTCGCGCTCGGCTTCAGCGCGCTGGCGATCCTCGCCCACTGCCGCGCGCGCCGCCCCTTCGACGCGTGGCGCCTCGCGTCACTCCTCGCGTTCGCGGCCGCGGGCCTGTCGAAGACGACCACCCTGCCCCTTCCGCTCGTGATGATCGCGGCCGACGTCTGGCTGCGCCGGCGCCCGCTGCGGGAGGCGCTGCTCGCCCAGGCGCCCGCCCTCCTCCTCGCGCTCGGCCTCGGCACGGTCACCTACCTCAACTGGCGCGACGCCGAGCTGATCCGCGCGCGCGACCTGGACCTCGGCGCCCACTTCGGGCTCGTCGGCGCCAGCCTCACCCACACCCTCGGGGTCGCGGTCTGGCCATCGACCCTCTCGCCCCTCTACCCGATCGATCGCGGCGAGGGCTTCGGGGCGCTCATGATCCTCACCGGCCCGCTGCTCGTGGTCGCGGCGATCGCGGTGGGCCTGCGCGCCAAGCGTCCGGAGCTGCTCTTCGTCGCGGCGGGGTTCCTCGCGCTGTGGCTCCCGGTGTCCAACGTGGTGCCGCTCTACTTCCAGTGGCACGACCGGTACCTGTCGCTGCCGCTCTGGCCGCTCGCGATCGGGGTCGGCCTGCTCGTCGACCGGCTCCGCCCGCAGGCCGGCTTCGTCCCGCTCGCGGCCGCCCTGGCGCTCGCCGCGGCCCTCGCAGGGCGCTCCGCGCAGTACGTCGGCGTCTGGAGGGACTCGGTCACGCTGTTCGGTCACGCGGCGGCGACCCATCCGAGCTCGTTCTACGCGTGGCTCAACCTCGGCCACGCCCGCGCCGCGCGCGGCCAGCTCGCGAGCGCCTCGGCCGCGTACGCGACCGCGGTAGACCGCGCAAGCCTCGTGACGGGCCACGCCGCGCTCTTCCGCGTCAACGCCCTCCGCGACGAGCGCGACCGCGGCCTCTCGCCCTCGCAGGCCGACGCCCTCGCCGCCCGCTTCGCGGGCGCAGTCCACGACGCGGACACCCTCCGCGGCCTCGCCACCGAGCTCGCCGACGCCGGCTACCGACGCGCGGTGATGCTCACCCTCGACTACTCCTTCGCGGTCGACCCGCTCCCCGACGAGACCCTCGAGCGCGCGGCCCTCGTCCAGCTCCAGCGGGGCAACGAGTGGCTCGCGCGCTACTACGTCTCCCGCCTCACCCGCACCCCGATCCACCCGGTGCTGCAGCACCGCTACTTCCTCGACGAGGAGCAGCAAGCCGCGCCCGAGTGAGCCGCCGGCCTGCGCCCTCGAGCCCTCGCATCAGAACCTCGGGCTCGCCCGCGTGTCGGACCCGCCATGCGCCTCGTCACCCCGGGGCGCACCTACGCGCTACGCCTCCGATTCGAGCAAGAGACGCTGGAGCTCGTGATCCCCGTCACCGAGCTCGGCTGCATCGATCTCGCCCCTGCCGAACCTGCGCCAGCCAGCAGGGTGACCACGTGCGTCGCCGACACGCCCGAGGGCGCGCTCGCGACCCAGGTGCCCGATCCTGGGCCCGCGCTGGACCGCGCCGGGCGGTAGGGAGCGGCGCACGGACCCGACGCTTCGTACGTCAGGGCGTACAGACTCCGGCCACGCAGAGCATCCCGCGGTCGCAGTCGGAGCTCGCGTCGCACTCGGTGCCCTGCAGCCCGCGGCACCGTGTCACATCACAAATGACCGTGTCGGGCGGACAGGTGCAAGCGAGGCCGCGACCGCAGCACTGAGGGGGGGTCCCCGCGCCGAGCTCGGGGCACAGCGCCTGCAGACCGAGGGTGCACGCCGAGTCGCCGCCGCAGTCCGGGTCACAGTCGCACTGGGGCGAGCATGACCCCGCGGCGAGATCGCAGGCACACGCGCCGCAGTCGGGGTCGCAGGCGCAGCCGGCCTCGCAGCCAGCGGTCGTGTCGCACGTGCAGCACTCGGGGTCGCAGGCGCACCCCATCGTGCAGTCGAAGTCGACGTCGCACGCGCAGCCCATGCCCTCTCCGGCGTCAACGCCCCCGCCCGCATCGCCGCCGCCAGCGTCCGTCGGGAGCACCCCCGGCCCCGAGTCGGTGGGTGTCCCGGTTCCCGAGTCGAGCGACGCGGGGGAGCCAGCGTCCGTAGGCTCCTCCTCGTTGGTGCAGGAGCTCGCGAGGACAGCGATGAAGAGCGCGACGAGCGCCGTCGAGTGCAACCGAGTGACAGGCATGCCGCAACGGCGGAAGCGGCCGTGTCGCCGGTCAAAGACGCGAAAATTGCGGCGTATTGCTCGCCCACGGGAAGCGCGTGAGCGCGCGGCAGGGATCACGGTCGAGGACCGAGAGACGGGCGGCTGACGATCACCACGCGAGCTCCTCTACCGCCTCGACGAAGCTCGCGCCGAGGACCTCCACGGCTCGGAGGGGCGCGTTCGCCGCTGTAGCGCGAGCGCAGGGGCCTCCGACGGCCTACGGATCCCTGGGATGGGGTCGTTCAGAGGAGCAGAGAGTGGCTGAGGTGGTCAACGTGCGCGGCCTGCTCGTGGTGCAGCAGCGCGCGCTGCTCCGAGACCGCATCGGGGAGGACGCGTTCGGGGCGGTGCTCGCCGAGCTCGACCCCTTCGACCGGCGGACCTACGAGGAGGCCACCGCGCTCTCGTGGTGCCCGCAGCCGGTGGTGCGTCGCGTGACTCGGCGAGTGGCCGAGCGCGCGGGCATCGAGCCGGAGCACCTCGCGGCGCAGGTCGTCCGCGAGAGCGTGGCCAAGGCGTGCCGGGGGCCCTGGGCGGTGCTCCTCCGATTCACCAGCCAGGAGGCGCTCGTCCGGCGGACGGGGATGCTGTTCGCTCGCGCCTTCGACCGAGGAGACGTAACCGCTACGTGGCATGGCGATGGCAGTGGAACCGTCCGCCTCACCGGCTGGCCCAGCCCCGACCCGATGGACGTCGCGTCGCTTCGCGCAGGGATCGCGGCGGTGCTAGCCGCGGCCGGCTGGGAGTCGGACGTGACCGGAGAGGTCCTGCCCGACGGCTTGGAGTGTCGCGTACGGACCTGGGTGTCGCAGCGCGCGTCACGCACGGACTGAGGCCGCCGAGCCTACCGGCCGTGTCGTAGCGCGCGACGAGGAGTGTCCGCTCCACTTCTCAGAGCGCAGTAGCCGCGACGCCTCGTCGCGCGCCTCGCCATGCTCTCGGGGAGAGTGCAACAACCCGCCACCCACGCACGTCGTGCACCATGCTTCTTTCATCCGTTTCTGCACTCCGAGACCTCCACGATCTCGGCGCCGCGTACCGGCGCCAGCCCGAGTGCAGAAGCATCTACGCGGCGACGGCGTCGTCCAGGGCACCGAGCTCTGCGACGACGGCAACGACGACAACCTCGACGGCTGCGCCGAGTGCGTGATGTCGGGCACCTTGATCAACGCGCCCATTTCGACCAACGGGTGCGGCAACTTCATCGAGGCGCGCGACGACGCGCTCGTCACCTCGTGCGACGGCGTCGTCTCCCGGGTCGACCTCGAGACCCTCGTCGCCTCGCCGCTCTACGCGTACGAGGACATCTCACCGCCCACGGTCGGCACGCACTCCACCTTCTCGCTGCACGGCGAGGGCTTCCTCGTGCCGTACCGAGACCTCAACACCAACGTCACCTCGATCGCGCGCGTCGACGCGGACGGCGGCCTGCTGTGGACCACCGACATCCCCGTGCCCGCCGACAACGCCGAGCTCTTCGTCCAGGGCGTGCAGCTCCTGGGCGACCCTGAGGGCGCTCCTCAACCCGACGCCTCGCAGCTTCAGCACCATCCCGTACACCTCGAGCGCGCCGGTCGACGAGAGCGGCGTCGGCGAGCCGTTCCGCGTCGACCTCGAGGGAGGCCGAGTGCGTCCCTTCGAGGGCGGCATCATCGTCATGGGCCACGACACCACCCGCGGCATGGACGTCGTGCGCCGCGTCGACCCGGACACCCTCACCCAGGTCTGGGAGCTCGAGCTGGATGGCGTTTACGACGCCATCCTCGCGCCGGACGGCATCCTCTACCTCTCCGTCGCCAACGCGTCCGGCTTCGGCTCGCGCCCGCTGCACCGCGTCGCCTGGTAGGCGCACGCTCCGACACGCACGCCGAAGCCGACCTCGTCTGCCGGCGCAGGGGGTGGAGGCGCCCGTCTACGTGTCAGCTGACGAGAGCCTCGCGATTCGTGCGCCGCTGGCGAGACACGAGTGTTCGCCGCGCACGTCAGCGCCCGTCAACTGGGCCGCGACCAGCAAGGTCCCGTCCCACCTGCTCCCGGGACCACGCCGCGCGACGGGACACGCGAGCGCGCGCAATCCCGCCACGCCCGCTGGGAACGTCACGTAGGACACGGGCGGATCTCCCCCGGCGTTGTGGGGCTGGCTCAGCGCTCGGCGGCAAGCAGGCGACCCTCGTAGTAGAGGGTCTCAGCCGGCCGCGGGCGCTACGCTGAGCCTCCGTGCGCTGCATGTTGCACGACTCGTTTACACAACGAACCTTCGACGAAGCTCCGCCCCTCAGCGGCCCTCGAAACGCGGCTTGCGCTTCTCCGCGAACGCGGCGAGGGCCTCGAGGCGGTCCTGGGAGGCGAGCGTGCGGGCGTAGCAGCGCGCCTCGAGGCTGAGGCCGTCCTCGAGGCTGCGGTCGGAGGCGCCGTCGACCGCTTCGAGGGCGGCCGCGATCGCGATCGGGGCCGCGTCCTCGAGGGGGGCCGCCCAGGCGAGCGCGGCGTCGAGGGCGCTCTGGCCCTCGTCGGCGACGCGGTGGATGACGCCGAGGGCGGCCGCCTCCTCCGCGTCCAGGCGGCGGGCGAAGACGATGAGCTCCTTGGCCCTCCCCTCGCCGACGATCCGCGTGAGGCGCTGGGTGCCGCCGGCGCCGGGGATGATCCCGAGCGAGGTCTCGGTCAGGCCGAGCTTCACCCCGCGCGCCGCCACCCGGAAGTCGCACGCGAGCGCGAGCTCGAGGCCGCCGCCGAAGGCGACACCGTTGATGGCGGCGAAGGTCGGCACCGGGAGCGCGTCGATCGCGCCGAAGCTCGCCCGGTAGAGCGGGAGGAAGTCGCGGACGTCCTCTTCGTCCATCGAGCGGCGCTCCTTGAGGTCCGCGCCCGCGCAGAACGCCTTGTCGCCCGCGCCGGTGATCACCACCGCCCGCAGCGAGCGATCGCCGGCGGCCTCGCGCGCCAGCCGGCCGAGCTCGCGCACCGCGGCCCGGGAGAGCGCGTTGTAGCGCTCGGGCCGATCGAGGGTCCACACCGCGATCGCGCCTCGGCGCTCGACGGTGACGCCCGTGCCCCCCGCGATCTCGATCTCCCGCTGCGCCTGCTCGCCCATGTCGTGCTCCTCCTGCTCCGCCCCTGGTGCGGTCGCGCGGAGGGTACGAGCGCGGGCGCTACATGTCGAAGCGCCAGGTCGGCGACGTGATCGCGGGCAGCTCGAGGCAGTCGCCCGGCATCGGGCAGAACGAGTCGACCGCGTTGCTCTGCGTCGCGAAGATCGCCACGAGCACGATCGCAGCCGCCACCACGAGCGCGCCGGCGCCGACGAGGACCCAGGTCAGCGGCTCCTCGTACCACTCCGGGTCGGGCGGGTTGAGGAGCTCCTCGGGGATCGGCTCGAGGGTCAGCTCGACCAGCTCGGTCTGGCCCGGCCGCGCGTTGATCGTGCGAACGACCTCTTGATAGCGCGGGAGCGTCGCGCGGATCTCGTGCTCGCCGTCGGTCAGCTCGAGCTCGATCGGCGCGGTGCCGCGGAAGCTCCCGTCCACGAAGACGCGCGCCTCGTCGGGGCTGCTCCGGACGGTGACGATCATCGCGAGCGCGATGAGCGGGACGTCGAGCTCGGTGTCGCGGTTCGACTCGATGGTCACCACGTCGTCGAACTCGGTGAACCCGGGGCGCCGCACGCGGACGGTGTGCTGACCAGCGGGGAGCGTCTGGGGGTCGAGCGGGGTGTAGCCGACCGGCTCCTCGTCGATGATCACCTCGGCCCCCTCGACGTCCGTGCGCAGCACGAGCGTCCCGGGGCCGGCCCGGCGCCGCCGCCGTCGCTGCGCCTCGGCCGGCGCGCTCGCGAGCAGCGAGACGGCCACGGCGACACAGACGAGCGCGAGCGGGCGAACGGTCACGGCTCCCAGAGTACGGAGCGCGGCCGGCGAGCGTCAATCGCCGCCGCGCGCCCGGAGCGCTCGGTAGGCCTCGAGCCGCTCGCGGTACCGCGCGCTGCGGCCGACCCGCGCCGCCTCTTCGAACGCCGCCTCGGCCTCGTCGGGCCGCCCCAGCTCGTGGAGGAGGAGCCCACGGCCGACGTGGGCCGGCGCGAAGGCCGGGCGCGCCGCGACCACCTCGTCGTAGACCGCGAGCGCCTCCTCGAAGCGGTGGGCGTTGACCAGGAGCGCGGCCAGGCCGAGTCGCAGCGGGGTGTGCTGCGGGTGGCGGCGCAGCCCCTCGCGGAAGGCGCGCTCGGCCCCCTCGGGGTCCTCGGCGTGGTAGCGGGCCATCCCCAGGGCGTTCCACGTCTCGGCGTGATCCGGGTCGAGCTCGGTCGCCCGCTCGAGCGCCGCGTGGGCGAGCGCCGGCCGCCCCCAGCGGAGCAGGCGCGTGCCCATGACCCGGTGCGCGTAGGCGCTGCGCGGCGCCACCTCCACCGCGTGCCGATAGGCGATGAGCGCCTCGTCGTAGCGGCGCTGGAGCTCCCAGGTGTGGCCGATGAGGACCCGAGGGAGCGCGGCGTGCGGTCGCAGCCGCGTGATGCGGGTGAACGCCTCGCGGGCGCGCGGGTAGCGCTCGGCCGCCATCTCCGCCCGACCGAGGGCGAGCCACGGCTGCGGATCGTCGGGCCGCTCGGCGGCCGCGAGGGTGAAGTGACGGGCCGCCTCCTCGAAGCGCCCGCGGTTCATCGCCCGCCGCCCGTCCGCCATCGGCCCGCCGCAGCCGACCGACCCGAGCGCGACCAGCAGAGTCAGGAGCGCGAACGCGGCTTGACCGATCCGCCGCGCCTCTCCACGATGCGGCCGATGGAACGCGCGCTTTTGCAGAAGATCCTCGAGCGGTCCTCCGGGATCGGCGCCGCCGACGGCGGCTTCGCGTGCGAGGAGGACCATCGGGCCTCTCTTTACCTCGGACTCCCGGGCGGGACGACCGTCCTTTCGGAGCTCGTGCGGATCACGCTCCACGACGACTGCGTCGAGGCCGAGAGCCGGACCAACAGCGTCCACTACGTGGCCTACGACCCGATCGCCGGCCTGACCGTGCACCGTCCTCCCAAGGACCACGGCCGGACCGGCTTCTGAGCCGCCTCGCCCGACGCGGGCTCGCCGCCCTCGTCCTGCTCGCGCTCGCCGCGCTCGGCGGCTGCGACGACGGCGCGGGCGCCGACGCCGGACCGGGCGACGCTGGAGGAGCGGACGCGGGTCCCCGGGCCGACGCGGGCCCGCCGCCGCCGTTCATCGAGGACGACCGCTGGTTCCGCCACGCGGTCTTCTACGAGCTGTGGGTCCGCAGCTTCCAGGACTCCGACGGCGACGGGATCGGCGACCTGCCCGGCCTCACGAGCCGGCTCGACTACCTCGACGAGCTCGGGGTCGAGGGCCTCTGGCTGATGCCGACGTTCCCCTCGCCGCTCGCCGACAGCGGCTACGACGTCGCCGACTACACCGAGGTCCATCCCGACTACGGCACCGCGGCCGACATGGCAGCGCTCCTCGACGCGGCCCACGCGCGCGGCATCCGCGTCTACCTCGACCTCGTCTTCAACCACACCTCGCTCGCCCACCCCTGGTTCACCGAGTCGGTGAACGACCCGACGGGCCCGCGCGGGGACTGGTTCGTGTGGTCGGACACCGAGGGCCTCGGCTGCGAGGGCGCGGCCGGCCCATTCGGCGACGTCCGCTGGACCCTCGAGCCGACGCGGGGGCAATACTACTTTCATCAGTTCTACCCGCAGCAGCCGGACCTGAACTTCGAGAACGCGGAGGTCCGCGCCGCGCTCCTCGACGTCGCACGCTTCTGGCTCGACCGCGGGGTCGACGGCTTCCGGCTCGACGTGCCCTACCGCTACGACGAGGACCTCCCGGTCTGCGTCCATCGCCCGGGCACGTTCGAGTTCCTGCGCGACCTGCGCGCGCTCACCGACGGCTACGACGCCGCGATGGTCGGTGAGATCCTCGCCGCGCCAGAGCAGCTCGCCGCGTACCTCGAGCCCGACGTGCTGCAGATGGGGTTCCTCCTCGCCGAGGCCGCGGTGTTCTGGATCGCGGGCAGCTCGGGCAACGCGCAGTCCCTGTCGCGCGCGATCGGCGACGTCGTGAGCGCGGTGCCGCCCGGCCAGGGGACCTTCGCGACCGTGATCGGCAACCACGATCTGTCGCGGCCCACCGAGGCGGTCATGGCCGACCCGGGCGCGCTGCGGGTGATGGCCGCGGTGCAGCTCACCCTCCCCGGCGTCCCGTTCCTCTACTACGGCGAGGAGCTCGGCATGCTGGGCGGCGCCGGGGTGATCGTCGACGGCCGCGACTCGGCCCGCACCCCGATGCAGTGGGACGCGAGCCCGACCGCCGGCTTCACGACCGGGGCGCCGTTCCTCCCGCTCGCCCCGGAGCACGAGACCCGCAACGTGGAGTCCCTTCGCGGCGACCCAGGCTCGCTCCTCGAGCACTACCGCCGCCTGATCGCGCTGCGCACCTCGACGCGCGCGCTGACGACCGGGACGTACCAGGCGCTCCGGCCCGCGAGCGCGCAGCAGCTCGTCTACTGGCGCCGGCACCCCGACGGGGATCGGCTGGTGATCGCGAACTTCGGCCGCGACGCCGCGACCGTCCGCGCGGAGGTCCCCGGGTGGGCCGGCGCGTTCGACGAGCTCTCCCAGGCGGAGGTCGGCGTCGTCGCCGCGAACGCGCTCGGCGGCGAGATCCCGGCCCAGACGGTGTGGGTGCTCCGCGCGCGCTGATCTGTCCGCCGCGCGGCTGATATAACCGCCCCGTGGCCGCCCGGATCCTGGTCTGCGACGACGAAGCCTCGCTGCGCGAGATGCTCGGCGTGCTGCTGCGCCGGTCTGGCTACGAGGTCACCCTCGCGGACACTCGAGCCGCCGGCGTCGCGATCCTCGAGGACGCGGGCGAGCGCCTGGACCTCGTGATCACCGACCTGTCGCTCCCGGACGGCAGCGGCATGGACGTCCTCAGCGCGGCCCGCGCCCGTGACGAGTCGCTGCAGACCTTGATGATCACCGCCTACGGCGGGACCGAGGAGGCGGTCGAGGCGATGCGCCGCGGCGCCTACGACTTCGTCCAGAAGCCCTTCCGCAACCACGAGCTGCTCGCGCTCCTCGACAAGATGCTCGAGAAGCGCCGGATCGTCGGCGAGAACCGCGCGCTCCGCGAGCGCCTCGACGCGTCCTTCGCGCAGGGCTCGCTCCTCGGCCGCAGCGCGGCGATGCGCGCGGTGATGGACATGGTGCGCCGCGTCGCCGACGCGCGGACGAGCGTGCTCATCACGGGCGAGAGCGGCACCGGCAAGGAGGTCGTGGCCCGCGCGATCCACGAGAGCGGCCGCCGCGCGGAGCGCGCCTTCGTGGTGGTGAACTGCGGCGCCCTCCCCGAGGCGCTCATGGAGAGCGAGCTGTTCGGGCACGAGAAGGGCGCGTTCACCGGCGCCGTCTCCGCGGCCGAAGGGCTCTTCCGCGCCGCCGACGGCGGGACGCTGTTCCTCGACGAGGTCGGGGAGCTGGCCCCCGGGCTCCAGGTCAAGCTCCTTCGCGTGCTCCAGGAGCGCAAGGTCCGCCCGGTCGGCGGGCGCGCGGAGGTCGACGTCGACGTCCGGGTCCTCGCCGCGACCAACCGCGACATGGAGAAGGACGTCGAGAGCGGCGCGTTCCGCCAGGACCTCTTCTACCGCCTCAACGTCATCCGCCTGCACCTGCCGCCGCTGCGCGATCGAGTCGAGGACATCCCGCTGCTCGCCACCCACCTCGTGCGCAAGCACGCGGCGCTCGCCGAGCGCGACCTCACCCTCTCGGAGGAGGCGCTGCGGTGGATCACCCGTCAGCCCTACCCCGGCAACGTCCGCGAGCTCGAGAACGTCGTCGAGCGCGCGGTGACGCTCGCGCGCGGCCCACGCATTACCCTCGAGGATCTCCCCGACGGGCCGGCCCGGGCCCCCGCGAGCCCGGCCCAGGTCGAGATCGGCGAGGGCTTCGACATCGACGCCTACCTCGGCGAGATCGAGCAGCAGATCCTGAACCGCGCCCTCGAGCGGACCGGCGGCAACCGGACGGAGGCGGCCAAGCTCCTCGGGACGACCTTCCGATCGCTGCGCTACCGGCTGCGCAAGTACGGCATCCACGACCCCGACCGGACGACGCCGCACGACGAGTGACGAGATGCGTCACCCGGACCGATCCGGTCCGCCCTTTCGACGCGGGCACGCCCATTGCGTAGAGTGGTCCGGGAGGTTCTGCCCTGATGAGTCGACTCCACCGCCGCGGCGGGTACACGCTGCTCGAGCTGATGATCGTCGTCGCGATCATCGGCGTCCTCGCGGCCATCGCGGTCCCGAGTTACATCAGCTACCTCCAGCGGTCGCGCACCGCCGAGGCGGTGACCTTCCTCGGCGAGATCCGCCAGCGCCAGGAGTCCTACCGCGCCGAGTTCGGGCAGTACTGCTCGGTGTCGGCCCCGTCGGGCTCCGCGATCGACAGCGGTGGCTGGAACCCCACGACGCTGCCGCTGAACGGCGCCAAGGCGGCGTGGACGCCGGGCGGCAACTGGTCGCAGCTCGGCGCCAACCCGGACGGCATGGTGCGGTTCCAGTACCGGACGACCGCGGGCCCACCCGGCACGACGCCGGGCATCGCCGGGTTCACGGGCACCGACTTCTGGTTCGTCGCCCAGGGCCAGGCCGACCTCGACGGCGACGGGACCCGCGTGGTGTTCGAGATCTACTCGCCGTCCACGCAGATGTTCGTCAGCGACCAGTCCTACAACGCGCTCCACCAGGGCTGGGAGTAGCCGCGGCGGTCCGCCGGGTGACGCTCAGCGTCACCTGAGCCCCCGAGCACCGCCCATTTGCGGCAGCTCGCACGGAAGTAGCTCACGGGGCCCCGCACTTGGGAGTTGGCACGCTCGTCGCATCGCTTGTCGAGCACCCCCCCCCCAATCCAACGACCGGAGCACTCCAGTGAACAAGATGCGCAGACTGCTCAAGAAGCGCGAGGGCTTCACCCTCATCGAGCTCATGATCGTGGTCGCCATCATCGGCATCCTGGCCGCGATCGCGATCCCCGCCTTCATCGGGTACCTCACCCGGTCCAAGACCTCCGAGGCCACCTCGAACCTGAAGAACCTCTTCACCGCGGCGGCCGGCTACTACTCCAACGAGAACTGGGAGACCCGGGGCGTCGTGGCGGCCGGTACGACGGCGGCGACCAGCCAGTGCACCGTCGCGGCGGCGACCAGCACCAACACGCCGACCAACGGCAAGACCGCGATCGACTGGACCCTCGAGCCGGCGTCGTTCGTCGACCTCGGCTTCACGATCGCCGACCCGGTCTACTACCAGTACGTCATCAACGGATCGACCGACGGCTGCGGACGGGCGCCGAACACTGCGCTCTACAGCTTCCAGGCGATCGGCGACCTCGACGGTGACGGCGCGACGAGCCTCTACGAGATCTCGGCCGGCTCGAGCCCGAGCAACGAGCTCCGGCGCGCCCCCGGCATCTACCGCCAGAACGAGCTCGAGTAGGCGCCGCTCGCTCGAGCCCCTCGACGGCGCCCCACCCCCGACCGGTGGTGGGGCGCTTCGTCGTTCTCGCGGTCGTATCGGCCTGCGCCCATGCTGACGTTTGCTGCGGAGTCCGTCCCGATGTCGAGAACACGCCTACGTGCACGTGATGGCTTCACCTTGATCGAGCTCATGATCGTCGTCGCGATCATCGGCATCCTCGCCGCCATCGCGATCCCCGCGTTCGTGGGCTACCTGAACCGGTCGAAGACGACCGAGGCCGAGGCCAACCTCAAGAACCTCTTCACGGTGGCCGCGACCTACTACTCGGCCACGCAGTGGCAGACCCGTGGGATCCCGCCGGCGGGCACCACCACGGTGGGCACGCAGAACTGCACGGTCGCGGCGGCCACCACCTCCAACACGCCGACCAACGGCAAGACGGTCGTCAACTGGCAGACCGAGGCGATCTCGTTCCGGTCTCTCTACTTCACCATCGCCGACCCCATCTACTACCAGTACGAGATCAACGGCTCGACCGACTCCTGCGGGCACGCGCCGAACACGCCGCTCTACAGCTTCCAGGCGCACGGCGACCTCGACGGCGACGGCGTGTTGAGCCTCCACGAGATCGCGGCCGGCTCGAGCTCGAGCAACGAGCTGATGCGGGCGCCCGGCATCTACCGCCTGCGGCCCCTCGAGTAGACGCGCCCGACGCGGTACCGTCCGCCCCATGGCTCGCGCCCGGACGCTCGCGCCGCTCCTCCTCGCCGCCGCCGGCCTCGCCTACCTGGCCGGCGCGCTCCGCGAGCGTGCGCACGCCGACTTCCGCTCCGCGCAACGCTACGAGGACGTCTACTACCTCCCCCCGCGCGCCTGGCTGCCGGTGTTCAGCCTCGGCTACGACGCGGCCCTCGCCGACCTCATCTGGATGCGCGCGCTCGTCTACTACGGCGACGAGCTGAGCCACGGTGGACACGTGCAATTCGTGTTCGACTACGCCGAGGCGATCGAGACGCTCGACCCGAGCTTCCGCGCGCTCTACACGTGGGTCGCCACCGCGGGTCTCTACCGCCCGGACGAGGTCACCGAGGAGGAGATCGAGCGCACCCTCGCGATGATGGAGCACGGCGCGGCCCGCTTCCCCGCCGACGGCGAGCTCGCGTGGGACCTCGCGGCGACCCTGATGTTCGAGCTCTCGCCCCGGATCCAGGATCCGGAGCGCAAGCAGCAGGTCCGTGAGCGCGCCCTCCCCTACATGCTGCGGGCGAGCCGCCTCGGCGCCGCGCCGGCGTGGGCCGGCCTCATGAGCGCACAGCTCTTCGATCAGATCGGGCAGACGGAGCAGGCGGCGAGCCAGCT
>JAUHXR010000246.1 GCA_030426845.1 Polyangia bacterium | reverse complement strand
CGCGGCGCACCCCGGAGAGGGTCGCGGTCAGCACCTGGACCTTCACCCCGAGGATCCCCTCCACCAGGTCGCGTCCCGCGCGGTTGAGCGGGTTGGCGAACGCGACGCGCACCCGGCCGCCGCTCGGAGCCGCCAGGGGAACGAGGAGGTGATCGAGCGCGATCCGCTTGCTGAGGTGCTCGGCGCCGTCGAACGACTGGTCGCCGTCGAGGTCGACCACCACCGTCCCGCAGGCCCGCGCGAGGACCTCGGCCATGACGTCCTCGACCACGACCTCCTCCTCGACCAGCGCCTCGACCGGGTCTCGGCCCTCCTCCGCGGCGCGGTCGAGGACCGCCCGGATCTGATCCGGCGGCGCGGCCACGCCCTCGCGCACCAGCAGCCCCTCCAGATCGATCGCGAGCGCCATTTCGGCGACATCTTAGCGCAGCGCGCCGCGACCGGGCGCGCGCCTTACCCCTCGTCGAGCTGCTTGAGCGCGCGCTTGGGGGCGACGAGCCGGTAGCCGTCGAGGAGGAGGACGCGCACCTGCTCCCAGTCGACGTCCCCCTCGAGGCGCACCCCGACCCAGCCGGACGGACCGAGGTACTTGGGGCGGTAGAAGCGCTCCGGGTCCATCTCGATCAGCTCGGGCTGGACGCCGTCCTCCGCCTTGATCCACACCGCGCGGCGGCCCTCGTCGTAGGCGCCGTCGTGGAAGCAGGCGAAGGTGCGCCGGCCCCCCCACCAGGTGGGCGCACCGTGCGACACGCTCTCACGCGTCTCGGGGAGCGGCTCGATGATCGCGCGGATCGCCTCGAGAGGATCCTGGGCCATGGCGAGCAGGATGCCCGAGGGGTCCCGGCGTGACGAGCCCCCCTTCGGCGTGGCAGAACCCTGGCGTGTACCGCGCGCGCGCCCGCCCCTGCCCTGGCTGCGGCCAGCCGATGGAGGTGCTGCCCGTCGACGACCCCTCGGGGGAAGGCGACCCGGTCGAGATCGATCGCTGCGCCGCGTGCGGGGGCACCTTCTTCGACTTCTTCGACGGCGAGCCCATCGCGCTCGCGGCCGGCACGGTGCGCGACGCCCCGCCGAGCGCGTCGCGTCTCCCCCTCCGCGCGCCGACCTGCCCGGACTGCGGGATCCCGATGGAGCGGCGCGCCTACCTCGGCGAGGGCCCGGAGCTCGCGCGATGCGAGGGCTGCCTGGGCCTCTTCGTCGGGGCCGGCGAGCTCGCGTCGCTCGCCCAGACGCAGCTCGCGCCGCCAGGGGAGCCGCCGCCCGACGGCTGGGTCGCGAAGCTGGTCGCGTGGGCCGCGGCGGTCACGTCTCAGCGCGGCGGGCCGGGGTAGGCCCAGCCGTGGGGCGCCGGGTGCTCGCGGACGGATCCGCCGGCGAGGGCCATCGAGACGTCGCGCGGCCCCGGGGAGCGACCGAACTGCGGGTGCTGGGGTTCAGCCTCCCCTGCCCGGGGACGTTGGTACGTCGGGGGACGCCCGATGACCTGCCCGAACACCCACCGCTGCCCGATCTTTCCTCGGTTCAAGACCGGCGCGCTCCGGGTGCTCCGCACGATCTACTGCGACGAGGACTTCGTGCGCTGCGCGCGCTACGTGCGCATCTCCTCGGGGATCATCCCGGCCCCGACCCTGCTCCCGAACGGGAGCCACCTCAGCGGCGCCGACAGCTCTCGCCTCGACCACCGGACGACGGTGGGCCCTGCGCCGCTGCCCTCGAGCTCGACGCCGCCCGGCACGTCCTGACGCGCGCTCGCTGGGCCGACCCGCGGACTCGCCGCTCGGCTTGCCCCGAGGCCCGGGTCCCTCACAGTGGCCGCGGTGGGACACCACCTGATCGAGGTCGCCGACGGCCTGTACAACATCCGAGGCAGCTTCCGTCTCTTCGGCCTGCTCGACATCGGCACGCACTGCACCCTCGCGCGGCTCGCGAGCGGGCGCTTCGTGATGATCGACGGCTACACCCTCGAGGGCGAGGTGAGAGAGCAGGTCCTGCGGATCACCGGGGGAGGCGCGCTCCTCGAGGCGGTGATCCACGTACACCCGTTCCACACCGTGCACGTCGCCCCGGTCGCGAAGATGTTCCCCGACGCGAAGCTGTACGGCACCGCGCGGCACCACGCGCGCTTCGGCGATCTTCCGTGGCAGCCCGAGCGCGTCGAGGACCCGGCGATGGCCGCGATCTACCCGGACGACCTCGAGCTGCTCGTGCCGCGCGGGGTCGCGTTCATCCCGAAGGACGAGCGGCTCCACTTCGCGTCGGTGCTCGTCATCCACCGCGCGAGCCAGACTCTGCACGTGGACGACACATTGACGTGGCTCCCCTGGCCGTTCTCGCGCCTCGCCTTCCACCCGACCCTCAAGCAGGTGCTCGAGCCCCGTCCCGAGGCGGCCGACGAGCTGCGGGCGTGGGCGGAGGAGCTGGCCGCGCGGTGCGAGACGATCGAGCACGTGTGCACCGCCCACTCGCGCTACGTGGATCTGTCGAAGGACCCGCCCGGAGGCATCGCTCGGCGCGTCCGCGAGGCGCTCGCGCGGGTCGAGCCCGTGCTCACGGCCCACGCACGCCGCTGAGGAGAGCTCGAAGAAAGAGCCCGACGCAGCCGCCGCGGGCGCGGGGGGGATTATGCCGTTGGCGGCTGCGTCGGGGGGCTGAGGCTCACGTCCTCGGGGAGTGATTCGGCGAGCCTCGGACCAGGAACGCCGCGGGGGAAGACGCGGCGTGGAGGTTCAGCGGACCGCCCGAGTCACCGGGGAGACAGGAGGGGGAGCGGGCGACTCGCGCGACCATGCCCTCTGACAACGCACGCCGCGTGCCACGCTCCTGGCGGGACAACGTCCCGGCTCCGGCCCGCGCGCGCAGAGGGGGCGCCCTACGGTTGAGGGGCGCGCCCCGCAGCCACGGCGGATCCGAGCTGTCGAGGTGGGCTCAGGGCGACGGCCGGAGCCAGCGCTCGACCGCGTCGCCGAGCCGCTCGTCGCCCTGCGCGAGCTGACGGACCATCATGAGCTGAGTCACCGCGATCTCCCGCGCGTCCATCTCGTAGCCGCGGGGGCGCGTGTAGCGCGGAGCGTCGGCGAGCACCGGCGCGGCCTTGTCCGCGACCTCCGCGCCGTGGCGCGCGATCGCGGTGTCGGCCAGCTCGAGCGCCGAGGCCAGGGCCTCCGGCGCGTGCTCGCGCGCGTAGGCGACCGCGAGCGCGTTGGCGGCGTGCTCCTCGTGCCACACGTCGTCGGTCATGCGGCCCGTGCGGTGACGGAGCGCGTGGAACAACTCGTGGGCGAGGACCGCCGGGAGCTGGTGCAGGACGGCGGCGCGCAGGGCCGCGTCGTTGTCGACCCCGAGGAGCTCCGCCTGCAGGCCCAGCACCTCTCGGCTGAAGTCCTCGACGTCGGGGTAGTAGATCACCTGCCGGTCGGGCACGTACGCGTAGGCCGAGCTGATCCAGGGACGCAGCTCGGGGAGCTCGCCGTAGCCGAACGCGTCCAGCCGGCCGGCGACCCGCTGCGCGTGCTCGCGGACCTGCGCGTGCGCGCCGTGGACGGGGAGCCGAATGAAGGCCGACGCGTCGACCGCCTCGGGCACGTAGATGGCGTCAGCGAGCGCGTCGACCGTCTCGAGCAACATGCGGTGCGCGCCGTGCGGGTTGCCCGTCGAGGCGAGGGCCTCGTGGATCCGAACCCGCCGTCGCTCGATCTCCTCCGCGCAGGCCTCCACCGCGCCGCCCTCGTAGAGCAGGCTCCGCAGCGCGGGGAGGGACGCGTCCGGCTCCCGCAGCAGCGCCTCGAAGCGCGCGGCGTCCTCGACTCCGGCCCGCTCGAGGTAGCACGCGACGGGATAGGTCATCGTCCCAGCCCGCAGGTCCGAGCTGTGCTCCTTCGCGAGCACGTCGCGGAGGTCGTCCACGATCTGGGCGAGGATCGCGAGGTCGCGTCCGATCGTTCCGTAGAGCGCGAGTCGCTCGCGGCCCTCCGGGCTCAGCATCGCGCCGCACTCGAGCGTCATCGCGATGCTCGAGGTCTTCCCGCCGTGGTTCTCGATCACCTCCGCGGGCGAGCGGATCGCTCGGCTGCCGCGCAGGTCGCGGTGCTGCGCGGCCACCGCGACGCCGAGCGTCCGGTTGTAGAGCTCCTGCCAGGCCAGCGCGCGGGCGACGGTAGGCTCCTCCTCCATCGCGCGCAGGAGGCTCCGCTCGCCGAGCTGCAGAAGCGTGAGCGCGGTGTTGATCGCGATCGCCTCGCCGGCGTCTTCGTAGGGCCCGCCCTCGAGGTCGCCGTCCTGGACGTCGTCGAAGAGGTCGAGCGCGGCGACGTAGAAGAGGACGAAGGCGCCGACCTCCTCCGCTTGCGCGTCGAGCGCGCGCCCCCACGCCGCCGCGACGCCGCCGAGCAGAACCAGAGGGTTCGAGCCCGGCGACGCGCCAACGTGGGCGGCCATGCGGTCGAGCGACGCCGACAACAGCGCCTGCTGCTCGGTGGGCCCGGGCAGATCCCGCGCCGCGTCGCGACAGCGCGCCACGACGCGGTCGGAGTAGTCACCGAGCATCGCGATCCCAGGACGGGCGGTGGCGCCCGCCCTCACAGATCAGTAGATGGCCAGGCCGCTCGCGGAGTAGATCGCGAGGCCGCTCGCCGAGGCGACCGCCAGGCCGTTCGCCGAGACGACCGCCAGGCCGTTCGCCGAGACGACCGCCAGGCCGTTCGCCGAGAAGACCGCCAGGCCGCTGGCCGAGTAGATCGACAGCCCCTGGGCAGCGGTGGCCTCGGAAGCCGGGGTCGGGCTCAGGTTCTGCTGGATCTCCTCCAGCGGCCGAAGCGCCAATCGCTTGCTCTGCTTCTTCATCGCAACCTCCCCCGGCCCGTCGCTCACCGCGAGCGCGATCTCCGCCGACCGGGCAAGGATACCCGCCTGGGCGTCGCTGACAAGGGACCGCTCTCGCCTCCAGCGTCGCCCAACACGAGGCGTCGTGCGGCGAGCCCAGAGGCACGAAGAACCGACGGACGACGCGGATCGAGCGGGGGCGCCATGCCATTCGCTTGCGGTCGCGCCGTATGCTCGCCCGGTGACCGCCCTCCCCCCGCTGCCTGGTGGGCTCGAGAAGCGAATCCGCGACCGGAGCGGCCTCGCGCGCCGGGCCACGCGCGCCGCCATCGCGGCCGGCAGGGTAGCGGTGGACGGCGCGATCGTGCGGGACGCGGAGCGCCTGGTGTACCCCGACGAGCAACTCGCCCTCGACGGCCAGCCGCTCGAGGCGCGGGCCGACGCGCCGACCTTCCTCCTGCACAAGCCCACGGGCGTGACGACCACCACGCGCGACCCGCTCGCCCGCGGCGACCTCGCGCCGCTCCTCGCGTCGCTGCCGCGCGGGAGCCAGCCGGTCGGGCGGCTGGACCGCGACAGCTCGGGCGCGCTCCTCGTGACGGCCGACGGCGACCTCGCCAACGCGGTGCTCCGCCCGCAGAACCGGGTCCCGAAGGTCTACCGCCTCGTGGTCGACGGCCAGTTGAGCGAGGAGGACCCGCGGATCGCGACGATGCGCGCGGGGATCGACAGCGCGATCGGCAAGCTGACGGTGGCGGCGCTGACCGTCGAGGGACCCGCGGAGTCCGATGAGCCGCACTCGAGACCGCAAGGTACAGCGACGGCGCTGCGGGTGACGCTCACCTCGGGCAAGAACCGGCACCTTCGGCGGATGTGCTACGCGGCCGGCCTGCGCCTGCGCGCCTTGCACCGCCTCTCGGTCGGCCCGGTCGCCCTCGGCGCGCTCCCCGCGGGCGAGGCGCGCGCGCTGGACGCGGGGGAGCGCGACGCGCTGTGGGAGGCGGCCGGCGGGCGGGCGCGGGTGTGGCGGCTCCAGCGCGAGGCCCTCGCGGCGCGCGCGGCCGCGGCCCGAGCGAGCGGCGCGCCGGACGCGCGGCTCGAGGCGTTCCTCGCCGGCTGAGGCGCGGCCTCAGCCCGGGAGCTGCCGGCGAATGGCGGCGCGCAGGGCCCCCGGCTCGACCGGCTTGAACAGCACCTCGACGCCCAGCGAGCGCGCCTCGCTGACGCGCGCCGGGTCGGTGTCACCGGTCACCAGCAGCGCCGGCACGTCTCGACCGCAGCGCCGCCGCACCTCCGCGATCGCGTCGTTGCCCGTCTCGCCCGCGCGAAGCCGGTGGTCGGCGAGGATGAGGTCGGGCTCGACCTCACGCGCGCGTCGGTCGGAGCCGCTCTCCGCGCACGTGACCTCGCACCCCCAGCCCCTGAGCATCACGGCCATCGCGTCGCGGATCTCCGCCTCGTCCTCGATCACCAGCACGCGCCGCCGGTCGAGCCCGTCGTCGAGCTCCAGCACGCTCGCCTCCGGCTCCGCCGCCCCGAGCGCGCCGGCGACCGTCGCGTCGACCGCCTCGAGCGTGATCGAGAAGGCCGACCCCCGGCCGAGCGCGGAGTCGAGGCCGGTCCGCGCGCCGATCAACCGGGCGAGGCGCTGCACGATCCCGAGGCCGAGCCCCACCCCCTTGGCGCGGTCGCGCTCCGGGTTGTCGAGCTGAACGAAGTCCTCGAAGATCGTCTCCCGCTGCGCCTCCGGCACGCCGGGCCCGGTGTCGTAGACGACCAGCCGCGCGGGGGCGCCGCGCCGCGCGCCGATCAGGACGCGGCCCTCCGCGGTGTGCTGGATCGCGTTCACCACGAGGTTGCGGAGGATCCGCGCGACCACCGCCGGATCGGACCGGACGCGCAGCGAGGTCGGGGCCGCGGTCAGCGCGAGCCCCTTCTGCGCGGCGAGCACGCTCATCTCGTCCACGCAGGCGTCGAGCAGGGGCTGGAGCGCGAAGACCTCGATGACGGGCTCGACCGCGCCCGAGTCGAGGCGCGAGGCGTCGAGCAGGCCGTCGAGCAGCGAGCGGAGCGAGCGGCCGGTGAGCGCCACGCGGTCGACGAGACCGACCAGCTCGGGGTCACCGCCTACCCGCGCGCGCAGGGCCCCGACGAGCAGCGACTGGGCCTGCAGCGGCTGGCGCAGGTCGTGGCTCGCGGCGGCGAGAAACCGCGTCTTGGCGTCGGTCGCGCGCTGCGCCTCCTCGCGGGCTGCGATCGCGAGGTCCTTCTCCTCGGTGACCCGGCGCGCGAGCTCCTCCTTCTCGACCCGCGCCACGATGGTCTGCCTGAGCAGCCCGTGGATCCGCCGGACCGCCAGCACGCACGCGAGGAGGAACAGCCCCATCACCAGGCCGGCCGCGACGATCGGCGGGTCCCCCGAGCTGATCTCGTAGGCGAAGGTCGGCACGCTGATCGTGACCGCGAAGGCGAGGAACGCGGGCGGGTGCGCGTAGGTCGTGATCAGCGAGCCGAGGAGCTTGCTCGAGACGGCGGCGATGACGAAGTAGTCGACCGCGAGCGAGTGCCCCAGCATCCCGTAGGCGCCGACACCCCAGGTGAGGCCGTAGATCGCGACCTGCAGGGTGAACCCGCGGAGCCACCGCTGGACGGGCCGCCCCCCGGCCCGGCGGAACGCGTGGACGAGCGGCACCCGCAGCCCGCCGGCGACGATCGCGGCCACGAGCCAGCCCAGCACCCAGCGCGAGCCGGTCTGCAGGTACACCACCCCCGTCACCAAGCCAGCGGTCATCAGGCTGGCCGCCACCATCGGGAGCGCCGTGCGGAACAGCTGATCGGTCAGCGCGCGATCCACCTCGTGGCGGCGCTCCGGGTCGACGTCCTGCACCCGCGTCACCCTAGCAGCCGGCCAGGTCGGCCGGCGCCCCGGCCAGATGGCGCGTAACCGGGGCGCAACGCCCCGGCGCGGGGACAGCCGATCCGCCAGCCAGGCTGGCGCATGCGCTAGGCGTCCGGGCTCCCGCGCGCAGCTATGATGCTCCGGTGCGCGCCCTGATCGTCGACGACCATGACCTGATGAGGGACGGCCTGCGCCTGCTCGTCGGCGAGCTCGGCGAGGACGTGACGATCGACGAGGCGAGCTCCCTGGAGGCCGCGCGAGCGTGGCGGGGGGGGCGCCCGAGCTGGTGATCCTCGACTACTTCCTCCCCGACGCCGGCGGGATGCAGGAGCTGCGCGAGCTGCGGGCGCTGGCCCCGGACGCGAGGGTCGTGGTGTTCACCTCCGAGGAGAGCGCGACCCTCGCCCGCGAGGTGCTGCGCGAGGGGGCGCGCGGCTACATCCCCAAGTCGTGCGAGCGCCCGGTCATCCTGCGCGCGCTCCAGCTCATCCTCGCGGGCGGCGTCTACGCGCCGGGCGAGCTCCTGGCCGCCGCCGACCCCATGGCCCCGCTCACGTCCGCGCTGTCGGGCCGCCAGGTGGAGATCCTCCGCATGCTCGCGCAAGGCCACCGAAACCGCGACATCGCCGAGGAGCTCGGCGTGTCCCAGAGCACGGTGCGCGCCCACATCACGACCATCTACCGCGTCCTCGACGTCGACAATCGCTCGCAGGCCACGCGCGAGGCGGTCCGGCTCGGCCTCGCGACCGACTGAGCCGCGCGATGACGCGCGTGACCGACTGAGCCGCGCGATGACGCGCGTGACCGACCTCACCTCGGCCGCGCCGCGCAGTTCTTGCGATCGGCGGCACGAACCGCGTGGTTCCGCTGCGCAAAAGGTGCGTCAGGCGTCGGAGCTTGCGCCGCGGTGAGGCCCCGCACGCCCACCCCCTAAAGCGCCCTCAAAGGTCCGCTCGAGCCGGCGTTTGGTCTCCTCGGGCACGCAGCCTGGCGTGTCGGGGAGGGGAAATGACGACGAGTCTGTTCGACGACGGGACTCACCGGAACCTGCTGCTCGAGGACTTCAGCAGCGGCCTCGCGGTGCAGGCCAACCAGCACGTGATCGTGCACGGCGATGAGGCGATGATCCTCGACCCGGGCGGCCACAAGGTCTACTCGAAGGTCCTCGCGGCCACGATGGGAGAGCTCGGGCGCGCCAAGCTCAAGCACCTGTTCCTGAGCCATCAGGACCCGGACATCGTCGCCGCCGCGAACGGCTGGCTCATGACCACCGACGCGGACGCGTGGTGCTCGGCCCTGTGGGTCCGGTTCGTGCCGCACTTCGGCATCGACCGCCTCGTGGAGGACCGCCTCCGACCCATCCCCGACGAAGGGATGAAGCTCAACCTCGGCGGCTCGGACCTCTCCTTCGTGCCTGCCCACTTCCTCCACTCGTGCGGGAACTTCCAGGTCTACGACCCGCACTCGAAGATCCTCTACACCGGCGACCTCGGCGCCTCGGTCGGCATCGACTACCGCGAGGTCACCGACTTCGACGCGCACCTGCCCTCGATGGAGGGCTTCCACCGCCGCTACATGGCGAGCACCCGCGCGATGCGGCTGTGGGCCGACATGGTGCGCGACCTCGACATCGAGATCATCGCGCCGCAGCACGGCGCGCTGTTCCGCGGCCGCGAGATGGTCGGCCGCTTCATCGAATGGTGCGGCCAGCTCGAGTGCGGAGTGGACGCGATGGGCGACGTCTACCGGATGCCCGCGTGACGGAAGGGGGAGACCAATGAGTCGAGTCGACAGCCTGAACAAGATCCTTCGCACGCTGCAGAGCAGCTCGCCCGACGTGGAGGCGAGCGCGCTGATCAGCGAGGACGGCCTGATGATCGCGAGCGCGCTCCCGCAGCACATCGAGGAGACCCGCGTCTCCGCGATGACCGCGACGCTGCTCAGCCTCGGCACCCGCGCCGCCCTCGAGCTCGAGCGCGGCGAGGTGAAGGAGGTGCTCGTCCGCGGCAGCGAGGGCTACGCGCTGATGATGGCCTCGGGCTCGGGGACGCTGCTCCTCGTGCTCGCCAACCGGGAGGCCAAGCTCGGCCTCCTCTTCCTCGACCTTCGCCGCGCCGCCGGGGAAGTGACCAAGGTGCTCTGACCCGGGGGGGGTGCGATGACTGCCGTCGCCAGCCAGCTGCCGCCTCCGGGCGGCGACATCGAGGGACCGTTCCAGATCGCCGACTACGTGCAGCTCGCCTGCATGGGGCGGCGCTCGGTCCAGGTCGTGCTGCGTCGGCGGGGCCGCCCCGTCGGCCGCGTGCAGATCTTCGAGGGGCAGCTCTGGTCGGCGCGCGATCACATGGGCGCGGGCGAGCCGGCGTTCGGCCGGCTCATGTTCCTGCGCAACGTGTCGACCGCTGTGTCGAGCCTCGAGGAGGACGACCTCGAGGAGCGCTCGCTCTACGCGGACTGGCAGCACGTCCTGCTCGAGGCGGCGCGTCGCCACGACGAGGCCACCGCGAGCGCGAGCGGGGTCCGGCCGCGCGTCACGGTGCCCCGGCCCCAGGCGACCTCGGAGCGGACCGCGCCGCGCGGCGTGTTCGGCGCGCCGTCCGCGGTGCCGGCCCCGGCCCTCGAGCTCGTCGCGCCTCCGCCCCCGCCGGCCGAGCCCCCGCCGGCCGAGCCCCCGCCCGCGCTGTCCGCGAGGCCCCCCGCGCCGCCCGTAACGCAGAGCTTCGAAGAGGCCTACGAGGCCGGCGTCGAGGCGCTGCTCGACCGTCGCTTCGGCGACGCGCACCGGGCCTTCTCGCGCGCCGAGCGCGCGCGCCCGGGCGACCGTAGTGTGCAAGCAAACCTGCGACGGCTCTCGGCGATGGGCTACGGCGAGGGAGGCGACGGTGCCTGAGCGCGTCCGTGGTGAGGGCGTCCCTCTGTGGCTCGCCATGGGGCTGCTCGGGCTCGGCGCGGTGTTCATGAGCCAGGCGGTCCGGGGCTTCGCCGCGCCGCCGCAGCGCGTCGCCGCGGCGGCCGAGGTCGTCGCCCAGGTCCCGCCGGTGGCCGAGCCGTCGCCCGTGCCCCCCCCGGCGCCCCGACCCGAGCCAGCCGCCCCGCCTCCCCCGCCCGCCGACTGTCTCGCGCCGGTGTCGATCGCGTTCCGCGTCGGCGCGGTCGCGCCGCTGACCCCCGCCGCCTCGCTCGGTCCCGTCGCCGACTACCTCGCGCGGCACCCCGAGGCGCGCGTCGCGGTCGAGGGCCACGCCGACGGCCGCGGCAGCGAGGGGGAGAACCTGGTGCTCAGCCACCGCCGCGCCCGGCGGGTGGCGCGACTGCTCGAGGAGCGAGGGGTCGCGACCGCGAGGATCGAGGTCCGCGGCTTCGGGGAGTACGCCCCGCGGGGCGCCGACGCGCTCGACGCGTCGAACCGGCGAGTGCAAGTGGACGTGCGCGGCGCAGCCGGGTGCGAGGAGGGAGGGGAGTGATGCTGGAGATCCTTCTGTGGACGTCGATGGCCACCGTCCTGATCGCGGCCGCGGGCTACCTCGTCGGCGCGCGGCTCGGGCTCGGCGCCCGGCGCTCGATCGCGTCGGCTGCCGCGCAGCGTGAGCGGGCGCTCGAGGAAGCGATCGCCTCGGCCGAGGGCCGGGCGCGCGCCGCCGAGGCGCGGGAGTCGGCCGCGGCCGGCATGCGCGAGGAGCTCGAGGCGGTCGTCGCGCCGCTCCGGGATCACGGCGGCGCAGTGCAGAGCGCGGTCCGCGGGGTGCTCGATCCGTTCGCCGAGCGCGAGCGCATCGCCCACGCCCTCTCACGCCTCGCGGCCGGCTCGGGGCTGGGCGACCTCCCCGCGATCCTCGACGCCATCGCCGAGGCCGGCGGGTTCGTGGGCGTCCTCCTGAGCGACGAGTCGGGGCTGCCCATCGCGAGCAGCCGCGACGCCCAGGGCCTCGAGGCCAACGGCGGCGTCTTCTCGCTCGTGATCACGATGGCCGACCGCATGGCCCGCGCGGGCCAGCCCGCCTCGACCTCGCTGGTGGTGCGCGACGAGGACCACCGCTGCACGGTGCACCGCATCTTCCGCGTGGACTCGGAGCGCTACCTCCTGAGCGCGGCCACGCGCCGCCCGTCGGTCACCTCCGAAGCGCTCGACCCGGCCCTCGCGAGCCTCGAGGCCACCCTGTCGCGCCGCGCCGCGTGAGCCGAGCGCGCGAGGGCTACATCAGAAGCGCTGACGGACCGCCACGCCGGCCGCGGTCGGCGTGACCCACGGCGCCGCGGCAGTGTCGTCACCGCCGTCCGAGGAGCCGCTGCCGACGATCAGGAACACCACCCCGGCCGCCGCGAACGCGAGGCCGACCCCGAGCCCGACGTCGGCGGTGATGGAGAGCGCGCGCACCGTATCGGCGTCCTGCGGATCGCAACCGGGCGCGCAGCGGCCGCTCAGATCGTCGTGCGTCGCGAAGGCGGCCGCGCCGGCGCCCGCGAAGGTGAGCAGCCCCACCCCGCCGACCACGAACATGGCGACCGCCACGTCGATCGCGACGTCGCCGCCCCCGCCGCCGCTCGCCGCCCCTTCGGGCTCGTCGCCTCCGGTCGAGGCGACGGCCGGGTCGTCCCCCGCCGGCGCGGCCGGAGCTTCCTGCGCCAGGTGCGCGCGGATGATCTCCACCCGCGCCCGGACCGCGTTCGCGTTCTCGGCGTCGGGGGTCTCCGCCAGATACTGCTCGTAGCGGTCGGCCGCCTCCGCGGTCCGCTCGAGCCGGTCGAGGGTGAGCCCGATGTTGTAGAGCAGCTCGGGCCGATGGCTGAGGTTGTAGGACTCCTCGAACGCGCGCAGCGCGCTGCCGAACTGTCCCTGGTTGAAGGCGTCGCGGGCGACCGCGAAGAAGTGCGCCGCGGTCGCGTCGTCGGCGGTGGGCTCCTCCCCGGCGTCCTGGGCACGAGCCACGCGCGCGCCGGTCAGGGTGGTCGCGCAGAGGAGCACGCAGAGGAAGGACAAGAGCGGGCGAGCGTTCGACGTCATGAGAGCTCCTCAGTCCACACGGATGCAATAGAGCCGGGTGCCGCCCACGCAGGTGGAGGTCCCGCTGGAGATCCACTGCGAGGCCGCGCCCACCGGGATGCTCAGCCCGTTCTGGAAGGAGTCGGAGACCGAGGTGCTCGTCCAGTTGAGGCAGTGGTTGGGGGCGAGCAGGCCTGCGGGAGTCGAGCCGGTGCGGACGACCTGCCTCGCCTCGAGCACGCCACGCTCATTGACGGAGATGTCCGCGTCCAGCGAACCGTCGAACATGTCCGCGCGGCTGTCGCAGACCCGGACGCCATCGACCCGGTGGTAGGCGCGATCGGGCACGCGGCTGAACGCGTCGATCGACGTGTCGCTCATGATCGCGACGTAGGTCCCCGCGAGGTGCTGGTCGCTGGCCCGCGCCTGACACTCCGCGTCCGCGGCCGCGAGGCCGAGGGTGAACCGGAACGTCGAGGTGAGGAACACGAGCGGCTCACCCCCGGGCAGCTCGCACGCGCCGGTCGTGCAGGTGGTGGCTCCTGGGCACGCGAGCGTGGGGACGTCGACCGGGCACCGCTGGCTGGGGACGCCGTTGCAGGTCTCGACCGGGTCGCAGGCGTCCGCGGCCGCTCGGCACACGAAGCCCGCCGGCGCCAGCACCTGCGTCGGGCACGCGGTGCTCGCGCCGTCGCAGACCTCGTCGGGGTCGCACGCGTCGCCCGATCCCGCGCGGCACACGGTGCCCGCGGGGCGCACCGCGTCCGCCGGGCAGGGCGGGCTCGACCCGTCGCACGCCTCGCCCAGGTCGCAGAGGCCCGTCGAGGGGCGGCACGCGAAGCCGGACGGGCGGACCGCGTCGGAGGGACAGACCGGGCCGGTCCCGGTGCACTGCTCCTCGAGGTCGCAGGCGCCCGCCGCAGCGCGGCAGGCGGTGCCGGCGGGCACGAAGCCGTCGGGAGGGCACGCGGTCGCCGTCCCGTTGCACGTCTCCGCCACGTCGCAGCCCCCGGCGGCCGGCGCGCGGCACACGAAGCCGGTCGGCCGGCGTACGTCCGACGGGCAGGCCGCGGACGCTCCGTTGCAGACCTCCGGGAGGTCGCAGACCCCCGCGGCCGCGCGGCACTCGGTCCCGCCGGCGCGGAAGCCGTCGGCCGGAGGCGAGGCCGTCTGCGTCGAGCACGAGGCTGCAGCCACCGGTCGCGAGCGCGAGGGAGATCCACCACAGGCCATGACGCATGCCC
>JAUHXR010000245.1 GCA_030426845.1 Polyangia bacterium | reverse complement strand
GGTCGTGCAGTCGAAGCCGTCCACGCAGTCGAGGTCGGTCTCGCAGTCGCCCGGCGTCGAGCCGTCGCAGCCGATGGCGCCAAACAAGAGAGCCACTACACCGACCTTGATCTGCGTCCTCATGCGCACCCCCTAGAGCCGAACGCCCCTGACATCGGGCGTGCTGATCGAGCCGCACACTCCGCACCCGCCGGTGTGCGTCGCGCTCCAGCTACCCATGGAGAACCGGTCCTCGCACTCGAACGTGCCCGAGAGGACGATCGAGGCGCACGAGTCGCCACCCGTCACCCGGAACGCGGCGCCGGTCGGTGCGGGCGACTGCGAGAGCGTGAAGCGTCCCACCTGTGCCGTCAGCGCGCCGCCGCTGACCGAGAACGTGATGCGATTGACGCTGTACATGTCGACGCCGGCCCCGCAGTTCTGGCTCGGGCTCATGATGAACATGCCGGAGTAGCTCGTGCTCGGGTCGAAGGGATCGCAGCCGGGGCCTGCATCGCCTCCTGTCATGGGACCCGCGTCGCACCCCGGCGCGGGCTCGTAGCGGCACATGCCGGCGACCGCGGGGTCGCAGATGTCGGTGGTGCAGGCGTTGCCGTCGCTGCAGTCGACGGGGCGACCGGCGAGGCAGAGGCGGCGCTCGACGATGCAGGTCTCGACGCCGTTGCAGGGGTCGCCGTCGTCGCAGTCGACGTCGGTGGTGCAGTCGGTGGCCGGGCCGGTGACGCAGCCGCGGCCCACCACGCAGCGCTCGTCCATCCCGCAGCGCGCGTCGATCGGCTGGTAGTCGCAGAGGTTGCCCACCACGCAGCTGTCGATGGTGCACGCGAAGCCGTCGTCGCACTCCGCGGCGGTGTCGCAGGTGCGCGGGCCGGAGTCCGGCGCGCCGCCGGCGTCCGTGGAGGCGTCCATCCCCGCCTCGGGGCTCCCGGCGTCCTCGCCGTTGCCCGTCGTGCAAGCCGCGAGGGAGAGGGCCACGGCGAGGACCAGGGCCGAACGCATGGCCGGATCGTACCTCAGCTCGAGGGCGAGCCGAAGCGCCAGCGCGTCCTCACGGGTCCCGGGACGCGATCCGGGACGCGATCCGCGACGCGGCCCATGCGGCGGCCTCACGGACGACGGGGCTCGCGTCCTCGGCCGCGGCGCGCTGGAGCACCGGGAGGTGACGGCGCCCGCCGACGTTCCCGAGCGCGACGGCCGCGTTGCGGGCGAGGCCCTCCCGACCGGCGCGGCGGAGCGGGCTGCCCTCGCCCCAGGCGCGGAGGCCGTCGTCGTCGAGCGCGAGGAGCGCCTCGAGCGGCTCGTCCAGGCGGGGGTGCCGCGCGAAGGCGGGGTCGCCGGGCCGCTCGGTCGCGTTGAACGGGCAGACGTCCTGGCAGACGTCGCAGCCGAAGACGCGCGCGCCGACGCCCTCGCGGAGCGCGGGGTCGATCGCGCCATCGTGCTCGATGGTCAGGTACGAGATGCAGCGGCGCGCGTCGAGGCTGCGCGGGCCGAGGAAGGCGGCGGTCGGGCACGCGTCGAGGCAGCGCGCGCAGTCGCCGCAGCGCGCGGGCATCGGCGCGTCGGGCGGCAGCGTGGCCTCGGTCACGATCGTGCTCAGGAACACGTGCGAGCCGAGGCCCGGGACGATGAGGCAGGCGTTCTTGCCGACGAAGCCGAGGCCCGCGCGCTGCGCCCACGCGCGCTCGAGGACGGGGAGGCTGTCGACGGAGGCCCGCGCCGCGAACCCGGCCTCGCGCAGGATCGCGGTCAGCTTCCGCAGCCGCTTCGAGAGGACGTTGTGGTAGTCGCGGCCGCGCGCGTAGCGGGCGACCACGCCGGGGCGCAGCCCGTCGGCGGGGGCGTCGCCGTAGGGCGTCGCGAGGGCGACCACCGAGCGGGCGCCCGCGAGCATCCGCGGGTCGGACGGGTCGGCGCGGACCTCGGCCGTGTCCGCCATCCACCTCATCTGCCCGTGGTGCCCGGCCGCGAGCCAGGCGCGGAGCGCGTCCGCCTCGGGATCGAGCGGCGCGACGGTGGCGACGCCGAAGCGCGCGAAGCCGAGCTCGGCCGCGCGCGCCGCGAGCCGTTCGCGCAGGCCGCCCGACGGATCGCTCGACGGATCGGTCACGGGAGGGGGGGCGCGTAGCGCGTCTGGCCGGCGCGCACCGCGACCCACACGAAGTCCTGGTGGTCGCCCCGCACGAAGGTGAGGTGGTGGACGCCCTCCTCGAGGGCGACCCCGAGCGCCTGCCCGCCGAGCGTCAGCTCGCGCTCGCCCACGCGGACCCGCATGGACGCCCGATCCGGCGCCGGCTCGAGGACGAGCAGCCCCTGGCCGTCCCCGACCGTCACGCCCATCGCCGCGATCCCCGCCTCCTCTCGCCCGTAGGGCACCGGCAGCGAGTCGTCGACCTCGGCCGGGGGCGCCTCGTCCGGCTCGGTCGGCGGGGCCTCGTCGGGCTCGGTCGGCGGGGCCTCGTCCGGCGGCTCCACCGGCGCGGTAGGCTCCGTCGGGGCGACCGGCCCGGGGCCCGGCTCGGGCGGCGGCGCGTCGGCGGCGAGCCACCGGTAGCCGACGAACCCGATGGCCGCGCACACGAGGCCCACGAGCGCCCACGCCACCCAGCCCATCGACGCCTCGTGGGCGGGAGGCTCGGCCTCCGGATCGGCCTCGCCGCGCGGCGGGGTCGAGCGGAGCGGGGAGGGCGCCGGGATCTCGTCCTCCGCCTCGTCGTCCGCGAGCAGCCGGGGCCCCTCGGGGACCCGCAGCGTGGCCGAGGCGTCCGGCTCGTCCTCCGAGTCGTCGTCCTCATCCGAGTCGTCGTCCTCATCCGAGTCGTCGTCCTCGTCCGAGTCGTCGTCCTCGTCCGAGTCGTCGTCCTCCTCCGAGTCGTCGTCCTCATCCGAGTCGTCGTCCTCGTCCGAGTCGTCGTCCTCGTCCGAGTCGTCGTCCTCCTCCGAGTCGTCGTCCTCGTCCGAGTCGTCGTCCTCGTCCGAGTCGTCGTTGCCCTCCGAGTCGTGCACGTGCACGTCCTCGTGCACGTGCACGTCCTCGTGCACGTCGCCGTCCTCCGACGAGTCGTCGCCGTCGTCCGATTCGCCGTCGTCCGATTCGCCCTCGTCCGATTCGCCCTCGTCCGACTCGCCCTCGTCCGACTCGCCCTCGCCCGACTCGCCCTCCTCCGAGTCCATCAGCAGCAGAACGGGCTCCTGCTCCTCGAGGTCCTCGGCGTCGCTCAGCGTCAGCTCCTGCGTGTCGCCCTCGTCGGGCAGCAGGAGCTCCTTCGTGATCGGCTCGTCGTAGCGGGCGCTCGAGACGTCGTACTCGAGGGTCGGCGCGTCCTCGAGCAGCGCCGGATCGGAGCTGGGGTGGAACGGTTCGTCCAGCACCGGGATGCTGGAAGGCTTCTTGACCGTGGCCTCGGGCGCCGCCGGGTCGCGGGGCGGCTCCGAGGCCGGGCGGAGGTCGCTGGCCTCCTTCGGCAGCGGCGCGGGCTTCAGCGCCTCGAGCGCGCGGAGCACGCTGTTGTCCTCTGGCGATCGCGCCTGAGCCTCCGCCGAGCGGACCATCTCCGCCTTCGCCTCGGCGGTCGGCAGCCACGACAGCGTGCCGCCCTCCTCGTGCTCGGTGAGCTCGGGGTGCAGCCCCTTGCCCCGCGCCTCGCGGGCGAGCGCGATGCGATCCTCGCGGTCCGGCCCGAGCACCCGGGTGATCGCGCCCTGCCGCGCGAGGTCCACCAGGAACCCCTCGAGCACCGCCGGCTCGACCTCGCCGAGCAGCAGCTCCCGCGGCGAGCGGCCGGCCCGGAGCGGGGCGACCACGCGCTCGAGCTCCTCGGGCGAGCTCCGCAGCACGCGCGCGAGCACCTCCTCGTCGAGCTCGACCTGGTAGGCCTTCGCGAGGTTCTTCCCGCTCACCGCGTCCACCCGGGACGCGATCTCGGTCATGTGCTCCTCGAGCGCGACGTCGAGGTCCTTGTCGATGCTCTGGCGGACCGGGCCGTCGTCGTCGACCACCGTGTAGCGCCCGCTCGTCGCGCCGAGGAGGCTCCGCAGCATCGGCTCGCCGCGCGAGAAGCTCCCGTCGCTCTCGGTGCGGCTGATGTCGAGCAGCTCGCCCTCGCGCAGGTCGCATTCGTAGAGCGAGGCCGCGTCGCGGATCGTCAGCCGCGCGTCCGGCCGGTGGCGCGCCACGGTCTGGAGGAGCGACTGGACGCCGAGCTCCTCGAGCCGCCCGCGCACCTCGCCCCCCGCGCGCAGGCGCGACTCGAGCCGGGCCCGCGGGCGGAGCACGTCGCGCACCGCGGTGAGGATCTGCCCGCTCGCCGCCTCCTTGCGCAGGTACCCGCTCGCGCCCGCCTTGAGCTGGCGCATTCGCTGGAGGAAGTCTTCCTTCCACGACAGCAGGATCACGGGCACGTCGGCGAGCACCGGGTCGCGCTTGAGCGCGCGCGTCAGGCCGAAGCCGTCGAGGCGCGGCATCAAGATGTCGCTGATGATCAGATCGGGGCGCTTGCGCCGCGCCATCTCGAGCGCCGCGATTCCGTCTTCGGCCTCGTCGACCTCCGCGCCCTGCTCGCGCAGCAGCCCGGCGAAGAACCACACCACCGCGGGGTCGTCGTCGACCACCAGCGCGCGGCGGCCCGCGAGATCGACGGGCTCCGCCGGATCGTCATCCTCCGCCTCGCCGCCCACCGTCACGAAGGCTGGCCCCCCGCGCTGGGGGCCCTCGCGGAAGCGCACGCGCCCGCCGGACTTCTCCGCGAGGTGGGCCCGCACGCGGCCGATCGCGCTCCACGCGGCCGCCATCAGCGGGGTCCCGTCGCCGAGCGGGATCTCGACGTCGCGCCCCTGGGCCGCCGCCTCGACGAGGCCGCGCTTGAGCTCGTCGGCCATCCGGTCGGCGATCTCCTCGACCGTCAGATCACCCGTGAGGGTCGACGCGCCCTTCGCGCCCCCGAGGGTCTCGGTCACCCGGGACACCGTCTTGAGCAGCCGCTCGGCGTTGAACGGCTTCACCAGCGCCTCGTCCGCGCCTGCCTCGCGCACCGCGATCGGGTCGAGGGGGGACCCCGGCGGCAGGAGCAGCACGACGGGAACGAAGTCGGTGAGCGGGTCCTCGCGCAGCCGGCCGATGAGGTCGACCCCCGGGCGGAGGACGGTCGCGCGGTCGGCGAGCACCACGTCGGGGGCGGCCGAGCGCGCGATCCGCAGGGCCTCCTCCGGCTCCTCGGCGGTCAGCAGCTCGAAGCGTTCGGGCGGCAGGGCGGCGCGGACGCGGGCCTGCCACGCCGGGTCGTCGACCACGAGGACGCTGACCACGGTGTCGATCCCGCGGGCGCGGGGGCGGGGCTTGGGGGCCTCGCTCGCCCGCACGGGGGGCGGGGCGGCGTGGCTCGGCGGCGACGGGCTCGCCTCCGCCCCGAGGGCGGGCAGCGTCGCGGCCAGGTTGGCCAGCTCGTCGATCTCGTCCTGCATGAAGCCGCGCCCCTGGGCGCGCACGCTGTCCAGGCTCGCGATGGCGTCCTTGAGCGCGTCCGCGAGCGGGCCGATGCGGAACACCTGGGCCGACGCGTAGAGCGCGTGGAGGCGCCGCCGCAGCTCCTCGCGCGGGCGCTGCGCGTCCGGGCTGCCCGCGAGCAACGCAAGCGCCGCCTTGACCTCCCTCGCTTTCTTGGGGAGGCCTTCGAGGAAGCGGGTCCGCGCGACCCCGAGCGCGGTCTGGCGTTTCTCGGCCATTCGGGCGCTCAATAGTACAAGAGGCCGGGTTGAGCCGATGAAGTTCGTCGATGAGGTCGAGATCGAGGTGATCGCCGGGAACGGCGGGGACGGGTGCGTCGCCTTCCGGCGCGAGAAGTTCCGGCCGCTCGGAGGCCCCTCCGGGGGCGACGGGGGAGACGGCGGGGACGTGGTCCTGAGGGCCGATCTGCGGCTCGGGACGCTGATGGACCTGCGCTACCGGCGCCGGCTCCAGGCCCAGAACGGCGAGCCCGGGCGGGGCAAGGACCAGTACGGCAAGGCCGGGGACGATCTCGAGGTGCGGGTCCCGGTGGGCACCCAGGTCTACGACGCTTCGTCGGGCGAGCTGCTCGCCGACGTGGCCGAGCCCGAGCAGACGATCGTGATCGCGCGGGGCGGCATGGGCGGGCGGGGCAACATCCACTTCGCGACCCCGACCGATCGCGCGCCCCGGCGCGCCGAGTCCGGCCGACCCGGCGAGCGGATCCAGGCGCGGCTCGAGCTGAAGCTGATCGCGGACGTGGGCCTGCTCGGCTTCCCCAACGTGGGCAAGAGCACCTTCATCTCGCGCGTCTCGCGGGCCCGGCCGAAGATCGCCGACTACCCGTTCACCACGCTCACCCCGAACCTCGGGGTCGTCAGCCGCGATCTGGATCGCTCCTTCGTGGTCGCCGACATCCCCGGCCTCATCGAAGGCGCGGCCGAGGGCCACGGCCTCGGGCACCGCTTCCTCAAGCACGTGGAGCGCTGCCGCGTCCTGCTCCACGTCGTGTCGATCGACCCGGACCCGGAGCGCGAGCCGGTGCGCGACTTCGAGCTGCTGATGGACGAGCTGCGGCGGTTCGACCCCGAGCTCGCCGGCCGGCCGATGGTCGTCGCGGTGAGCAAGATCGATCTCCCCGAGGCCCGCGAGGCGGTCGAGGCGGTCGCCGAGGCGCTGCCCGACCGCACGGTCCTGCCGATGAGCGCGGCCACCGGCGAGGGCGTCGAGGCGGTGCTCGACGCCCTCGAGCGCGTGCTGGCGGAGCACCCCGACCGCCCGGCCCCGCGCGCCGAGCCGCTGACCCCGCCCCACCGCCGGCGCGCCGAAGAGGACGCCGAGCCCGACGACGAGGACGAGCTCGGCGACGACGACGACGAGGGGGAGGGAGAGCTCGAGGTCGAGTACGTCGAGTAGGCCGACCCCGGCGGGCTTCGGTGCGCCGAGGCCCCGGGGGACCCGTCGCGAAGGCGGCCCGGAGCGTCTAAGGTGGCCGCGTGACCGCGCGACACCTCCTTGTCCTCGCCCTCCTCGCTGCGCTCGCCGGCTGCGACGGTGATGGAACGACCGACGCCGGCGCGCTCGACGCCGGGGGGCCCGACGCGGGCCGCGAGCCGCCGCCGCGCGTGCGCGAGGAGCTCCCCACGCCAGGGCCGCTGCAGGCCGGGATCGCGCAGGCGCGGATCCCCGCCCCGCTCGGCGTCGGCACGATGGGCTTCGCCCCGACCGCGGCGCCGCCGTCCCCGACCCCGTTCGCGAACAACTTCCCCGGCACCATCCACGCCCAGGGCGAGCTGACGTTCCGCGCGGTCGCGATCTCGCGTGGCGACCGCCACGAGGTGATCTTCGTCCGGATGGACACCGTCGGCGTGTTCCAGCAGCTCCGCGAGGCGGTGCTCGACGCGATCGAGGCGCGGACGGGGCGCGATCTCGACGACGCGCTGATCCTCGCGGGCAACCACACCCACTCCGGCCCCGGTCGGCTGCTCATGACGACCGGCGCGCTCGAGGCGCTCGGCGACTCGTTCTTCCCCGAGATGTACGACGCGATCGTGGCCGTGCTCGCCGACGTCGTGGTGGCCGCGCTCGACGATCTGGCGCCGGCCGAGCTCGCGGTGACGATGGCCGAGACGAGCGACGCGCACGTGGATCGCCGCTGCGAGAACGACTCGTTGCCCCAGCTCCAGGAGTCGGGCGAGCTGCCGCTGATCGCGATCCGACGCGGCGGCCAGCTCGACGCGATCGTGGCCAGCTACGCGTACCACGGGACGATCCTCGGCATCGATCGGCTCACGCTGAGCGGCGACATGGGCGCGGTCGTCGAGCAGACGGTCGAGGGCCGCTTCGATCGGCCGGTGACCTTCCTGTTCTTCAACTCGTGGGGCGCCGACGCCGCGCCCGCGAGCCCGAGCCCGCCGGCCGGCGCGACCGGCGCCGACCTCCCCGGGGGCTTCGAGCGGATGGAGCTGCTGGGCGGCGTGGTGGCCGACACGATCGTGCCGGCGCTCGACGCGCTGAGCTTCTCGTCCGACGTCGAGGTGCGCGCGCGCACCTACCGCGTGCCGCTGAGCCGCGACGCGATCGGCTACGCAGACGGCGAGTTCAACTACCCGCACGGCGGCGCGTTCTGCGGGATCGGCCAGGAGGGCAACTGCGTCGACTCGACCCCGCGCGAGGGGCTCGACGGCCAGTGCATCCGCATCTCCCCCGCCGAGCGCCTGCCCAAGCAGACGATGCTCTCGGCCGGGCGGGTGGGGGCGCTCGCGTTCGTCACCGCGCCGGGGGAGTGGGGCACCGCGCTCGCCCACGGCGTGCTCGACCAGGTCGAGGCGCGGACGGGCGGCGACGCGATGCTCATCGGCTACGCCAACGACTACACGGGGTACTCGCTCGGGCGCGAGGACTGGTTCCAGGGCGGCTACGAGGCGTCGGGTGCGCTCTGGGGGCCGGGGCAAGGCGACTACCTCGCCGCGCGGCTCGCGGAGGCGTTCCTGTCCTTCGACGACCAGTGGACCGAGCCGCCGTGGTGGCAGCCCGAGCCGACCGCGCCGTTCAGCGGCTACACCTACGACCCCTACGTGCCGGAGGGCGCGACCGACCCCGGGACGATCGCGGTCGACGTGCCGGCGGCGGTGGCCGCGACCGAGCTCGTCACCTTCACCGTGCGCGGCGCCGACCCGTGGCTCGGCGACCCGGTGGCGACCCTCGAGCGCGAGGACGGCGGCGTGTTCGTCGCCGTCACCCGCCCCAACGGTCGCCCGGTCGACAGCCGAGGCTACGACATCTGGGCCGACCTGACGCCGACGCCCGGCTACGCCGAGCAGGCGCGGGCGACCGAGCGCGAGTTCGCCTGGACGTTCACCATGCCCGCCTCGCGCCGCGCGGCCACCGCGACCAGCGATCTCTCGGGCGGCACCTACCGCTTCGTCGTCCGCGTCCCCACCGCCGCGGGCGTGCTCGAGGTCTCGACCGGCGCCTTCACCGTCAACTGAGCGCGCGCACGACGGAGTGAACGTCCCTTGCGTGACCAAGCGCGGTCGGAGCACCATGCGGCGATGACCGAGCGGATCGAGCGGACGGACCCCGACGCCTTCGGCGCGCACCGGCTGTTCGTCGCGTCGCTCGACGCGCTGACCCCGATCGAGATGGCGGACCTGCCGCTCGACGTGGTGAGCCTCTTCGAGGCTTGGCCCGCGCCGCTCGAAGCGCTCCCCCCGGCGCTGGCGTGGGCCGCGCCAAGGCTGGACGGGCGCCGCGCGGTCCTCGAGCGCGTCTCGTTCCACGAGGACGCGCACGCGTGGGGCGTCCGGCTCGCGCCCGCCTTCGACGCGGAGGAGCTGGCGCGGCCCGGCCTCTCGGGCGACGGCGCGCCGCTCGCGCGAGGCCTCCCGACCCCGCTGGGCTGGCTCGCGGAGACGTTCGGCACGGCGAGCCTCGGTCCGACCGAGCGTGGGCGGGCGCCCTTCGGCCAGCCGCTCGGCGAGCACCGCGCTCAAGGGTTCGGCTTGATGGGCGGCTTCGACGACGAGGAGCCGGAGGCCGCGGGTGACGACGCGTGGGCGGTGCTCTACGAGCTCGACGGAGACGTCCTCGCGGCCGACCTGACGACCGGCGACGCCTACTGGGTCGGCCACGAGTGGATGGAGGAGCCGGTCACCAAGCTCGCGCTGCCATGGCCCGAGGTCACGCAGCTCATAGTCCGGCGTCTCCTCGATGGCGAGGTGCTGCAGCCGGACGACCCGGAGCTCGCGGCCGCGCTGCGCACGAGGGAGCGCGCGCCACTTCTTTGACCCGCTTCGATCCGGCGTGATAGCGGCTGGACGTGAGGCGTCGATCGGCCGGGCCAGGTCGGTCCGCGCGGCGTGGAGGTGCGGGCGATGCGACGAGCGCTCTTGGGATCGATCTGTCTGGTGATCGCGGGCTGTGGAGGCGACGTGGACGCGGTGGACGCGCCGTCGCTCACCACTGTGCAGGAGGGCGCGGTCGACGACCGGCCCGTACAGGCCCGGGGCCTCGCGATCCGGCACGACCTGCTGGAGCTCAGTCACCTCGCGGACATCGATCACCACGGGCTCTACATCGACTTCGGCGGGCCCGCGCGCCACAAGTACACCGTCGGCAACTGGGGCTCGGGCTGGGGCTCGGACGGCCTCGACGGGGACGTCACCTTCACGCGGGTCGGCAACACCGGTCGCGTCTACTTCCCGCTCTCGGCGCCGCGCGACATCACGCTCCGCTTCCAGATCCGGCCCATCGGCAGTCACCGGATGCAGGTCTTCATGAACGGCGAGTCGCTGCGCGGCGTGGTGCTCGAGCAGGGCCGCCAGTTCCGCGCCTACGACGTCACCGTCCCGGCCGCGCGCACCCGCGCGGGCGAGAACCAGCTGCTCCTGCGCTTCGGCGGCACCGAGACCGAGAACGGCGAGGCGGTGGCGGTCGACGTCGGCTCGATCCGCGTCGTCGAGGGCGCCCCGCGCGACGACGCGGAGTTCTCGCCTCCCCAGTGGGACACGCTCGTGAGCGCGGTCGAGATGGAGGGCGTCGAGCGCCGCGCCCTCGCGTTCCGCTCGCCGACCACCCTCAGCTACTACCTCGAGGTGCCGGAGCGCGCGCGGTTCGTGTTCGGCGTCGCGGCCGAGGGCGGAGACCTCGAGGCGCGCGTGCGCGTCACGCCGGAGGGCGGCGAGCCCAACGAGATCTTCCACGCGCGCCCCGGCGGGGCGTGGCGCGATCACGCGATCAACCTCGCGAGCTACCGCGGCCAGGTGGTGCGCCTCGAGCTGCTCGTGAGCGGCACCGGTCACGGCCGGGTCGCGTGGTCGACCCCGGCGGTGATGGCCCCGCCGCTCGAGGTCGCCGAGCGCCCGCAGCCGATCCGAAACGTCGTCGTGCTCCTCATCGACACCCTCCGCGCCGACCGGTTGCAGCCCTACAACCCGGCCTCGCGCGTGGAGACGCCGACCTTCACCCGCCTCGCCAACGAGGGCGTGCTCTTCGAGCAGGCCCAGACGGTCGAGAACTGGACCAAGCCGAGCTGCGCGTCGGTGCTGACCGGCCTGAGCCCGTCGACGCACGGCGCCAAGACGAGCGAGGCGCGGCTCCCCGCGAGCGCGGAGCTCCTGAGCGAGGCCCTCCACGCGCAAGGCTTCGCGACGGGGAGCTTCATCGCCAACGGCTACGTCTCCGACCGCTTCGGCTTCGATCAGGGCTGGGACAGCTACAACAACTTCATCCGCGAGGGGCGGAGCACGGAGGCGGAGAACGTCTTCGCCGAGGCGGCGAGCTTCATCGAGTCGCACCGCGACGACCGCTTCTTCGTCTACGTGCAGACCATCGACCCGCACGTCCCCTACGACCCGCCGAGCGAGTACCTCCGGCGCTACGACGCCTCGAGCTACTCGGGGCGGGTCCAGCCGCGGAGCACGCCCGACCTCCTCGAGGACGCCAAGCGCGGGCGCGTGTCGTTCAACGACAACGACCGTCGCCGCCTCGAGGCGCTCCACGACGGCGAGATCAGCTACCACGACCATCACCTCGGCGAGTTCCTCGCGCGCCTCGAGCAGCTCGGGGTGGCCGACGACACCCTCGTCGTCGTCACGAGCGACCACGGCGAGGAGTTCGACGACCACGGCTCGTGGGGCCACGGCCACAGCATCTTCCAGGAGCTGATCGGCGTGCCGCTCGTGTTCTACCGCCCGGGCGGGATCCCCGGCGGGCGCCGCGTGCAGCACACCGTGAGCACGATGAACATCGCCCAGACGGTGCTCGATCTCACCGGGGTCGAGGGCATGCCGCGCGCCGAGGGCCGCAGCCTGGTGCCGGATCTCCTCGGGGACGTGCCGGCGGGCCCGCAGGTCGCGTTCAGCGACTTCCAGGACATCCGCCGCGTCGCGCGCGCCGGGCGCTACAAGCTCGTCGTCCGCGCCAACCACTCGAGCGTCATGTTCGACCTGCAGGCCGACCCGAACGAGGAGCACGAGCGGCCGGTCAACGACTTCCCGATCGCGGGTCGCTACGTCCGCATCCTGCTCGGCCAGTATCTCGGCGCGGCGAACCGCGGGCAGTGGCTGCGCGGGCAGCAGGACCAGGTCGGCGGGCTCGAGACGGAGCAGGCCGAGATGGACGACACCATCCGCGCCCAGCTCCGCGCGCTCGGCTACGCGAACTGATCGCGTGGCCGGCGGCGCGGCGGGGACCTCGCTACAGTGAAATCGCTCCCGTGAAGTCGCTCCCGTGAAGTCGCTCCCGTGGAGGCGCCGATGAGCCTGCTCGCGCACCGACCCGATCGCTACCTCCGCGCGCCGACCCTGGTCGCGGGCGCGGACGGGCTCACGCTCTACGTCCTCGCGTCCGAGCCCGGCGGCGAGGCGCTGCTCGCGCTGGAGCTCGACTTCGCGGGGGAGCCGGGCGAGCCGCGGGTGGTCGAGCGGCGCGACGCGATCGTGGCCCTCGCGCGCGGCGACGGCGCGCCCGTGATCGACGACGATCCGGCCGCGTGGGATCGACGGGAGTCGGGCGGCTACGCCACCTGGATCACCCGCGACGCCGGCGTGAGCTCCGTGTGGCTCCGCGCCCCGTCGGGCGCCGAGGTGCTCGTGTGGCGCGCGTATGGCACGGCGGCCGCCCCTACGGTCGCGCCCAGCGAGGGCGGCGCGTGGGTCGCGTTCCATCACAACGTCCGAGAGGACACGGGCGAGCCCGACCTCAGCAAGTGGGTCGCGCTCCGCTTCGTCACCGACGCGGGGATCGTGCGTGAGCCCGCCGCGCCGTGGGCGGATCGGGATCGCGACCGCGAGGGCGAGGAGCAGGGGCTCGAGTTTCCGACTCTCCTCGTCGGGCCGCGCGGCGCGGTGGCGCTCTTCGGTCGCGGCAGCCACGCGTTCTTCCGGCAGGACCTCGACGCGCGGGGCTTCGGCCCGCGCGAGGCGCTCGGCTCGACCGACTGGGGATGCCGCGGGCGCTGGGTCAGCGCGGCCGCGCAGGCCGAGCGCGCGGTGTGGGCGCGGCGGGTGAAGGGGGGCGTCGCGATCGACGCCGGGCCGCTGCCGACCGGCGGTGCGCCGGCGTTGACCGACGCGGTGGTCGAGCTCCCGCGCCGCCCGCACCGCGACGTGCCACCGAGGCCCACCGGCCCCGATCCCGCCGCACGCGACGGGCGCCGCACGCTCTTCGGCGACATCCACCAGCACAGCGCGCACAGCGACGGCGTCGGCACCGCGGACGAGCCGTACCTGCGCGCGCGCTACGTCTACGGCGACGACTTCTGCGCCCTCACCGATCACGAGAGCTTCATCGGCAAGCGGGTCGGCGCGGGCGAGTGGGCGCACCTCTGCCGGGTGGCCGAGGCACACGACGAGCCGGGCGCGTTCGCGACCTTGCTCGCCTACGAGTGGACGGGCCGCATGTACCCCGGGCCGGGGCACAAGGTCGTCTACCTCCCGCCCGAGGGCGGCCCCATCGTGTCGCGCGACGACGTCCCCGACGGAGCCGAGCTGGTCGCGCGGGTGAAGGCGCTCGGCGGCTTCGCGGTCCCGCACCACGTCGGGTGGACGGGCGCCGACGAGGACGCGCACGACCCCGAGGGCCAGCCGGTCTGGGAGATCTGCTCCTGCCACGGCTGCTACCTCCACGCCGATCATCCCCTCGGCGGGCGCGGCGACCTGCGCGACCAGATGGTGGAGGAGGTCATGCGGCGCGGGCGGCGCTTCGGCTTCATCGCCTGCTCCGACGGCCACGGCCTGCTCTATCACCACGGCGTCGGGCGCAAGCGAGACCCCTTCCGCTGCGGGCTCACCGCGGTGCAGGCCGAGGCGTGCACGCGCGAGGCGATCCTCGCCGCGATCCGCGCGCGGCGCTGCTACGCGACGAGCGGCGTCCCCATCCTCCTCGACCTGCGGGCGGGCGACGCGCCGATGGGCTCCGAGCTGCGGGTCACCGAGCCCGCGCTGCTGCGCGCGGAGGTCCGCTGCGCC
>JAUHXR010000531.1 GCA_030426845.1 Polyangia bacterium | reverse complement strand
ATCGCGTCGGCGATGTCGCGCTCGGGCACCGCCTCCATCCGCTGCAGCTCGCGCCGCGCGATCGCGAAGGTGGTGGCGGACACCCCTCCCTCGAGCCCCTCGGCGAGGGTGGGGCCGCCCGCGAACCGGAGCCGGGGCGCGCCCTCCCGGAGGCTCGCGACCATCGCGGGGCAGGCCTCCGACTGCGCGCCGATGAGCTGGAAGTCGGCGCCGCGCAGGCGCCGGGCCGCGGCGAGGCCCGCGACCAGGCCGCCGCCGCCCACCGGGGCGATCACGGCGGCGAGGTCCGGGACGTCCTCGAGCAGCTCGACCCCGATCGTGCCGCCGTTGCCCGCCGCGACGTAGGGGTCGTCGAACGGGCTGACGAAGGTCACGCCGCGCTCGCTCGCCGCGGCCTTCGCCGCCTCCTCCACCGCGTCGTAGCCGGCGGCGTCGATCGCCTCGAGCTTCGCGCCCGCGGCCGCGATGCCCGCTCGCTTGACCGCGGGGGCGCCGGCCGAGACGAACACCGTCACCGGCACGCCGAGGGCCGCGCCGGCCGCCGCGAGGCCGAAGCCGTGGTTGCCGGCCGACGCGGTGAGGACGCCACGCGCCCGGGCCTCGGGCGAGAGGTGCGCCAGCGCGGAGAGGGCGCCGCGGACCTTGAACGAGCCGGTGAGCTGCTCCGTCTCGAGCTTGAGCCACGCGCCCTCCGCGAGCAGGGGGCTGGGCACCAGCGGCGTCCGGCGCGCGTGTCGTGAGACGACTTCGATTGCGTGATCGAGGTGGCTTGCCTCGACGCTCCAGAGGGGCTCGGTCGTCGGCTCGGTCATCTCGTGGAGCGTACCGTGCCCGGCCTGAACGCGACCCTTGCTATATTCCCGGCGATGCGGGGCGGCTCGGGCAGAGTGTGGGCGGGGATCGCGCTGATCGCGGCGCTCGGCTGCGCGAGCGGCGGCGGTGACCAGGACGCGGGTCGCGCGGACGCGGGGCCTCGCCGGGACGCCGGCCGCGAGGACGCGGGCCCCCCGACGCAACAGGACGCGGGCCCCCCGTCCCAGGACGCGGGGCCGCCAGAGGACGCCGGGCCGCCGTTCGACGCGGGTCCCGGGCCCGACGCCGGTCCGCGCCCGGACGCGGGCCCCGGCGGCGGCTGCAGCGCGGACCCCGCGACGGTCACGATCAGCGAGATCATGATCTCGTCGCAGTCCGGGTCCGGTGATCGCGGCGAGTGGTTCGAGCTGCGCAACGAGATGCCCTGCACCGTCAGCCTCGCCGGGGTCGACATCGTCTCCGGCGGGGTCACCCACACCATCGCGGCCGCGACGCTGACCGCCGGCGGCTACCTCGTGCTCGCGCAGAGCGCGGACGCGGGCGAGAACCACGGCCTCACGCCGGACTACGTCTACGGCCCGAGCCTGTCGTTCGGCAACGGAGGCGGCTCGCTGTCGCTGGAGAACGGCGGCACCGAGATCGCCCGCGTGAGCTGGGGCTCCACCGACTACCGCCGCTCCGCGTCGCGCCAGCTCTCGGCCGGGGCCCGTGAGACCGAGGCGCTCAGCGACGCGCGCTGGTGCGATTCGACCGCCGTCTACTCGATGGCGACCGGCGGCCCGTTCAACGGGACCCCCGGGATGGCCAACGCGGCTTGCCCCTGACAGGGGCGGACGTGGGCCCGGATCAGGGGCACGCGTAGGCGCGCACGTCGCGCGGCGCGTCGCCGAGGCTCGGGTGGACCACCGCGCGCGTCCGCACGCCGACGAAGCGCATGCCGATCTTGCGGAGGACCCGCGCCGACGCGTGGTTGTCGACGTCACAGACCGACTCGACCCGCACGCCGAGGCCACGAACCGCCGCGAGCACCTCGCCCGCCGCCTCGGTCATGAGCCCCTCGCCCCAGCGCGCCCGGCTCAGGCAGTAGCCCAGGATCGCGGCGCGCTCGCGGGCCGACATCCCGATCGCGCCGATCGGCCCGTCGTCGGGCGCGTCGGCGGGCACGAGCACCCACGCGCGGTGGCCGCCCCCCGCCTCCCACGCCGCGCGGACCGCCTCGATCCAGGCCCGCGTGGCCGACACGTCCTCATGCGGACGCCACGTGAGGTAGCGCGTGACCTCCGGGTCGGAGGTCCAGCGGGCGAACGCGAGCTCCGCGTCCGAGACCCGGGGCCGGCGCAGCCACAGACGCGGGGTGCGGAGCTCGTAGGGCAGATCCATCAGGCGGGCTCGACGGGCTCCTCGGGCGCGGGCGCCGGCGCGTTCGGGTCGAGCGCGTCGCCGAGCTCGCCGAGCAGCGACGAGGTCACGCGGAGGGTCTGGGCGCTCGTGTCGAGCGCGGCGCGGCCCACGTTGAGCCCGTGGGCGGCCCACAGGCGACCAACCTCGATCAGCCCGTGGAGGGCCTTCTCGGTGGTCTCGGCGGTGCGGGAGCGGCGGTCGTCGTCAGTCATGGCTAGCCTCGTTTCTCCGGCATCAGCCGGCACTCCGGACCGAGGAAGACCCGGCGGCCCGGTTCGTCGAAGAGCGCGCGGCACGCGTCGCTGCCCGCGGGCAGGCTCGCGCCGCAGACGCTGCAGGCGGTGTCGCTCGCGAGCACGAGCGGCTGGTAGCCGAACACCCCATCGAGGAGGTCCGGCGCCGCCGCGGGGCAGGCCGGCGCGGGCTCGGCGTCCGGGCTCGCTGGGGCGTCGGCGGATCCCTCCTCGGCAGGGGCGTCGTCGGGGGAGGGCGCCTCGCCGGGTGCCTCCTCGTCGCCGGCGACCTTGCGGC
>JAUHXR010000244.1 GCA_030426845.1 Polyangia bacterium | reverse complement strand
TCTCGGCCAGCGTCCGCAGCTTCCCGAGCTCTGCCGGATCCACCTCCGGCAGGTCGCTCGCGCGCTCGCGCATCGCGGCCAGGATCTCGACCCGCTTGATCGAGTCCACCCCGAGGTCGCCCTCGAGGTCCATCGTCAGCTCGAGCATCTCCACCGGGTAGCCGGTCTTCTCGGCCACCACCGCGAGCATGAGCGCCTTGAGGTCGACCGACGGCGCGGCCGGCGCCGACGCCACGGCCGGCTGCGGGCTCGGCGCCGCGGCGGGCTGCGGGCTCGGCGCCGGAGCCGCGGGCTGCCCGTAGCTCGCCGCAGGGCTGGCCGGCGCAGGGCTGGCCGGCGCAGGGCTCGCCGGAGCAGGGCTGGCCGACGCAGGGCTGGCGGACGGGACGGGCGCGTGGCTCGGCGTGGGATAGGTCTGCGGCGCGTGGGCCTGCGGAGCGTGGGCCTGCGGCGCGTGGGCCTGCGGCACGTAGGCCTGCGGCGCGTACGCCTGCGGCGCGTACGCCTGCGGCGCGTACGCCGGCAGCGGCGGAGCCGCGTACGGCGCCGACGGCTGCGCGCCCATCATCACGGGCAAAGTCGCGAGCGCGTTCTGCTGCACCGCGAGGAAGGCCGCGTGCGCGTGCGCCATCGACTGCGTGTACGCCGCGTGCGCGTCGATCGCGCGGGCCTGCACCGCGAGGTACGCGCTCGCCCAGGCGTCGCCGGTGGGCGGGAGCGGGGCCGCCGCGTACCCCGCCGGAGCCGACGCGAAGGCCGGCGCCGAGGCGTGCTGAGCCGAGGCGTGCTGAGCCGTGCCGTGCTGCGCGGGCGCGTGCTGCGCGGGCGCGTGCTGCGCGGACGACGGGGGAGCCGGCGGAGCGGCGGGGACCTCGGGCGAGTTGGACATGGTGCGATCGGACATCGTGGGGCTGGTTTCCTGGACCGACGGCGCGCTGGTCTGCGGCCGCGGGGGGTTCGGCGAGGGCAGGCCGGCCGCGCCTTCCTTGGGCGGGTACGGCTTGTCGTAGTTCGTGCCGCTGAGCGGCAGGGTGAGCTTCGGGGTCTTCCGGGAGCGCGGATCCTCGACCGGCTCGAAGGCCGCCCAGAGCGCCGCGAGGTCGAGCGGGCGCCCGTCCGCGACGAGCCGCGCGAGCGCGCGGTTCAGGCTCGTGAGCCCGTCCTTGCCCTTGCGGTCGAGCGCCACCGCCACGTGCGGCCGCTCCCCGAGGATCCGCGAGACGAGGCCGGTCAACACCGCGTTGGGCCCGACCTCGACGAAGGTCCGGATCCCCGCCGCGTACATCGCCTCGATCGACTCGACGAACCGCACCGGGCTCGCGAGCTGCGCGGCGAGCTGCTCGCGGATCGCGCCCGGCTCCGTCGGGTAGGGAACCGCGGAGGCGTTGGCGTAGACAGGCAGCGACGGCGCGGAGACCTCGATGCCCGCGAGCCGCTCGGCGAACGGGGTGGTCGAGGCCGAGACGACCGGCGAGTGGAACGCGGTCGCGACGTCGAGCCGCCGGTAGCGCAGGCCGTCCTCGGCGAGCTTCGCCTCGGCCGCCTCGATCGCGTCCGTCGGGCCGCTGATGACCACCTGACGCGGGCCGTTGTGGTTCGCGAGGACCACGGGGAGGCCCCAGGCGGCGAGCCGCTCGCGCACCTCGTCGGCGGTGGCGGTCACCGCGGTCATCGCGCCGGGCTGGCGCGCGGCCTCGGCCATCAGCTCGCCGCGCGCCCTCGCGACACGCAAGGCATCTTCATGAGTGAGGGCGCCGGCGGCGCACAGCGCGATCACCTCGCCGAAGCTGTGCCCCGCCGTCGCCGAGGGCGTCACCCCGAGGCGGTCCATCAGCCCGAGGTAGGCCAGGCTGGTCGCGCCGATCGCCGGCTGCGCCCACTGGGTCTCGGTCAGCTTCGACTGCTGCGACGCGCGCGCCTCGTCGTCGAACACCGGCTTCGGGAACACCACCGACGCGAGCGGCTCGGCGAAGACGTCGAGGCTCGCCGCGACGTCCCACGGCGCGCGGGCCTCGTCCCAGGTCATCGCGACCCGGCCGCCCATGTCGATGTACTGGCTGCCCTGCCCGGGGAACAGGAAGCCGACGTCGCCGTCCGGCGCGCCCGCGCCGATCGCGATGCTGCCGTCCGGGGTGCTCGCCGGCGCGCCGGCCTCCGCGAGGGCCGCGGCGCGCTCGAGCTTGGAGACCAGGTCTGCGCCGTCGCTCGCGACCACCGCGAGGCGCCACGCCGCGCCGGGCGCGTAGGCCTCCTGGGTGGCTCGCGCGAGGTAAGCGAACATCCCGTCGCTCGCCGCGTCCTGGGCCATCTCCCGTGCGGCCGCCGCGAGCGCGGCCGGGCTCTCCGCCCCGAGCACGAAGAGCTCCGTCTCGGAGGCGCGCCGGCGGTAGGCCAAGGTCGCCTCGCCCACGTACTCCTCGAGCGCGATGTGGAAGTTCGAGCCGCCGAAACCGAAGGAGCTGACGCTCGCGCGTCGCGGGTGCGCGTCGTCGCGCACCCAGGGGCGCGCGCGGGTGCTCAGGTAGAAGGGCCCGCGCTCGAGGTCGAGCTTGGGGTTGGGCCGCTCGACCTTGATCGTCGGCGGCAGCACGCGGTGATGGAGCGCGAGCACCGCCTTGATGAGCCCAGCCGCCCCGGCCGCGCTCTTGGTGTGCCCGATCTGCGACTTCACCGAGCCGAGCGCGCACCACTGCGCGTCCTCGCGCCCGCTCTCGTTGAAGACCATGCGCAGGCCCTCGAACTCCGCCGCGTCGCCCGCGATGGTGCCCGTGCCGTGCGCCTCGACCAGCTCGACCGTCTCCGGCCCGTAGCCCGCGTTCTCGTAGGCGCGCCGGATCGCCTTGGCCTGGCCCTTCGACACGGGCGCGTAGACCGCGGCCCCGCGACCGTCGCTGCTCGAGCCGACCCCGCGGATGACCGCGTAGATCCGATCGCCGTCCTCCTCGGCCTTGTGGAGGAGCTTGAGCGCGACCATCCCGAAGCCCTCGCCCAGCATCGTGCCGTCGGCCTGATCGCTGAACGGGCGGCAGTCGCCCGACTTGCTCAGCGCCGGCGTCTTGCTGAAGCAGAGGTACATGAAGATGTCGTTCATCGTGTCCGCGCCGCCGCAGATGACGACGTCGGACTGTCGCTGGCGAAGCTCGTTGACGGCCATCGACAGCGCGCTGAACGTCGACGCGCAGGCCGCGTCGGTGACGCAGTTGGTGCCGCCGAGGTCGAGCTTGTTCGCGATGCGCCCGGCGACCACGTTGCCGAGCACGCCGGGGAACGTCGCCTCCTGCCACTCGGGGTAGTGCGCCTCGATCCGCGCGCAGGCCTCCTGGACCTCCGCCTCGGGCAGCCCCATCTCGCGCAGCGCCTTGGTCCACACCGGGCGCTGGAGCCGGCTGTTCATCTGGCCGAGCAGCTCCTGGGCGCTCGTGACCCCGAGGATCACGCTCATCCGCTCGCGGTCCTCGTAGCTGAACTGGCCGCGCGCCGCGTCGTCGAGCACGCGCTGGGCGACGACGAGCGCGAGGAGCTGACACGTGTCGGTCGCCTGCACGGTCGACGGAGGCACGCCCCAGCTCAGCGGGTCGAAGTCGACCTTCGGGACGAACGCCCCGCGGTTCGCGTAGGTCTTGTCCGGCGCGGACGGGTCGGGGTCGTAGTAGTCCTCGACGAGCCAGTGGCTCGGCGGCACGTCGGTGATGCGGTCGGTGCCTTCGAGGATGTCCCGCCAGAAGCCGGTCGCGTCGACCGAGCCGGGGAACAGGGTGCTGACGCCGACGACGGCGATCGGTGCGTTTCTATCCGTCATGTGCTTCCAGGAGATCCGGGGGACTACGCTAGCGGACGAGGGGCGAACCGGTAGGCAGCCGGCGGCACGGGGGCGCCGTAGCTGCGGAGCTGATGGGCGCGCGTGCACGCGGCCGCGCCCTCGAGGAGGTTCCTCGCGATCTGGACGACGGTGCGCGCCTCCGGCGGCTCGAGGAACGAGCCGCGGACCCAGTCGTTGAAGGCGCCCATCGCGGGGCCGCACCAGATCTGGTAGTCGAGCCGGCGGCCGGGGTCGCCGACGATCGCCCAGCGGCTCGACAGGCCGAGGTACCAGCGGAAGCAGAGCGCCATCTCGTGCTTCGGATCGCGGGCCGCGCGCTCGTTCTGCGACGGGTCGCGCTCCGCCCAGAACGCCCGGGTCGACGCGCGCACCTCGGCGAGGCTCGCCCCGAGCGCCTGCTTCTCGAGCTGGGCCGCCTCGTCGGCCGGGATCGCGTCGAGGCCGGCGTAGTCGCGGTAGGCGCGGCGCAGGCGGTGGGCGCGGTTGCCGAACATCGTGCCGCGCTTGAGCACCTGCACCTCGACGCCCTGCTCGAACATGTCGGCCGCGGGGGCCATGCCGACGTCGCCCATCGTGGCCTGGGCGAGCAGCGCCTTGCCCGCGGGCGAGAGGCCGGACTCGATCGCGCTCTGGTTGACCGAGCCGGTGAGCACGTAGGCGGCGCCTAGCGAGAACGCGGCCGCCACCGCCGAGGGCGTGCCCAGCCCGCCCGCCGCGCCGACGCGGACGGGCCGCGTGTAGCCGTGCTCGAGGCTGAGCGCGTCGCGCAGCTCGGCGATGACCGGGAAGACCGCGGTGAGCGCCTGGCGATCGGTGTGGCCGCCGGAGTCCGCCTCGACGGTGATGTCCTCCGCCAGCGGGACGCGCAGCGCGAGCGCCGCCTCCTCGCGGGTGATCTTGCCGGCCTGGACGAGCGCCTCGAGCATCGCGGCCGGGGCCGGCGACAGGAAGTGCCGCGCGACCTCGGGGCGCGAGATCTTCGCGAAGACGTGGTTGGCGCGGAGGATGTTGCCGGCCGCGTCCTGGCGAAGGCCGCTCACCGCGTAGCGCACGATCGCCGGGGTGAGGCCCAGGTAGGCTGACGCCGAGACCCGGCGCACGCCGCGGCGCAGCAGCAGGTCGGCGACCGCCTCTTCGAGGGCGGGCTCGTTCGGCGAGTGGATGAGGTTCACGCCCCACGCGTGCGAGGTGCCGCCGAGGCGGTTCGCGAGGAGGTCGACCGCCTCCTCGACCCGCGGGTAGGCGAGGCCGGCCGCGCCGAAGAAGCCGAGCATCCCCGCCTCCGCCATCGCGAGGACGATGTCGGTGGTCGCGATCCCGTTGGCCATCGCGCCCGCGACGTACGGGAAGCGGACCCCGTGGGCCTCGCAGAAGCTCCGGTCGCCGAGCCACTCGGGGTAGAGCGCCGGGAGCGTCGCGAGCAACGGGTAGGCGCGGTGGCCGTTGAGGTAGCGGTGCGGGATGACCTCGCCGTCGAGCGCCACGCCGACCCGTCCATCCGGCGACTCGCGCAGGACGTGAACCGGTTCGCGGAACCGCTCGACCGCCGCGAGCAGGGCCGCGCGATCGAAGGTCGGCGGCACCGCGCCGGCCGACCACATGCCGATGGGGGAGAGCACGGGGACTGTCTCCATAGCCTTTGGGGGGACTGTGCTCTGTCATCGTTTGGACACAGGCACAAGCCGCGAGAATCAATCGACTTTCCGGCCGGAGGATCCTCACACCGAGGCGGTCCTCGGACCGGCGGTCGCCCCGCCGGGCAGGACCCGGCTCAAGATTTCGAGATCACCGCGCTTTCGTGGGCGCGCGGGGCGGCCCGGCGGGGGTCGAGGCGGGGGTCGAGGCGAGGGCCGACGCGAGGTCTGGCCGAAGCCGCTCTGCGAACCGCGCGTGCGCCCGCTCGTTGGGGTGTCGGTCCGTCGCGTGTACCCACAGCTCCTCGGTGACCTGGCCCTCGAAGGCGTCGAGGGTGTCGATCACGCGCACCCCGCGCGACTCGAGGGCCTCACGGATGATGCGGTGCACGTCGCGGAACGGGTAGTCCTCGAGGCGGATCATCAGCGGCCACAAGGCGACTACGAACGCCCCGCCCCGTTCGCGCATCGCCGCGTCCATGGCCACCACGTGCGCGATCGTCGCCTCCCACCCGGCTCGGTTCGGCGGCCCGACCATCTCGCGATACCACGCCTCGGTCTCACGCCCGACGCGCCACCCCTCGACGCGATCTTCGACCAGCGCCGCGAGACGGAGCTGCCCGGGCGGCGGGGCGCCGTCGCCGGCCATGTACATGCGGCGCCGGTCGAGGATCCAGTCGTCGACGAACCGCTGCCGCGCGTGGAAGGCTTCGGACTGCTCCGGGTCGTTGAGGATCATCGCGTAGACGACGACGTCCGGGTCGAGCTCGGCGACTTTGAGGTCGAACCACTCGTGGATCCGCGGGAAGTCGTAGCCGCGGCGGCCGCAGTTGAGAACCTGGGCGTCGAGCGCGCGGTCGAGGCGCGCCGCGAAGGTGTCCTCCTCGCGCACGCCCTGCCCCTCGGTGAACGAGTCGCCGATCACCACGACGCGCGCGCTCTCCGCCGCGACGACGTCGCCGCCCCGGCAGAGCCCGGCCGAGTAGCGGAAGTCCACCGCGAACGGCGTCCCCTCGTAGCGCTCGTCGACCTCGGCGAGCCCCCGCGCGGCCCAGCGCGCGCGGGTCGCGTCGTCGCGCAGATCGATCGGGAAGTACCCGCGCGGGTCGTCCGGGTAGACGTCGAGCCCGAGGCGCTTGTCCTCCGTCTCGAGGTGCCAGGGGTGGGCGTAGCGGCTCGGGGCGACGTCGAGGGCGCGAAGCGCGAGCTCCGCCGCGCCGAGCGAGAGCGCCGCGCTCCCGAGGAGGAGCGCCGCCCGACCGAGCCAGCGCCTCGCGCTCGACCGCCCCGACATGCGGCGGAGAGTAGCGCGCGGGGAGGTCCCGCGGAGCGTGGCCCGACCGGGCCGGGCGGGGTCAGGGCGTCACCGGGAGCGTGGCGGTCGCCACCGGCTGAGACGCCGCATCGAAGATATGCACGCCTTCTTGCGCAGGCGAGTACCCGATGTGCATCCCGCTCGGCGATGTCCCGAGGTCCCCGAACGCGACCAAGAGGCGAGCGTCCGCCGGCAGCTCGTCGGCGAAGCGCAGCGTCACGCCGTCGGCGCTCGCCGTGGCCTCGAGCGCCGGGGCGAGCGGCTGGCCGGTGGCGTCCGCGATCCAGAACAGGCGGTGCGCGAGCGCGCCCACGACCGACAGGCCGTCCACCCGCAGCGCGACCTCGCGCGGGGTCGCGCGCCGCGCCTCGCGCGCGACCGGCCCGCTCGCGAGCCCGCCCGTCCGCCAGACCTCGAGCGCCGCCGCGAGACGCTGGATCGTCTGGAGCCGCCCCGCCGCGTCCATGTGGATTCCATCGGTGTAGGGCGCGTCGTAGGTCTCCGCGAGGACGCGAACCCCCGGCATCTCGGCCGCGAGCCGGTGCTGCAGGCGCCGCAGCTCGTGGGCCGGGCGCATCACGATCTGGTCCTCGATCGCCTCGACGCGCGGGTAGGTCCGGCGCCCCAGCGCCTGGATCGCGAAGGGCACGTCCGGCGCCCCGGCCGCCTCCCGCAGGGTCGCCACGAGGTAGCGGAGGGCGCGCTCGTAGCGGTCCACCTCCTCCAGGAGCCGCCGCTCGCGCTCGGCCGCGTCGGCGATCCCGGCGCCCGCACCGAAGACGCGCTGGCTGATCGCGCCCGAGTCGCGCTCCCCTTGCGCCCAGAGGAACAGATCGACGGTGCCCCCTGCGCGCCGCGTCGCGATCTGGGTCAGCGCGGCGTCGAGGAGCGGCCCCGGCGCGAAGCCGTCGGTCGCCTCACGGACCCAGTAGTTGTCAGGCGCGGAGGCCACGTTGGCTTCGAGCAACGCGCTGCCGCCGCGGGCCGCCGACACGAACGTGACGTCTCCGGAGACCGAGGGCAGCGCCTCGACCGCTCGCTCGAGCTCCGCGGCGTTCGCGGTCGCGGACGAGAAGTACCGCGCCATGTTCGACTGGCCGACCCCGAGGATCCACGGCGCCGGGGCCGGGGCCACGCGGACCTCGATCCGGCAGCGCGACGTGGCTCCGCTCGCGCTTCGCACCTCGAGCTCGGCCACCAGGTCGAGGGAGAGGGGACCGATCGCGCGGGCGCCCTCCAGGGACACCGCCTCGCCGTCGACGCCCGCCGCGAAGAGCGTGGCCTCGTCGGCGCCCTGGCTGGCCCACGTCAGCTCGGCGCGCTCGCGGTATCCGACCGAGGCGGGGCCGTCGAGGACGCACCGGGGCGCGGCGGGTCCGGCGTCCGGCGCGCCAGCGTCCTGAGCCGGGAGGCCCGCGTCCGGAGCCGGGGGGCCCGCGTCCACCACGGTCGCGCCCGCGTCGCGCCCGCCGGCGTCCGCGCCGGACCCGCCGTCGTCGCAGCCGGCGAGCGCGAGCAGGAGCGCGAGGAGGGTCCACGCCGTGAGGGCTCGGGGGGCGGTTCGCATGACGGCGTCTCCTCGCATGGGTCGTACCAGACACGCGGGAGGGAGCTCCGCGCCGAGGTGCGACCGGGGCGGTCGCACCTCGGGCCTCGCGCGCAACTGGTGTATGCGGTCGGCCGGCGGGGTTCGGCTACTCTGGAGTGGCGATGGCGAACGCCTCCACCCACCCGCGCGTCAGCCTCGACGCGCTCGTCCCGCTGGCGCTCGCCTGTGCGGTCGCCGGGTGCGCGTTGCCGCTCAGCGGCCTCCACGGCCGCGACGCCGCGCCTCCCGACGCCGCGAGGACCGATGCAGGGATGGGCGACGCGGGGCTCCGGGACGCGGGTGGGCGAGACGCCGGTTGGCGCGACGCTGGCCCTGACGACGCTGGCCCCGACGACGCCGGGGCGGTCGACGGCGGACCGCCCGACGCGGGGAACTCGGACGGCGGACCGCCCGACGCGGGCGCCCTGGAGTGGCGAGTCGTCGAGACCCTGACGATCGACTGCGACGAGGGGGGCGAGGTCGCCTCCGCGACCGTGCTCTCGTCGGCAGGGTCATGGCGCGTCCGCGCCGTCGGGACGTGCGAGATCAGCTCAGGCCGGCAGGCCGACGCGGAGTACTTCGACTTCAACGTGGGATCGGCGCGCAATCGGTCGGGCTCCCTCGACCTCGGGATCGCGATCGACGACGCCCGCAGCGCCCGGGACCTCGCCCCCTACTGGGGCAGCTACCAGGCCTCGCACGTCTACGAGCTCCCCTGGACCGGAGCCGACGCGCCCCTGAGCGCGCGCTACGTCGACGCCTTCTACGGCGACAACAGCGGCAGCCTCACCCTCGAGCTGCTGAGCTTGCGGTAGGCCGGCGCCGGCGCGGTCTCGGGTCGATGTGGCGAGCGTCAGGACGTCGACGCGTCGGGGCCCACGTTGACGTCCCGTCGGCGCGCGAGCGCTCCCCGACCCGCGCTCGCCCGATGGACGAGCGTGGCACGCGGGTTGCGGAAGCGCCGGGTCGGAGGTCCCCATGCAGAACATCCTCGAGACCCTGAGCGTCGAGCGCATCTTCGACACCGACCTCGATCTGACGGTCGCCGATCTCGTGACGCGCGAGCCGACCGACGCCGAGCTCCGCGAGCTCGCGCGGCCGGCCCGCCGCCGACCGCGCCGACCGCGCTGAGCCACCGCTGAATCGCGCCAAGGCCCGCCGCGCTCGCGGCGTGGCGCCCGGGAGGCTACCGTCCGCGGGCCCCGATGCGCCCCACCTTCACGGCCTGCGGGGGCGGGCTGCTCGTCGCCCTCGCCCTCGCCACCTGCGGGCCGCCGGCCCCACCGCGGTCGGGCCCCGCGATCCTCGCGCTCTCCCTGCGCGACGAGGCGGGGCAACCTGTCTCTGGGCAAATCTCGCTGACGCGGGATGGCGCGCCTCTCGACCCCGCCGTGCTCCGCGGAGGCACCGGCTGGCGCGTACGACGCCAGGACTTCGCGGCGGGCGCGGGCGAGCGCTACGTCCTCGTCACGGGCGACGTGGAGCTCGCGCTCCCCCCGGGCGACGTCTCGCTCCGCGTGACGCGCGGGCAGGCCTACGCCGCGGCAAGCCAACGCCTGCGGCTGCGAGCCGGCGAGCGGCGATCTCTTCGCGTGAACCTGCTTCGCTGGACCGACCGGCGGGCGCGAGGCTGGGCGTGCGGCGACCTCCACCTCCACCTCGCGCGCCTCGACCCCGCGCGCGACGCGCCCATCCGTGCGCTGCTCGAGGCGGTGGACCTCGACGTGGCCGGGCTCGTCGACTGGGCCGGCCGGACCGAGGGGATGTCGCCTGGGTGGGGCGGCTGGGCGTGGACGGAGGCGCACCTCGCGGAGCGTCCGTCCGGGCGCCCGCTCCTGCTCAACGGCCAGGGGTGGGGCCGCCCCGACCGCGCCTGCGTGCTCGCGCTGTTCGGGCACCGCACTCCCGCGCGCGGGGCGAGCCGGCACTCCGCGGCCGCTATCGTGGAGACCGCGGTGGCCGAGGGCGGGCTCGCGTCGGGGACGATGGGCGACGTCCCGCTCGACTCCGCCCTCGCCGGCCGGGTGGCCGCGACCGAGGTCCTCAGCCACGGGCGCATGGACGCCCTCGAGCGCTGGTACGCGCTGCTGAGCGCGGGCGCCCACATCGCGGCGGTCGCGGGCTCGGACACCCAAGGGCCGCCGTGGCCCGACACGCTCGTGGACTACCACGCGCCGCCCGGCGCGAGTCGGGTCTGCGCCCGGGTCGAGGGCGCGCTCACGCAAGAGAGCTTCCTCGACGCGATCCGCGGCGGGCGGACCTTCGTGACGTCGGGCCCGACGCTCGAGCTGACCGTCGACGGGCAGCTCCCGGGGGCCACGCTCGAGGGGTCGGGCCCGCGTCACGCCCGCGTGCGACTGACCGCGCCGCTCCCGCCCCGCGGCGCGCTCGAGCTCGTGGTCGACGGCGAGGTGGTCGCGTCGGCGCGGGCGGATCACGCCGCGCTCTCGCTCGACCGCGAGGTGTCGTTCAACGCGTCCGGCTGGGTCGCCGCGCGCCTGCGGGGCGAGGCGCGCATGCCGCTCGGGGATCGGATGGTCGCCCACACCTCCGCGGTCTACGTGACCGTCGACGGCGCGCGCGCGAACGTCGGGGACGCCCGCGCGCGCCTCCGCTCGGAGCTCCCGGACCGCGACGCCATCCTGTCCTCGGGCCGCTCGACCGCCCACGAGCGAGAGGTCGCGCTGCGGACCCTCGCCGAGGCCCACGCGCAGCTCGGTCCGGCCGGCGATGGGGTCCTGGAGGGAGCGGCGGCGGCCACCCCGCCGCCCGCCGCTCCGCCGATCCGCGCGTCCACCCCCGCGAGATGACGAGCTGCGGGTCGCTGGCGACGGGGCCCGGGCGGCGCTGCTCAGCAGCCTTTCGATCGTCAACCTACCGGGCGAGCACCTCGCGGGGCGCGTGCTCTCCCACCTGGACCGCGCCGCAGAGGAGGAGCTCATCGAGCGCAAAGAGATGCTCGCCCACCCGAAGCTCGCGGCTCACGCGCCGTCGCGCAGCAGGTCCGCGAGGGCGTCGGCGATGATCGCGTGGCCGGCCGGGGTGGGGTGGCAGTCGTCGTGGACGAGGTCCTCGTTGAGCCAGCCGCCGCGCGCGTGCTGCGCCTCGTCGAAGCGTCGGCGAAGGTCCAGGAGCGTGACGCCCTCCCCCGTCGCAACCTCGCGGATGACGCGGTTGATGGCGAGACGGGCGCCGAGGTTCCCGACCATCCGGTCACGCGACTCGGCGTAGGCGCGCTCGGCCTCCGGCATCCGGTCGAGGGCTTCGAGGGCGGCGCCGCGGAGGTAGTGGAGGACCGCCGGGTCGGCGTCGAGCGCGATCGCGGCGTCGGTCGCCTCGAGCGCGCGCGACGGCTGTTCCGCTTCGAGGGCGTCCGCGGCGGCGCCGATCGCGCGGCGGACCTCGGCCGCGCGCGCCGGCTCGAACGCGTCGGGCTGAGGGTGCTTGAAGTCGGGGGCGAGCCGGTAGTTGAACGGGACCGTGCAGAACACCACGCGCGCCCCGCGCGCGGTGGCGAGGTCCCGCATCGCGACGAGGTTGGCGCGAAACATGTCGAGGTGCGCGCCGCGTTGACGCCGCCACCCGTCGACGTCGAGCTCGCGGTCGGGGTGCGCGACGGCGTGGCGCCACCCCACGAGCGGCGGCGCCTCGGCGGGGGGCGGCTGGCGAGCCCGCAGGCGATGGCCAAGCCAGAGCGCGCCCGCGAGCGCGCGGCTGTGAGCGAGGCGCGCCTGCCAGTCGAGGTCGACCCCGCGCGGCTGCGGCGCCCAGCGGATCCACTCGTTGTTGCCGGAGTAGATCACGAGCACGTCCGGCTCGAACTCCCCCACCACCACCCGGGCCGCGCCGAGCACCTGCCCGCTCGTCCAGCCCGCCTGACCGACGTTGATGACCTGGTGATCGGGCAGCGCGCGACCGAGCCGCCGCGCGAAGCTGGCCTCGTACGGGTACGGGTAGCCGAGCGGAGCCGAGCCGCCGAGGACGAAGACCCGGCGGCCGCCCCCGAGGTCCGACGGGTAGAGCCACTCCTGCTTGGCGTCCGGCCACGCGCCCTCGATCACCCGACCGCCGAGGGCGTAGGGCTCCGCGCGCGGCTCGCCGCGGTCCGGCACCCGGACGCGGAGCACCCCGCGCGGCCACTCCGGCGCCTCCTCCGCGACCGGCGTCGTCTGGGTCCGCGCCGTCTCGATGCCGTCGAGCAGCTCGTAGCGGAACCCCCACCACGCGTCCGCGATCCACGCCGCCCCCTCGAAGGCCGCGAGCCAGACGACGATCGCGAGCGCGGCCTTGCGGCGTCGGGTCACGCGGCGAGGGTCCACGAGACGGCTCCCGCGGCGCAAGCGCGCCTCGCGACCCGCGCCCGGACCCGCTACCCTCCGCGCGCTTCGACGCACCGGAGGAACCTGATGAGCCGAGCCGCCCGAGTCCGCGCCTTCACCTTCTCGCTCGCCCTCGCCCTCGCCGGGTGCGGCGGCGGCGCGGCGGAGACGGCCGACGACACGACCCCCGCCCCGGTCGCGGCGCAGGAGGCGCCGCCCGAGGCGGCCGACCCGGAGCCGGAGCCGGAGCCCGAGCCCGAGCCCGAGACCGAGACCGAGCCCGCGCCGGTGGCCGAAGCGGCTCCGCCGCCCCCGCGACCGATCGTCCCGGAGAGCGCCGACGACGTCCGGGCGGCCCTCGTCGCGGCGTCGAACAACGTCGAGGGGCTCCGCCGCCTGATCGAGCCGGCGTGGGGCGTGGGGAGCTACGACCCGGGCCACACCGGGGTCGAGCACCACTGCGAGGCCGACGCCTTCACCTCGCACTCGGGCATGGGCTTCGTCGTTCACGAGGACGATCGCTTCGCCTGCGATCGCGCGCTGCGTCGCTGCACCGCCGCCGACCCGCACGGGGGCGGCTTCGTCTTCCACTTCCGCGACGGCCCCGGCGACGCGGTCTGGCTCGACACGATCGTCCATCACCGCGACGCGGTCCCCTCCCGGGACGCGCGCGCCGTGCAGAGCTTCGTCGGCGCGGGCGACGGAGTGTGCGCGCTCTACCGCGACGCGACCGACGTGAACGAGGAGCCGCCGGAGCGCCTGAGCGTGTTCGTGGCCCACCAGACCGGGCTCGTGCCGGACACGGTGGCCGACCACCTCTGCGGCGACGAGGCGCGCGCCGCGTTCCGCGAGCGGGTCGCCGCGTACCTCGCCAGCCGCCCCACCCTCACCTGCACCCGCGCGCCCAACCGCTGCTCGCTCGTGCGCGGCGACGAGGAGGTCACCCTCTACGGCGGCCCCGATGGCCTGATCGGCGTGGCGATCACGCGCCCCGGAATGCACGCCCACCTCGAGCGCGCGCAGCGCCGCGAGCTCGACGCCTGGCGCCGCGCGATCGAGGGCAGCTCCTGCGAGGAGTGAGCCCGCGCGGGTCGCGCCCCGAGCGAGCGCGCGATCAGTCGCAGCGGACGAGCGGCTCGAGGTCGGAGCGACCGTACATGGCCAGGATCGCGTTGAGCTGGTCCTCGACGTCGCCGAGCGTCTCGTCGCGGCCGGCGTCCGCGCCGGGGGTCCCCGCGACGCAGAGGAACTTCATCGCGCCGCACGCGTCGAGCATGTCGCACTGCCCGTTGAGCGCGCCGGCCGCCTCCAGCGCGAGGTCGCCGTAGTAGCCCTCCCCCGCGATGAACACGAGGCGCACGTCGCGCGCGTCGCTGTCGAGCACCGCCTCGTAGGGGTCGAGGCCGCGCCGGCCGAAGACCGTCACGTCGGCCGCGAGCCC
>JAUHXR010000243.1 GCA_030426845.1 Polyangia bacterium | reverse complement strand
CGAGCAGGTCTCCGCTCACTCCCCGAACCCCCACGAGCTGTCGCTCAAGGTCGAGCGCGAGGGCGGCCGGCGCGAAGAGATCTACCTGCGCAAGCAGGAGCTGATCGACATGGTCGCGCCGCTCCCGCCCCAGGCGCAGTCGCTCTACGCGGTGCTCTCGTTCCTGCCGGCGCCGCCCGCGCCGCCGAGCATCCCGCCGCCCCCCGGCCGGAGGCTCTGAACGTGCCGTTCCGCGCGACCCTTCGGCAGCACTACCGGCTCAACGACAACGCGCTGCTCGTGCTCGAAGAGGACTACGAGGGCGACATCGGCGCGGGCGACGAGCTCCTCGTCGACGTCGACGGCGCGCCCGTCCGCGTCACGGTGCACGACCTGGCCTGGGGCAGCACGCTGAACGCCGCCCGACTCCCGCTGAGCTTGATCGTCGTCGGCCTCGAGGATCACCCGCCCGAACCCGGCGCGTCCATCCGCTCGCCCGACGCGTGAGCTCGCCCGACGCGTGAACGGAGCGCGGAGACCGCGCAACGAGGGACGGTCAAGGGGCGAGGGTGGACCTCGCTCCGCTTCGATGGGCACGCCACCGAGCGCCGGCGCCTCGCGCCTGCAGTACCGCCCGCGGCGTGGTCCCCCAGGAGGTTCCCGTGTTCGACTCACGCACGACGCCGGGCGGCGTCGCGGCGCGCCCCGGCCTGCGCGCGCTCGTCGCCCTCTCCCTCGCCCTCCCCGTCTCGTTCGCCGCCGGCTGCGACGACGGCGCCCTCGCCCCGACCGACGCGGGACCGCCCCCCATCGCGCTCGACGCCGGCCCCGTCGCGCGCCCGGACGCGGGCCCGACGCCGCCTCCCCCCGGCTGCCGCACGAACGCGGACTGCGACGACGGCAACCGCTGCACCGACGACGTCTGCGATCAGGGCGAGTGCTGGTCGGGTCGGATCGACGCCTGCCTCGAGTGCGCGGCCGACGCCGACTGCGACGACGGCTGGGAGTGCAGCCTCGCGCGGTGCGTCAGCGGCATGTGCGCCGCCGAGTGGAACCCGGCCTGCGAGTGCGTGACCGACGCCGACTGCCAGGACGGCGACCCGACCACCACCGACCGCTGCGTGGGCAACCGCTGCCAGAACGAGGGGCGCAGCTGCATGGCCGACGCCGACTGCGACGACGGCGACACCTGCACGACCGAGACCTGCGCCGGCGGTCGCTGCGCGGTGACGGTCGATCCCGGCTGCGCGAGCTGCCCGGACCGCGACGGCGACGGGCACCGCGGGCGGTTCTGCGTCTCGCCGGGGGACGACTGCAACGACATGAACCCGCTCATCAGCCCGAGCGCGACCGAGATCTGCGACGACATGATCGACAACGACTGCGACGGCCGGGTGGACATCGTCGACTCCGACTGCTCGACCGGGACCACGACCTGCGCCGCCGCGATCCCCGCGTTGACGCCCGGCACGACCGAGCGGGGCGCGATCATCGTCGATCCGTTCGTGCCGCCGCCGACCGCGACCTGCGGGGGCAGCAACTACTACACGCTGACCCTCGCGGCGATGAGCGACGTCGAGATCACGCTGACGCTCGATCCGCCGCCGCCGCCCACCCCGATCCCCGGCTGCCCCGAGTGCACGTCCGGCGATTTCGAGTACCAGTACAACCTCTTCCTCGAGCGCACCTGCGGCGATCCGACGAGCTCGGTCGACGGGGGCGGCGGCTGCTACATCTTCGGCAACCTCGGCTTCGGCGGCACGGGCACGCGGACCTTGCAGCTCCGCCGCGTGCCGGCGGGCACCTACACGGTCGACATCCAGGCCTCGGACTTCTTCATGAGCGGTCGGGCGATCGCGATCCCCTACGGGCTCGACGCCACCGTGACGCCGTCCGCGGCGCCGATGTGCGGCGCGGCGACCGCGCTGAGCGAGGGCGTGAGCGTGAGGGCCGACGCGCGCACCGGCTCGGACGCTTTCGGCACCGACTGCTCCGGCCGGGTCAGCGCCGCGGACGAGGCGATCCACACCTTCTCCCTCGCCAGCCGGCGGCGCGTGCGCCTCGAGGCGGCCGGCGTGCTCGACCCCGCGTCGAGCGTCTATCCGGCGCTCCAGATCGGCCTCTACGGCGCGTGCGACGCGGGCGCGAGCCGCCTCGCCTGCCAGGAGCACAACGGCTACGACTGCCACGCGCGGACCACCCTCGAGCAGGTCCTCGACCCTGGCACCTACTACGTCGTGATGGAGGGTCACCGATTCGCCGCGCCGGTCTACGACCTGACCCTCACCACCGAGGCGGTCGGCGCGGCCTGCGCGGGGGCGCAGGTGATCAGCGCGAGCGGCGCGTTCAGCGGCGACACCACCGGCGCGCCCGATCGGTTCCGCGACGTCGAGGTGTGCGGCGAAGGCTACGCCGGCGATCGCGTCTACCGGGTCGACCTCGCGACCGACAGCCGCGTGGTCCTCGACCTCGTGGCCAGCTACCCGAACCCGCTGTTGACCCTCTACGAGGGCTGCGGCGAGACGCGGGTAGCCGGCGGGCGCGGCCGCTCGCGGATCGACGCGACGCTCACCGCCGGGACCTACTACCTCGTGGCCGGCGGGGACGAGCCCACCGACGAGGGCCCCTACGTGCTCAACGCGACGGTGCTGCCGACCGCACCGCCGACAGCGCCGTGAGGTCGCGCGCGGCCCAGGGGCTGTGGGGGACCATCCGCGCGAGCGCCTCGACGATCACCGGCGTCCAGCTCACCCAGCTGTGGTTGCCGTCGTACTCGAGGTGCTCGTGCGGGACGCCGCGCGCCGCGAGGTGACGGTGGAGCCGCGCGCTCGAGTCGATGATCGGCCCGCGGTCCTCGTCGCCCCAGGCGACCATCAGGCGCTGGCCGCCGAGATCGTCGGCGTCGCGCCACCTCAGGAAGGGATCGTCCTCGGCGACGCGCGCGCGGGCGTCGTCGCCGCCCGTCGGGCCGAAGATCCGATCGAACGGCAGGACGGGCACGAAGAGCGGGTTGCGGACCAGGTTGATCATCGCCTCGGTGTCGAGCACGGGCGCGCTGATCAGGGTGGCGGAGCCGAACAAATCGGGCCGGTGCAGCGCGAACCGCAGCGTGCCCGAGCCGCCCATCGAGACGCCCATCACGTGGCAGTGCTCCGGACAAGGCAACGTGCGGTACGCATGGGCCACTCGGGGCATTACCTCCTCGGTCACCCAGTCCTCGTAGCGGTTGGAGCCGTCGTACCAGTTCGCCCAGAACCCGAGGTCGCCCTGGGGCAGCGCGATGATCACCCGCGGGATCCGCCCCTCGCGCGTCGCGCGATCGAGCACGCCACCGAGCCCGGCGCGATCGAACGAGGCCGCGTCGTCGCCGCCGCCGTGGAGGAACACGACGAGGGGCAGGCGCTCGCCCTCCTGGAACCCGGGCGGCGTGTAGACCGAGTACTCCATCCGCCGGCCGTCCATCGTCGCGCTCTCGACCTCGGCGTAGTCGAGGCGGCGCTCGAAGCCGCCCCCGCACGCGTTGAGCGCGAGCGCGAATCCGACCACGACTCCGAACCCGAGGAGGGCGCGCGCGTCCCGCATGTCGGTCCTCTAGGGCCCGGGGCGCTCGGGCGGAACCCGCGGGGGCGGGGGCAGGTCGGACAGGTCGGGCAGCGGCAGGTCGCCCGGCGGGGCGGGAGCGCGTGGCGCCGGCGGCGGGAACACGCTCGCCACCACCGGCGGGGGGCCGTGATCGTAGCCCGCGTCGACCGCGATCCACCCCATCACGCGCCCGATGCCACCCGCGACGATCCCGCACGCGAACCCGCCGACGTGGGCCCAGTTCGCGACCCCCTCGTTGGCCCCGAGGAGCGCCTGCGCGAGCTCGGAGAGGCCCCACAGCGGGATCACGATCCAGGCCGGGACGAGGAAGCTCCCGACGAAGAAGCGCAGGATCCACGCGAAGTAGCCGATGCGGATCCGCGAGCGCGGGTAGCTCACGACGAACGCGCCGATCAGCCCGGCGATCGCCCCCGACGCACCGACCATCGGGGTCGTGCTCCCGGGCGCGCTGAGGTGGTAGGCGAGCACCCCCGCCGCGCCCGAGGCGACGTAGAGCAGCACGTAGGCCCACCGCCGCCAGAAGCACTCCAGGACGCCGCCGGCGACCCAGAGGAAGAGCATGTTGCCCAGCAGGTGGAACAGCCCCGCGTGCATGAAGGCGTGCCCGATGGCCCCGAGCACCGTCGGGTGCGCGGGGCGGTAGCCGAACCGCAAGACGGGCTGACGGTTCATCGCCGAGACGAGGTCGAGCATCGCCGCCTCGAGCTCGGCGTCGCCCTCGACGTGCGCGCGGCCCGGGTCGGGGTCGACGAGGGCCTGGATGGGGGCGTCGATGCCGTCGGGGACCCCGTCCACCGTGAATGACACGCGGGCGGCGGGGTAGCGGCTCGAGATGGCGTCGATCCGGTTGGCCGCGGCCATCATGTCGCGGGTCGCGCTCTGCTCGACCAGCCAGCTCGCGAGGAACAGCCCCGCGCAGGTGACGATCAAGCCGATCGTGAGCCACGGTCGGTCGTAGACCGGCCGGTCGTGGCCGATGGGGAGGATCACGAACATCCCGCCCGGATCCTACCCCGCCGCAACAATCCGGTCTTCTCGCGACCAGGTTGGCTACACTGGCTCCGATATGCGCGCGCTTACGCTCCTCCTCACGCTCCTGACCACATCGCTCGCCGCCGGGTGCTCCTGCGAGTCGTTCGAGCGCGACGCCGGGCCGATGGAGGCCGGCGCCGACGCCTGCGCGGCCTGCGAGACGTGTCAGGACACCGTCCGCATCCGGATCACCGCCGCCGGCCTGACGGCCGATCAGGTGAGCATCTCGGGGGCCGCGCTGAGCTGCCGCGACGCCGGCTCGGAGATCTACTGCTCGAGCCGGAGCATCGCCCCCGGCATGTACGAGCTGACGATCTCGGCCCCTGGCTACATGGATCAGCAGATCTTCTTCGACCTGGATCCGCCCCTGAACCCGGACGACTGCTGCTCGTGCCCCGGCACGTTCAGCCAGCTCGTCACGCTCTCGATGGACTGAAAGGGGAGGCCCCACGGGGCGGCCGCGTAGCTCGAGGAGGAGCTCGAGGAGCAGATGGCCAGGCAGAGCCGCTTCTACCCGCCGTCGCCGGCGAACCCGCCGGAGGACATGCTCCGGCCGACGGCGCGCTACCGCCTCCAGGTCGCGGTGGTGCTCTTCAGCCTCCTTGTCTTCCTGGTGTTCTACGGCGCGCTCGTCCTCGCGAGCGGCTGGCTGCTGTTCGAGTCCGCGGTCTACCCGATCGGCCGAATCGGCTTCGGCACGGTCGTGCTCAAGATCGGCGCGTGCTTCATGTCGGGGATGCTCTTCGTCTTCCTGGTGAAGGGCCTGTTCAAGATCCAGCGCGACGACCGGAGCGGCCTCGTCGAGGTCACCGAGGCCGAGGAGCCGCGGCTCTTCGCCTTCCTGCGCGGGCTCACCGCGGAGACGGGCGCGCCGATGCCCAAGCACGTCTACCTGAGCGCGGAGGTGAACGCGGCGGTCTTCTACGACCACTCGGTCCTGAGCCTGTTCCTGCCCGTCCAGAAGAACCTGCTGCTCGGCTGCGGGCTGGTGAACCACCTCAACATGAGCGAGCTCAAGGCCGTGCTCGGCCACGAGCTCGGGCACTTCTCGCAGAGCAGCATGCGCGTCGGAAGCTACGTGTACATGGCCAACCGCATCGTCGGCGACATCGTGTTCGCCCGCGACAAGTGGGACGACATCCTCGACTCGTGGCGACGACAGGACGTCCGCATCGCGATCTTCGGCTGGCTCCTCAGCGGCGTGGTGTGGGTCGTCCGCAAGATCCTCCAGCTCATGTTCAAGGCGATGAACGTGCTGCACGCGAGCCTGATGCGGCAGATGGAGTTCGACGCCGACAAGATGGCGGTGCGGGTCGCCGGCTCGGACGCGATCGTGCACTCGCTCGTGCGCTCGCGCTTCGCCGACATGTGCCTCGCGCAGACCTTCACGGACCTGCGCCACGCGCGCGACCACGGGCTGATGACGCGCGACCTCTTCTTCCACCAGCGCGCGGCCGCCGACTACCTTCGGCGCTTCCACAGGAAGCCCGCCATGGGCGAGCCCTCGGGTGTCGGCGAGGCGTTCCGCGTGTTCGACCCGGACGACCCCGCCGAGCCGCCCCCGTCGATGTGGGCGAGCCACCCCCCCGACGCGGAGCGCGAGTCCCAGGCCAAGGCCATCTACCTGCGCTGCCGCATCGACGAGCGCTCGGCCTGGGAGCTCTTCACCGACCCGGCCCGGACCCGCGAGGCGGTGACCCGGCGGGTGATGGAGCGCGGCCACGAGGGCGGTCCTCTCGAGCTGATCGCGCCCGAGAAGGTCCAGGCGTTCATCGACGACGAGCGCGCCGAGACGACCTTCGACGCGCGCTACGCGGACATGTACGAGGGGCGCCCGATCGCGCCTGGAGACCTGCACGACGCCTTCTTGGCCTCGGCCGCGCTCGAGGCGCCCCTCGCCGAGCTCGATCGCATCTGGGGCCCCTCCCTCGCGGAGCGGATGGGCGAGCACCGCGCGCTCCTCGAGGAGGGCGACCGCATCGCGCGGGCGATCGCCGCGAGCCAGGAGATGGGCGTGCTCGGCGGGCGCGTGAAGGTCCGCGGCACGGCGATGGGCAAGGCCGAGGCGGAGGCGCGGCTCGACGCGATCGACGCCGCGATCAAGGACCACCGGGAGGGCCTCGCCCGGCTAGACCGCGAGGTCCTGCACGCGCACGTCGCCCTCGCCCGCCACGTCGACCGCGAGGAGCAGGTCGACTACTGGGTCCCCGAGCTGCGCGGCCGCTACGAGTTCCAGCTCGGGATCCAGGCGCTCCACGCGCAGGTCCTGCGCATCCGCGCGACGATCGACGACGGCCTGCGGGTCCTCGACGGCGCCGGCCGCAACCTCGAGCAGGCGGACTTCCAGCACCTCTCGGCCGCGCTCGACCAAGGCCACTCGATGTTCTGCGACCTGCTCGAGCAGTCGCGGGCGCTGCCCTTCCCCGAGCTGCGGAACATGCCGGTCGGGCGCCCGCTCCGCGAGTTCATCCTCCAGGAGGCCCGGATCGGCTCCAACCCGAGCTTCGACCGGATCGACGGGGCGTGGATCAACCGCCTGCTCGGCCAGATCAACGAGGTCGACGACAAGCTGCAGCGCCTGTTCTTCAAGTCGCTCGGCGGCCTGCTCGCCCTCCAGGAGGAGCTGGTCGCGCGCGCCCGCGGCGGGCTCGCAGAGGACGCGGGCTGAGGCTCACTCCTCCTCGTCGCGGGCTGGCGCCTCGGCCGGGTCGCTCGGAGCTGGGAGCGCGTCGGGCGCCAGGATCGGGTCGATCACCACCTTGCCGCGCGCGCGCCCCGTCTCCAGGTAGGTGTGCGCCTCGACGATCGCCTCGAGCGGGTAGACCCGATCGATCACCGCCTCGATCGCGCCGCGCTCGATCCGCGCGGTGATCTGCTCGAGCTGGTCGCCGCTGCATTCTCGCAAGACATTGTGCACATGCACGCCGTGCTTGATGCGGCCGCGGATCATGAGGGACGCGAGGCCGGAGCCGGCGACGATCAAGCCGAGCGCCGGCCCGTGCGCGTGGGTCGCCTTCGGCACGCCGCCGATCATCGTGGCGAGCCGCCCGCCGCGGCGCAGCACCTGGAACGTGCGCTCGCGCGTCTCGTCGCCGATCGCGTCGAGCGCGAAGTCGTAGCCCGAGAGCTCGTCCTCGAAGCGCGTCTCGCGGTAGTCGATGATCTCGTCGGCGCCGAGGCAGCGGACCAGGTCGTGGTTGCGCGCGCTGCACGTCGTGGCGACGTGCGCGCCGAGGTCCTTGGCGAGCTGGATCGCGAAGGTGCCGACGCCCCCCGAGCCCGCGTGGATGAGGGCCTTCTGCCCGGCGCGCAGCCGCCCCTTCACCACGAGCGCGTCCCACGCGGTGAGCCCGACCAGCGGGATCGAGGCCGCCTCGCGGAACGTCATGTTCGAGGGCTTCTTCGCGATCTCGTCCGCCGAGACGCGGAGCTGCTCCGCGTAGGTCCCGGGCTTGCGGTGGGTTGGCGAGCCGTAGACCTCGTCGCCCTCGCGGAAGCGCGTCACGCCGGGGCCCACCGCCGTCACCACCCCCGCGAAGTCGAGGCCGAGCGTCCACGGCAGCCGGTAGTGGATGATCGCGCGCTGACCGCCGCTGCGGATCTTGAGGTCGACCGGGTTCACGCTCGCCGCGCGGACGTCGACCACCACCTCGCCCCGCTCTGGCGTCGGGGCGGGCACCTCGTCGATCTGGAGCACCTCGGGCGGCCCGTAGCGGTGGATGCGTGCGGCGCGCATGTGACGACCGTACCGCCGTCCGTCTCGATCCTCGTGCTTTTTCGAGCTCTCTCGCGCTTCTTCGAGGAGGAGACTTTTTGCGTAACGGACCCCTGCGCACTACATATCTCGGCGCGTGGATCTGACCGATGCGACCGACGAGGAGCTCATGGCGGCCTACGTGGCCGGCGAGCCCCGCGCCCACCGCGCGCTGTTCGAGCGCTTCGCGCCCACCCTCCTCGCGGTGGCGCGGCGCCAGCTCCGGGACGACGCCGAGGCCGAGGACGTGGTGCAGCGCACCTTCCTGGCCCTACACCGCGCGCGCAACGACTTCCGCCCCGACGCGAAGCTGCGGCCGTGGCTCTTCACGATCGCGATGAACCTCGTCCGCGACACCTTCCGCAAGCGCAAGCGCCAGCGGGAGGCCCCTCTCGAGCTCGACGGGCGGCGCGACCCGACGGTCGACGCGAACCCGGTCGAGCGGGCCGCGGACGCGGAGCTCGTGCACCGCGCGCTCGCGACCCTGCCGGAGGACCAGCGCGTGGCGATCGAGCTGCACTGGATCGAGGAGCGCCCCTTCACCGAGGTGGCGGCCGCGGTCGGCGCGAGCGTAAGCGCGGTGAAAGTCCGCGCGCACCGGGGATACAAGAAGATGCGGCTCTGGCTGGAAACCGAGGCCGACTTGGGGCGTACTTAGCGGGCCACCGTGCCCGAGCCCGACCCCGACCCGCTCTACGAGCGACTGCGCGAGCGCATCGAAGCCGACCGAGGCCCGATCGCGTGGCTCCGGGCGCGCCCCACCCCCGCGCGGCACGCGCTGCTCGCGACCTCGGGGATCGCGGTCGTCACCACCGTCACGCTGCTCACGCACTCCACGCTGGAGGACGCCAGCCTCACCTTCGTGATCGGCCTCGGCGCGCTCGGGCTCCTCGCCGCGCTCTCCATGGCGGCCGCGCTGAGGCCCCTGTTCGAGCGCGGCGCCACCCCGCGGGGCCGGCTCGTCAGCGGCGCCGGGGTGCTCGCGGCGGCCCTCGGCGCGGTCGCGATCGGCGGCACGGACGGCTGGGGTCCGCTCGGCGGGCTGAGCTGCTTCTGGGTCGGCGCGGTGGTCGGCCTGCCGGTCTTCGCGCTCTCGATCGCGCTCGACCGCGCGGGCTGGCGGGGGCCGCTCTTCGGCGCGCTCTCGGCCGGGCTGGTCGGGCTCATCGCGATCCAGATCGCGTGCCCCGCGACCCAGCTCACCCACCTCCTGGTCGCGCACTTCGGCGCGCTCCTCGTCGCCACCCTCGGCTTCGGGGCGATCGGCGCGCTGGTCGCGCGGCGAGCCTGAGCCCCGCCGACGCGCTATGGAAGCCTAGTGCGAACCTCGTGGACGTGGCTCTCCCTCGCCGTCGCGCTGAGCGCCTGCGGCGGCCCCGCCTACGTCCCGCTCCAGGAGGCGAGCTTCCGCACGAGCGCGCCGCGGCCCGTCGCCTTCGATGCCCTCTACCGGCGCGCGGCGGTCCTCGGCTACGTCTACGCGGAGGTCGACCCGCAGGCCACGCGCTTCGCGGTCCACTCGCGCGTGCTCGGCCGGCCGCCGCGCCGCGCGCAGCTCGACCCCGACGCGGCTGCCCGCTCGGATCTGTTCGTGGTGACGGTCGGCGAGTCGGCCGTCCGGGTCACCGCGGTCGGCCGCCACGTCGACTCCGAGGGCCGGTGCGATCCCGCGCTCGCCCAGGAGCTCGCAATCTTCGCCGACTCGATGCAGCGCGCGCTCCGCTCGGTGGGCGGCGGGCTTCTCCAGGGTGACGGCTACGGCGGCGCGCCGCTGCCCGACGACGAGCCGCTCGACGACGGCCCCGCGCCCACCTCCGAAGAGACCACCGCGGGCGGCGCGGCGGGCGACCTCTCGGCACCCTGACGCGCGCGCCAGTCCCCCGAAGCGAGGGGCGCGCCGTCCTCGCCGAGGTAGCGGTAGGTCCACGCGAGGCAAGACGCGCCCGCGCGATCCACGGCCCGGGTGATCACGCGCCGGTAGAGGTTCTCCGGATCGCCGTAGCCGGCGAAGTCCTCGACCTCGTCGAGCTGCGCGAGCGCGGCTGGGAGGTCCGCGACCCGCACGCGCTCGCCGTGGACCAACCCCGACCCTGGCACGAGCCCTGGGTACGCGCCGAGATCGACGAGGCGGCCCGGCGCGCGCGCCGCGGACCACTCGCGCGGCCGGTGCCGACCGAGGAGCGGCGCGCGCAGCTCGCCCCGCATCAGCGTGCCGTAGACGAACAGCGCGTCCGGCCACGGCGTCGACGACCCGCGCGCCGCGGCGTGGAGGTGCGCGACCGGCCAGCCGATCGCGCGGAGGCCGCGCTCCACCGTCTCGACGTAGGCGCTGGTCGGCGGCACGTGGCGCGGCTCGCGGAAGGCGTCGGTGACCTGGTAGGTGGTCGCCTCGTGGAGCGCGCCGTCCGGGCCGAGCGCGCGCACCGCGACGCGCGCGTAGGTGCGGCCCGCGCCTTCCTTCTCGTCGAGCGCGTCCCAGGCCGCGTCGTCGCAGGCGAGGAGCGCGCCCGGCACCGCCGCCCCGCGCCGCGGACGCACGTCGAGCGCGCCGCCGCCCCGCGCTGCCGAGCGGTAGTGGAAGACGAGCTCGTGGTCGGGGAGCCAGGCGGGCCCGACGAGGCGCGGCCGCGCGTCCGGGTGCCCGCGCTCGACGCACCAGCGGTAGAGGTCCACGAGGTCCAGGTTGCTGCCGTAGGCGAAGTACATCCGCGAAGTAGGTGCTATCACTCCTCGCGGTGCTCCGGATCACTGCTCACCCCGCCCTGCTGCTCGTGCGCGCCGGCGCGCTGGTTGCGCTCGCGTTCAGCGCGGCCCTCGCGATCGAGTACTACGGGCCCGGCGCCACCTTCTGCGCGTCGGACGGCGGCTGCGCCGACGTGCGCGCGTGGGCGATGAGCGGCCCGCTCGGGACGCTGCTCCCGGCGGTCGGTCTGCTCGCCTACACGATCGTGTTCGCAGCGAGCCTGGTGCGCGCGCCCGTGGTGAACCGCCTCGCGGCCGGCCTCGCGATCGTCGGCGGGCTCGGCGCGCTCGCGTTCCTCGGGCTCCAGGGCGCGGTGATCGGCCACTGGTGCAAGCTCTGCGTCGGCGTTGACACGAGCGCGCTCCTCGCGGCGGCCGGCGGGGGCTGGCTCCTCGCCGCGCGCCCCGCCGACGAGCGGCTCGGCCGCGGGATCGTCTCGCCGGCCTGGTTCTTCTTCTGGCCGCTCGCGCTCGGGCCGTTCGCGTGGGTGATCTCGTCGCCGGACCCGGACGTCCCGGCCGCGATCCGCGAGCTGTGGGATCCCGCGGCCGACGTGAACGTCGTCGAGATGGCCGACTTCGAGTGCCCCTACTGCCGGGCGATGAACCCGGTGCTCGAGGAGGCGATCGATCGCGCCGACGCGGACGTCCACCTCGCCAGGATCATCTACCCGCTCTCGTTCCACCCGCACGCGCGCAACAGCGCCCGCGCCTACTTCTGCGCGATCGAGCAGGGCCAGGGCGAGGCGATGGCGAGCGCGCTCTTCGAGGCCGAGGACATCAGCGAGGCGGGCAACCGCGCGAGCGCGGAGGCGCTCGGCCTCGACCTCGAGGCCTACGACACCTGCGTGGAGGCCGAGTCGACAGAAGCCCGCGTCGAGGAGGACATCGCGCGCGGCGACCGCGCGGGCATGGAGGGCCTGCCGAGCGTCTACATCGGCGAGCAGACCTTCCGCGGCTTCCTCCCGGGGAGCCCGCCCGACGAGTTCGTCGCCGCGATCGAGGCGAGCGCGGCCGGCGCCGGCCGGCGGTTCCGCTGGTGGCCAGGCGCGCTGATCGCGGCCCTCGCGTTCGGCTCGCTCGCCCTCGGGCTGCGCCGCCGCCGCGCGCAGGCACAAGCCCCGGCGTCGGGCGGACCGTCAGACAAGTCGCCAGACGAGTCGCCGGGCGAGACCGACGAGACGTCGGAGGTCAGAAGTCCAGCGCCGCCGGCGCCGAAGCGCCGCTCGAAGAAGGCGAAGAAGTAGGCTCCTCCGCCGTCGGCGCGTCCGTCGGAGGGACGGCGATCACCCCGGGCAGGTCGGTCCCGAGCTCGGGCAGGCGGAGCTGGAGATCGTCAGGCACCTGGACGTCGCCGCCGGCCTCGATCGCCTCGACGCCCAGCAAGCTACCGTGACCGAGGCGCTCCACCTCGCCCTCGCGCGCGATCAGCTCGAGCGGCCCAGGCTCCGCGTGCAGGCCCTCGAGCGCGCCGACGTAGCGCGCCAGCTCGGGGTCCCACGCGAGGCTCAGCGGGTGCAGCCGGCCGTCGTCGCCCGGCAGGTTGAGCGTGAGGTCGACGTCGAGCCGATGGTCCGGGTCGTCGAGGATCCAGGCCGTCGCGTGGCCGTCGGGATCGACGACCACCTCGACGTCGTGCGCGCCGACGTGCACCACCGATCCCTCGTGGGCCGCCTCCGGCACGAGGGACGCGATCGTCACCTGACCCTCGAGCCGATGCCCCTCGTGGACCAGGAGGACGCGCGCGGGCCCGGTCGAAGGCGCCGCGGTCTCGAGCCGCCCGGTGAAGCCCTGGATCGTGTCGGTCCAACGCAGGGCCACCGCGTGGCGCTCCTCGCCCGCGGGCAGGGTCACGCTCGCGCCGGCTTCGGTGAGCTCCGCGTCGCCGTGGACGTGCAGGTGCACCTCGCCCGACGCGTGAACCACCAGCTCGAGCGCGTGCCCTCCCACCTCGACGAGCGCCCCGCCGAACCGCGCCTCGGAGGGCGCCGGCTCTGGCGGCGGCTCCCCAGGCGCGTCGCCGCCGCTGGCCCCGCAGCCCAAGGCGAGGCAGGCTACGAGGGTCCACGGAAATGCGAACGCCCGTTCGATCGTAGGGGATCGCGGAGGAGACGAAGCCATGAGCAGCATCCTGATCACCTGGGCGGTCCTGACATTCTCGATGTGGGTCGCGACCCTGTTCCTCTCGAAGATGAAGATCGAGGGGGGGATCGTAAGCCACTTCCTCGTCGCAGGCGGGTTCGGCGTGCTGATGACCCTCGTCGGCAGCCTCATCTACGGCCTCCTCGGCGCGCTGAGCGGCGGGCTCCTGTTCCTCTTCAGCTTCCTCGGCAAGCTCCTCGCGGGCGCGATCACGCTGAAGATCACCGACATGTTCACCGACCGCCTCGAGGTGAAGGGCTTCGGCACCGCGTTCATGGCCGCGCTCATCATGAGCATCGCCGGCTCGGTCGCGGAGTACGCCCTCCACAACATGTAGCTCGACCGACGCGTTGACGCCTCGCGCGAGCGCGCACCCGGCGAAGCGGCGATTGGACCGTTGCCCGGGCGCGCCGCGCGCCGCACCGTCGAGGGGTGACCCACGCGCCCATCTACGTCGTCGACGCGTTCGCGGACGCCCCCTTCACCGGCAACCCCGCCGCGGTCTGCTTCCCGGGCGCGGTCGACGACGCCTGGCTCGCGCGCGTCGCGGCCGAGATGAACCTCTCGGAGACGGCGTTCCTCTGGCCGGAGGCCGACGCCTGGCGCCTCCGCTGGCTCACCCCCGCGGTCGAGGTCGACCTGTGCGGCCACGCGACCCTCGCCTCGGCCCACGTGCTGTGGGAGAGCGGGCGGCTGCCGCCCGGCGCGCCCGCGCGGTTCGAGACGCGGAGCGGGCGGCTGACCGCGCGCGAGGAGGGCGGCGCGATCACCCTCGACCTACCGGCCACGCGGCTCGAGGCGGGCGACGCGCCCGCGGGGCTGCTCGACGCGCTCGGCGTCGACGCGGCGGTCGAGGTGCTCCGCGCGCGGTGGGACTGGCTGGTCGTCCTCGAGGACGCGGACGCGG
>JAUHXR010000003.1 GCA_030426845.1 Polyangia bacterium | reverse complement strand
GCGAGCTGGCGGAGCACGCGGCCGCGCTCGAGGCGCGGGTGCGCAAGAGCCTCGTCCGCGGCCGGGTCGAGGTGAGCGCCCGCTGCGAGGGCAGCCTCGCGGGGACCCCGGCGCTCGACAAGGACGCGGCCCGCGCCGCCTTCGCCCAGCTCTGCGAGCTCCGCGACGAGCTGCGGCCCGACGAGCCGGTCCCGCTGTCGCTGCTCGGCGCGGTGCCGGATCTGTGGCGCGCGGCCTCCGCGGCCGATCCCGAGGCGCTGGCGGACGCGGTCGCGCGCGCGACCGACGCCGCCTGCGCCGCGGTATGGGAGATGCGGCGCGTCGAGGGCCAGGCGCTCGCCGACGATCTCGGGCGGCACGTGGACGCCCTCGAAGAGGCGGCTGGCCGCGTGGGCGGCCGCACCGGCGAGGTCGTCGACGCCTACCGGGCCCGGCTCCGAGCGCGGATCGACGCGCTGCTCGAGGGCTCCGGCGTCAACCTCGATCCGGGCCGGCTCGAGCAGGAGGTCGCGCTGCTCGCCGATCGGGCCGACGTCTCCGAGGAGCTGTCGCGCCTCGCGAGCCACGTGGAGCAGGTGCGCACCCTCCTCGCCGAACCGGAGGCCCGCGGCAAGCGCCTCGACTTCCTCCTCCAGGAGATGAGCCGCGAAGCCAACACGGTCGGCAGCAAGTCGTCGGACGCGCGCTTCGCCCACGCGGTCGTCGACATGAAGGCGGCGATCAGCCGGATGCGCGAGCAAGCCCAGAACGTGCTCTGACGCGCGTGCTCTCACGCGGCGAAGCCGATAGGCTCCGGCCCGTGCTGCTGCTGATCATCTGCTCGCCGTCCGGAGCCGGCAAGTCGACCCTCACCCGCCACCTCCTGGCGACCTTCGAGGGGCTCGCCTTCAGCGTGTCCCACACCAGCCGCCCTCGGCGCGGCCAGGAGGAGGACGGAGTGCAGTACCACTTCACCGACCGCGCCGCGTTCGAGACGAAGATCGCGCGCGGCGAGCTGCTCGAGTGGGCCGAGGTGCACGGCAACCTCTACGGCACCGCGGTGGACGAGGTCGAGCGCGCCCGCGCGGCCGGAAAGGTCGGCGTGGTCTTCGACGTGGACCACCAGGGCGCGCGCCAGATCCGCGCCAAGGCGCCGGACGCGGTGAGCGTCTTCGTGCTCCCGCCGTCGATGGAGGAGCTGCGCCGGCGCCTCGAGACGCGAGCCGAGGACACGCCGGAGGTCATCGCGCGGCGCTTCGCGGCCGCGACGCGCGAGATCGACCACTACTCGGCGTTCGACTACCTGCTCGTGAACGACGACCTCGAGAACGCCAAGCGCGCGGTCGAGGGGATCGTCCGGGCCGAGCTCAACCGGCGCCACCGCAACGCGGGGTTCGCCGAGTCGCTGCTTCAGTCGACGCTGCGCGCGCCCCGAGCCTGACGCGCGCGCCGCGCCGCGGCCGCGCCCTCGAAGAGCATCCACACCGTCATCGCGAGCATCAGCACCGCGACGACCGTGAGCGGCCAGTTCTCCTGCTCGAGGAACTGCCGCAGCTTGGCCACGAGCGCGACGAGCGCGACCCCGGTGGTGAAGAGCATCGGGATCACCAGCGGCAGCACCGGCCGGCGGCGCGCGCCGAAGAAGAGCGCGAGCACCATCAGGGTAAGCGCGGCGAGGAGCTGGTTGCTCGCGCCGAAGATCGGCCACAGCACCCAGCCCGCCTCGCGGCTCGCGCCGGTCGCGGGGTCGGTCACGTCCACGAGCGCGAGGCCCAGCGCGGGCAGGACCGCGACGGCCGTGCCGACCGAGGGGCGCTCGAGCGCGGGCAGCGAGAGGGCGCTCCCGAGCTCGCCGCAGATGAGGCGCTGGATGCGCGTGGCGGTGTCGAGGGTCGTCGCCGCGAAGGAGATGACCAGCACCGCCATCAGCGTGCGCGCGAGCCCGGTCGGCAGGCCGATCGCCTCGAGGAACGCGCCGCCGCCCAGCACGAAGGCGCTCGCCTTGTTGGCCCCCGCGTGGGCCCAGCTGTCGTAGTAGGCGGCCCAGCTCAGGTCGGCGACCGGGCCCTGCGCCGGCAGCTCGCAGGCGGCGACCAGGCCGATACCCGCGACCGCGGCCATCGTGGCGGCGAGCGCGAGGCTGCCCTCCCCGAGCATCGCCCCGTAGCCGATGTAGCGGGCCTCCTTCAGCGAGCGGAGCTGCTTGGACGTGGTGCCGCTCGAGACGAGCCCGTGGAAGCCGCTGATCGCCCCACAGGCGATCGTCACGAAGAGCAGCGGGAACAGCGCCGGGGCGCCCTCCTCCGGGACGCGCACCGCGGGCGCGTCGAGCTCCGGGTGAGCGACGAACAACCCCAAGAACAGAAGCCCGAGGCCGACGAACAGCTGGTGCGAGTTGATGTAGTCGCGCGGCTGGAGCAGCAGCCAGACCGGCAGGACGCTCGCCACCGCCGAGTAGGCGAAGAGCATCACGATCCAGGCGCGCTGCGCCTCGCGCGCGTCGAGGCCGGCGTCCCGCAGATCGAGCGGGCAGAGCGTCCCCAGCCACACGAAGAGGTAGAGCAGGCCGAGCGCGACGAGGCTTGGGATGAGCGCCTTCACCTTCTTCTTGGTGAGGAGCCAGCCCATCGCGACCGCGACCACGATCTCGATGTTGATCGGGAGCACCGCGCTCGGCTGCGAGACGAAGAGCCCCGCGATCGCCATCGCGAACACCGCGAGGACGAGCCACACCAGGACGAGGACGAAGCAGAGGAACAGCACGCGGGCGCGCGGGCTGATCACCTGGCCGGCGAGGTCCGCGATCGAGCGCCCGCGGTTCTTCACGCTGGCGACGAGCGCGCCGAAGTCGTGCACCGCGCCCATGAAGATCGCGCCGACCACGACCCAGATCAGCGCGGGGAGCCAGCCCCAGTAGGCGGCCACGCACGGCCCGATGATCGGCGCCGCCCCTGCGATCGAGGTGAAGTGGTGCCCGAACAGGATGTGCTTGTCGGTCGGGACGTAGTCGCGCCCGTCCTCCATCGTCGTGGCGGGGGTCTCCACCTCCTCGTCGTCGCCGAACACCCGCCGGCCGATCCAGCGGCCGTAGAGGCGGTAGCCGAGCGCGAAGCACACGAGCACCACGGCAGACGCGACGGCGGCCATCGCGGGCGACTATAGCCGGCTCCGCGGTCGGGTTGACGCTGGCCCGCGTGGCGAACAAGCCGACCTGCATGGACCCCGGCCTCGCGATCGTCCTCACCGTCTTCATCCTCGTCGCTGGGATGGGCGCGGCAGCGTTCGTCTACCGTCGCCGGCTGCGCGCCCGCTTCGAGAGAGCGAAGCGCGTGTCGGTGCCGATCCCCTCGAAGGCGCGCGGGGCGGTGGCGGTGCTCACCCCGGTCCTCGCCTACGCGGCCGTGCTCGTGGCGGTCGGGGTCGCGACCGGCGGAGCCAAGGAGCACGCGCTCTGGATGGTGTGCTCGTTCATGGTGGTGACCACCCTCTCGTTCGCGCTCCTCGCCCACCCGTGGACCCAGGCGGGCGCGCTCGTGCTCGACGAGACCCGATCCGTGCTCGAGCTGCAGGATCGCGGCGGGGACCGACCCGCGCTGAGCATCGCGCTGGACCGGCCGTTCGAGCTCGAGGCCGACCTCGGCCTCGGCTCTCGGGGCGCGCCGGTGGTCAACATCGGCATCGTCCAGGACGGGGCGCGCATCGACTACCACTACATGTACCCGCTCACCCCAAAGCCCGGCCTCCCCGAGGGGCCGCCGAACGCCGCGCCTCGCGGGGTCGCGCTCGGCCTCGGCGGGGAGATCCTGCACGCGCGGCTCCGCCAGCACGCCGCCTGAGTCCCGCCCAGGCTGCGCGAGCAGCCTCGTCGATGACCGCGGGGCGTACGCTCTTCGCCCCCTCCCAGCCTCCTCTCCTCTCGGCTGAAGAGACGAGAGCGCCTGGCCGCGGCCGACCGACAAGGACGAGGACGTGCGCGAGGAGGAGGACGTGCGCGAGGAGGAGGACGCTCACGGGGGGGACTGGGCCCTCGGCCCGTCCCTTTGAAGACACTCCCTAGTCACTCGGAACAGCGATTCATGGCAATCCCGCCGGCCCTCGCCGCGCGACGCGGCGTCACTCCTCCTCGAAATGCCCTAGCCCATCTCGAGGATCGCGCTGAGCGCGTCGGCGAGGGAGCGGACCCCGACGAGCGTGATCCCCTCGGGGGCGTCACCGTTGATCCGCGACAGGTTCCCTTGCGGAAGGATCGCGCGTGAGAACCCGAGCTTCTTTGCCTCGGCGAGGCGCTGGACGGCGCGGGGCACGGCACGGACCTCCCCCGCCAGGCCGACCTCACCGAACGCCACCAGGTCGGTGGGGAGCGGGCGCTCCCGGAGGGACGAGACCACCGCGAGGGCGAGCGCGAGATCGAGCGCGCGCTCGGCGACGCGGGCGCCGCCCGCCACCGACGCGAAGACGTCCTGATCGAGCACGTGGACGTCCGCCTTGCGGTCGAGCACCGCGAGGAGGATCGCGAGCCGGCTGCCGTCGAGCCCCGAGGAGACCCGCCGCGCCGAGCCGTAGACCGCGGGCGCGACGAGCGCCTGGACCTCGACGAGGAGCGGGCGCGTGCCCTCGGAGGTGGGGAGCACGACCGATCCCGCGGCCCGCTCGAGGCGCTCGGCGAGGAACAGCTTGCTCGGGTCGGGGACCTCGCGGAGGCCCTCCTCCACCATCTCGAACACCCCCACCTCGTGGGCCGGCCCGAACCGGTTCTTGGCGGTGCGCACCAGGCGAAACGCGCCGGACGGGTCGCCCTCGAAGCTGAGCACCGTATCGACGAGGTGCTCGAGGACCTTGGGGCCCGCGAGGTTGCCGTCCTTCGTCACGTGGCCGATGAGGAAGAGCGTGATGCCCTCGCGCTTGGCCACCTCGATGAGCCGCGACGCGACCGCACGGATCTGGCCGACGCTGCCCGCCACCGACTCGATGGACGCGGTGCGGATCGTCTGCACGCTGTCGACCACCAGGACGCCCGGCCGGACCTCGGTGAGGGTCTCCTCGATCGACTCGAGCTCGGTCGCGGCCTGGACGAGGAGGTGACGCGAATCGACGTCGAGACGCCGCGCGCGCGCCGCGACCTGGGCCGCGCTCTCCTCCCCGCTCACGTAGAGCCCCGGCCGCCCCTCGCGCGCGAGGCCCGCGAGGGCCTGCATCAACAGGGTGCTCTTGCCGATGCCGGGGTCACCCCCGAGGAGGACCGCGCTGCCCGCGACCGCGCCGCCGCCGAGCACCCGATCGAGCTCGCCGATGCCGCAGCTCGCGCGCGCCGCGCCGTCGGCCTCGACCTCGCCGATCGGGGTGGCGGGCCGGGCCGGCGCGAGCGCGGGGCTGACCCCACGCGCGCCGGCCGGCGCCGGACGCACGCGGCGCTCGGCCAGCGTGTTCCACGCGCCGCAGCTCGGGCACTTGCCGAGCCAGCGCGGGGTGTCCGCCCCGCAGTCGGAGCAGACGAAGAGGGTCTTGGCCTTCTTGGCGAGGCGGTTCTTCGAGGAGGTCATGGCCAGAGCATCGTCGGACGCGCGCTCGCCGTTGCGACTGACGGAAACGCGAGGGACGCAGCGCGAGGGACGCAGCGCGAGGAACGGAGCGCGAGGAACGGAGCGCGACGGACGATATGCCGATTTCTTGCCCGCGCGAGCGCGCGTTCGGCATGTGGGTCTCATGGGCCAGACGACCGCCGCCGATCCCCGCTACCGCCTCGACCTCCGCGTGCTCCGCTTTCGCAGCGACCCCCACAAGGACGAGCCCTCGCTCCTCGCCCAGGAGCTCATCGGTAAGGGGCGCCTCGAGGAGGCGCTCGAGCTGACGCGCGCGGCCCTCGAGGACGATCCCACGGACACCGATCTCCTCCTCGCCCACGGGGTGGCCCTCGCCAAGGCGGGTGAGCTCGCGACCGCCCAGCTCGCGCTCACCCGCGCCGCCAAGGCCGACCCGGGGTGGCTCGAGCCGTGGCGCCACCTCGCCGAGGTGCTGTGGCAGCGCGGCAAGAGCGCGCGCGCGCTCCAGGTCGCGCGTCGCGGCCTCGAGGTCGATCCCGGAGACTCGTCGCTCGATCGCATCAAGAAGAGCGCGAGCCTCGAGCTACGAGCCCGCGCCTACCTCATCGCGCCGACCGACGAGGAGCCCACGATGCTCGCCCAGGAGCTCATGGCCGATCAGCGCCCCGACCTCGCGTTCGAGATCACCCAGACCGCGCTCCTCGAGGAGCTGCTCGACGAGGACCTGCTCGTGATTCACGCCCAGGCCGCGCTCCGGCTCGGCAAGGTCGAGGAGGCGATCACCGCGCTGTCGAGCGCGAGCCTCGAGGCGCCCGACTGGCCCCAGGTGTGGCGCCTCCTCGCGGAGGCCTACGAGCAGCGCGGCGAGCCCGACCGCGCGCGCCAGGCCGCCTTCGAGGGGCTCTGCGCCTGCCCGGCCGACGCGAGCCTCCGCGCGCTCCACGCCCGGCTCGAGGCCCAGGGCGAGACGCTCGTGACCCTCTGAGATCGAGCCCCGCCGACGGGCGGAGCGCAGCCTCGGCCCGCGCAGCGGGTCCGCGCAGTCAGCGGAGCCGCTCAGTACTGCACGCCGAGGAGCAGCCGGAACGTCATCGCGTTCCCGAGCTCCGCCCGGCCGTCCATGTTCGTGTCGACGATCCCGGGCGTGCCCGGCAGGTAGTTCAGGCCGTCGAGCGGGAAGAAGATGCCCCACTGCGCCTGGGCGTAGAAGCCGTCGAGGAGGTCGGGCCCGTCCTCGGAGCGGTAGTAGAGCGACACGTCGATCTCGACCCCGAGGTCGTCGGCGTTGCCGTAGCTCTGGATGGGCTGCGACGCGCGGCTCCAGACCACGTCGGCGCGCGCCCCGAGGAGCTGGCCGAAGCTGTTGCGGATGAAGTCGTAGCTGAGGCCGGGGCGGAAGTAATACGCGCCCGAGACCTGCCGCATGATGTTGCGCCAGAAGATGAGGTCGATGCGGTAGTTCGGGTGGAACGAGAACGTGCTGTACGTCCGATCGTCGCTCCGCTGCCGGGCGAGGCCGCCTTCGATCGCGCTGAGCCCCTCCTGGTCCGCGTCCCCGCTCGCGTAGCCGGCGTTGAAGTAGATGCCGAGCTGGTCGTTGAGCAGCCGGTACTCACCCTCGAACGCGATGCCGAGCTGGAGGAGGTTCGCGTTGTTGCCGGAGTCGAAGGTGGTGTTGCCGAGGTTGTCGATCTCGCCGAGCACCATCACCGCCTCGAGCTCGAGGCGGAGCTTCTCGTAGAGGAACTGGACCCAGATGTCCGGCACGAAGATGTCCGCGCCGCGGCGGACGAAGCTCGCCTCGCCGAACTGGCGGTTCGCGCCGCCGTCGATCGACTCGCCGGCGCCGCAGATGACGCACAGGCCGAACGGGTTGGTCGTGCCGGCCGACGACAGCGTCTGGCTCCGGTAGACGAAGTAGGCGCCGATGTTGAACACCGCGTCGCCGCGCTGGAGCGCCTCGCGCGTCTCCTCCTCGGTCGCGCGGTAGGCCGCGCCGAGCACGAACTGGTCGGTGTCGTCGAGGCGGCTGCGGTCGAAGGGCAGCCCGCCGAGGTCGGCCGGCTCCTGGTAGAGCAGGCCCTCGGAGGCGAAGTCCCACGCGCCGAAGAGGTAGATGCCGGCGAGGCGGGTGATCAGCATCACCCGGTCGACGTCGGTCTGGTAGTCCGAGTCGAGACCCGAGCCGCCGTTGGCGAGGATGCCGAGACCCCAGTGGCTGCCCATGCGGCCGAAGCGGAGCTCGCCGAGGGTGCGGTTGCGGACCTCGGCCCAGGCGCGGCGGGCGACGATGCTGTCCTGCAGCGAGTTCACGCCCTGCTGCGGCGGGAGCAGCGTGGTGGTCGCCGTGTCGACGGGGACCATCGAGGTCCGCTCGTAGCGGTAGTAGGGATCGATGAAGTGGTCGGCGCCGGTGCCGAAGCTCGCGGGGCCGACCCCCAGGCTGTTCGGGGTCGAGCCGAGCACCATGTTGTCGAACACGTCGAGCTGCATCCGCACCCGGACGTCGTCCGAGAGGTGGATGGTCGGCTCGAGCCGCAGGCGCATGTTCGCGAAGGCGTTCGCGTTCTGGTCGCAGACCTCGCTGCCGGAGTCACCGCAGGCCTCGACGCCGTCCTCGGCCGGGCGGAACAGCGCGAACGGGAGAGCCACCTGGCCCGGCACGTAGCGGCCCATGCTGTCCGTGCCGCCCTCGTTGACCACACGGTCGAGGAAGAAGTTGTCCTGGAACTCGCCGCGGAAGCGCATGTAGCCGTGCAGATCGAACACGGTCTGGGGGCTCGTCCAGCGCGCGACGGTCGGGTCGGTTCCGTCGCCCTCCTCGATCTCCTCGAGCCGGGCCTGGGCCTCGGCCGGGGACGGCAGCTCGTCGTCGTCCGCGTCGTCTCCCTCGTCGCCCTCGTCCTCGTCGTCCCCCTCGTCCTCGTCGTCGAGGTCGCGGAGCTGGAGGTTCTCCATCTCGGGCGCGCGAAGGGACGGCTCGTCCTCTTCTGCGTCCTCGTCCGCCCAGTCGGCGTCGGGATCCTCTTCAGGGTCGGACTCACCGCCCTCACCGCCCTCGCCGGGCTCCCCTTCGCCTTCCTGGGCGGCGGGCTGAGCCCACGCCCCGAGGGGCGCGGCCAGGGGCGCGCAGAGCGCGACGATCGAAGCCAGGAGGAAGCGTCTCATCAGTCGGGGCGGTGCTAACACGTGCCCGGGGACCGGGCAATCGCGCGCGAGCCCACGCCCAACCCCCCCGACCCCGCCTTATTCGGCTATAGATCGGCCGTGTCCGCCCCCTCCCCGGTTCGACTGATCCCGCTCGGTGGCCTCGGCGAGATCGGGATGAACTGCCTCGTTGTCGAGCACGGCGGCGATCGCGTGGTCATCGACTGCGGCCTCACCTTCGAGGGACGCGACGTCGGGGTCGACGTCACGCACGCCGACTTCGGCTGGCTCGCGCGCGATCCGGAGAGCCTCCGCGGCATCGTCCTGACCCACGGCCACGAAGATCACGTGGGCGCGGTGCCCTACCTCCTCGAGCTCTGCCGCGCCCCGATCTACGGCCCGCCCTACGCGCTCGGCGTCCTCCGCGAGCGCCTCGCCCAGCACCCGGTCGGCGAGCAGCGCCACGAGATCACCGCGATCGGCCCCGGCGATCGGATCCCGCTTGGCCCGTTCGAGATCGAGCCCTACCGCGTCACACACTCGATGCCGGACTGCACCGGGCTGATCCTGCGGACGCCGCAGGGGGTGATCGTCCACAGCGGCGACTTCAAGGTCGATCCCGAGCCGACCGACGGCGAGGAGTTCGACTTCCCGCGGCTCCAGCGGCTCCGCGACGAAGAGGGCGTGCGCCTGCTCCTCAGCGACAGCACCAACGCGATCACCGAGGGGCGCACCGGCACCGAGCGTTCGGTCGCGGACGCCCTCGAGGCGATCGTGGCCGCGGCCGAGCGGCGCGTGGTGGTGACGCTGTTCGCCTCGAACGTGCACCGGGTGCGTTCGCTCGCGGACATCGCGCGGCGCACCGGCCGCAAGCTCGCCCTGCTCGGGCGCTCGCTGCGGATGCACGCGAAGATCGGCATGGACACCGGCTACCTGCCGGACCTCGCCGACGTCGAGGTCGGCTCCGAGGCCCTGCGTGACCTGCCGCCCGAGCGGGTGCTCGCGCTCGCGACCGGCACCCAGGGCGAGCCGCCGGCCGCGTTCGCGCGGATCGCGCTCGACACCCACCCGGACCTCTCCGTCGAGCCGGGCGACCTCGTCATCCACTCGGCGCGGATCATCCCCGGCTGCGAGTCGTCGGTCTTCCCCCTCATCAACGCGCTCGAGCGGCGCGGCGTCGACGTGCTCTGGCGCGCGGTGTCCCCCGCCATCCACGTGAGCGGGCACGCCCACCGCGAGGAGCAGCGCCAGCTCATCGAGGCGCTCGCCCCCGAGTGCTTCCTCCCGGTGCACGGGACCTACATGCACCTGGCGGCTCACGCCGAGCTCGCCGAGGGCTGCGGGGTGGCCGAGACCCTGATCGCCGAGGACGGCGCGATCATCCACCTCGACGAGGACGGCCTCTCGGTCGCCGGCCACGCGCCGACCGGGCGGGTGCACCGCGAGCGGGGCCGCGCGCTCGACGCCCAGGTGCTCAAGGACCGGCGCCTCCTCGCGGAGCTCGGGGTGGCGATCGTCTCCGCGGTGGTGGACGACGCGGGCAAGCCGATCGCGCCGATCGATCTGATCACGCGCGGGGTCGTCCGCGAGGAGATCGAGCCCGAGCTGCTCGATGACGCCTGCGACTATGTGCGCGACGCGCTGCGGCGGACCCGCTGGGTGGCCGAGCGCCCGACGGAGGACGACATCGAGCAGGCGGCGGTCCGGGCGATGCGGCGCTACTTCCATAAGCGCTTGAGTAAGAAGCCGCTCTGCTACGCGATGGTCACCCGCGTCCCCCGCCGATGATGCGCCGCCTCACCGCGCTCGCCGCTCTCCTCGCGGCCCTCCCCGGAGCCAGCGCCTGCGGCGATCCGGCGCCCGCGCGGCGCGAGCCGGTCCGCGTCGACTGGACGGGCGGGGCCGAGCGCTCCGCCCCACCCGACCCCCTCGCGGAGGTCCCCGGCCGCCCGCCGACCGAGTCGGAGCGGCGCGCGATGCAGCGGCTCTCTCGGATCGCCGAGCGGATCCGCGGCCTCCGGTTCGAGCGCGAGGTGCCCATCCGCGTCCAGGACCGCGACGTGATCACGCAGTTCGTACGCGATCAGATCGACGAGGAGGAGCTCGAGCGCTCGCGGGTCTTCTACGTCGCGGTGGGTCTGTTGCCGCCGGACCTCGACATCGCCGAGCTGATCGTGCGGGTCCTCGGCGAGCAGATCGTCGGCTACTACGACCCGGAGCGCGGGCTCCTCGTCGTGCGCGAGGACGTGACGACGCAGCTCGACGGCGCCAGCGCGAGCGGGCTGGGCGAGGCCGAGATGGTGGTGGTCCACGAGCTGGTGCACGCGCTCCAGGACCAGCGGCTCGCGCTCGGCGAGCGCTATGAGGAGGAGCGCTCGATCGACGGGGACAACGCCTTCGCCGCCCTGGTCGAGGGGGACGCCACCCTCGCGATGATCGGCCACATGATGGAGACCCAGGGCCAGACCCTGCGACGCCTCACCTCCAACCCGGCGCTGCTGCGCATGCTCATCCGTGATAACCCCTCGGGCGGCGTCCAGGGCGCGGAGATGGACTCGGCGCCCCCGATCGTGCGGATCCCGCTCGTGTCCCGATACCTCGACGGGATGCTGTTCTGCGCGATGCTCCACGGCGAGGCCGGCTGGCGCGGCGTCGACGAGGCGCACCGGCGCACCCCGGTCTCCACCGAGCAGGTCCTCCACCCGGAGCGCTACGCCCGGGACGAGCGCCCCGACCCGATCACCCTCCCCGCCTGGCCGTCCCTCGAGGCGGCGGGCCTCGCCCCGTTCGAGGAGGAGACCCTCGGCGAGCTGGAGATGAGCATCTACCTCGCGCTGGGCCGCGCCGACGCTCGGACGGAGCGGGACGCGAGCGCGGCCGAGGGGTGGAGCGGCGATCGGCTGCGGGTGTACCGGGCGGCGACGGGCGAGACGGCCGCGATCTGGTTCACCGCCTGGGACGACGCGGGCGAGGCGGCCGAGGCCGAGCAGGCCGCGCGAGCCGCCGCCACCACCGCGAGCCCGCCGGAGCGCCAGCGGGTCGAGCGGCGCGGCCGCGCGGTGCTCCTCGTCCGCGGCCTCGACCCGGCGCTGCAGGCCCCCGTCGTCCAGGCCTTCGAAGCCTTCGCCGCCGGGCTCCCGCCCGAGCCTCCGCGCGGCGGTTGACCCCGCGGAGCCAGGGCGCTAGACGTCGGGACCCTGTCGTCCGGTTCGGGCTCGCGGCGTGCGCGAAACGGAGCGGCGGAGGGCGTGGAAGCACCCCGAGTCGAGGCCTGCCGTGCTGGGCCGAGGGTCGGGGCGAGAGGTCGTGAGCGCGGGGCTCTGCAAACCCGAGCTCACTCCCCCGACAGAGCGAGGCGGAGCCGCGGCTCCTCTCCCGAGCGAAGGCGTGCCGATGCAATCGCAGGTGAACGAGATCGATCCCGTGACCGTGGAGCTCTCCGTGGAGGTGCCCTGGGACCGGGTCCAGCAGGGCCTCAACGCGAGCTACGGCAAGCTGCAGAAGAGCGCGCGCGTGCGCGGCTTCCGCCCGGGCAAGGTCCCGCGCGGCGTGCTGCAGAAGCTGTACGGCCCCCAGGTGCAGAACGAGGTCGTCGCGACCCTCGTCGAGGAGGGCCTCCTCGCGGCGGTCCGCGAGCACGAGCTGCCGCTCGTCGCCTCGCCCCAGGTCGACGACCTGCCGAGCATCACCCGCGGCGAGCCGCTCGCGTTCAAGGCGAAGGTCGAGGTCCGCCCGAAGGTCGAGGCGATCGTGGTGGACGGCCTCGAGGTCATGCGCCCCTCGAGCGAGGTGGGCGACGACGCGGTGGACGAGGAGGTCGAGCGCCTGCGTCAGCAGCACGCCGAGATCATCACCCCCGAGGAGCCCCGCCCCGCCCGCGCCGGCGACCTGCTGACGATCGACTACACGGTCGAGATCGACGGCGAGTCCAAGGACGACATGGCCGCGACCGAGCGCAAGGTCGAGCTCGGCGGCGGCCGGCTGCTGCCGGAGTTCGAGGAGGGCCTCACCGGCAAGCAGCCGGGCGAGGAGGTGGAGATCCGCGTCGCCTACGACGACGACACCCCGAACCCCGACCTCAAGAACAAGCGCGCGCTCTTCCGGGTCAAGGTCACCGAGCTCCGCGAGAAGGTCCTGCCCGCGCTCGACGACGAGCTGGCCAAGGACGTCGGCGAGCACGAGACCCTGGCGGAGATGCGCGACGCGATCCGCGCGAAGCTGGTCGAGGCGGCCGAGGGGCGCGCCAAGAGCGCGCTCCGCGAGCAGGTGATCGAGCGCCTCGTCGAGAAGAACCCGGTCCCCGTCCCGCCGTCGCTGGTCGAGCAGCAGGCCCAGCAGATGCGCCAGGAGCTCGCGTTCTTCATGCAGATGACCGGGCAGCAGATGGACCTCGGCTCGAGCCCCGAGATGACGGAGCGCGCCGAGAAGAAGGTGCGCGCCGCCATCGTGATGGGCGAGCTGGCCCGCCAGCAGGAGATCACGGTCGAGCCGGAGGAGGTCGACGCCCGGCTCCAGGAGATCGCCGACGAGACCGGCAAGCACATCGCCAAGGTGCGCGTCGAGTACGCCGGCGAGAAGCGTGAGACCCTCGAGAACAAGCTGCTCGAGGACAAGCTCCTTGAGTTCCTGCTCGACCGGGCTACGGTCACCGATGCACCGTCTCAGCCCGAGGCAGCAGAGACGACCGAGGCGGCAAAAGAGAGCGAGTGAGCTACACGGCCGGGGCGACCCGCCGTAGACAGACCCGAGGAGAGTCATGAGCGATCGAGACTTCCGAGATGCGCTGCGGCCCCGGGCCGCGATCCCGTTCCCCCAGGTCATCGAGACGACGCACCGGGGCGAGCGGGGCCTCGACATCTGGACGAAGATGCTCCTCGACCGGATCGTCTTCCTCGGGACCGAGGTCAACGACGACGTCGCCAACGTGATCATCGCCCAGCTCCTGATCCTCGAGAGCGAGGACCCGGACAAGGAGATCACGATGTACATCAACAGCCCGGGCGGGGTGATCACCGCGGGGCTCGCGATCTACGACACGATGCAGTACGTCCGCTGCCCCGTGGCCACCGTGTGCCTCGGCCAGGCCGCCTCGATGGCGGCGTGGCTGCTCGCGGCGGGCGACAAGGGTCGCCGGCGCTGCCTGCCGAACAGCCGCGTCATGATTCACCAGCCCCTCGCGGGCGTGCGCGGCCAGGCCTCCGACATCGAGATCCACGCCAAGGAGATCATCGCCCTCCGCGGCCGCATGAACGAGATCCTGTCCCACCACACGGGCCAGCCGGTCGACAAGATCAAGGACGACACCGAGCGTGACCGCTTCCTGTCGGCCGTCGAGGCCAAGGAGTACGGGATCATCGACGAGGTGATCTTCCCGCGGACCGACACCGGTCCCAAGGGGGCCGCAAAGAAGTAGAGGGATTCCCGCGAGTTGACTGGGTTCTGGCCCTCGCGAGCCAGTTGCCGTGTGCGGTCCCGGGGATTAGTCTCTCGGTGACCGTCTCGGCGGACGCGGGGGCGAACCGCAGATCGGCGGAGCACCTCGAGGTTGGAGAGTATGGGCGTGGATCGAAGGCGCGACGACGGACACGGGAACCTCCAGTGCTCTTTCTGCGGCAAGTCGCAGAAAGAGGTGAAGAAGCTCATCGCCGGGCCGACCGTCTACATCTGCGACGAGTGCATCGGGCTGTGCAACGACATCATCGCGGAGGAGGTCGACCGCGAGGACTCGTTCGCCACCGGCACGCCGCTCCCGAAGCCGGCCGAGATCAAGGCGATCCTCGACGAGTACGTCATCGGCCAGGAGCGCGCGAAGAAGGTCCTCTCCGTCGCGGTCCACAACCACTACAAGCGCATCGACTCGCGGGTCGCTCAGGACGACGTCGAGCTGCAGAAGTCGAACATCCTGCTCCTCGGGCCGACCGGCAGCGGCAAGACCCTCCTCGCCCAGACGCTGGCAAAGATCCTCAACGTCCCCTTCGCGATCGCGGACGCCACGACCCTCACCGAGGCGGGCTACGTGGGCGAGGACGTCGAGAACATCATCGTCCAGCTCCTGCAGAACGCCGACCACGACGTGGAGCGCGCGCAGCGCGGCATCGTCTACATCGACGAGATCGACAAGATCGCGCGCAAGGGCGACAACCCCTCGATCACCCGCGACGTCAGCGGCGAGGGCGTGCAGCAGGCGCTCCTCAAGATCATCGAGGGCACGGTCGCGAACGTGCCGCCCAAGGGCGGGCGCAAGCACCCCCAGCAGGACTTCCTGCAGATCGACACCACCAACATCCTCTTCATCTGCGGCGGCGCGTTCGTCGGCCTCGATCAGGTCATCGAGTCGCGCATCGGCCAGAGGAGCCTCGGCTTCGGGGCGGACGTGTCGAGCCGCAAGGAGAAGAAGATCGGCGAGCTCCTCGCACAGGTCCAGCCCGCGGATCTCATCAAGGCGGGCCTCATCCCCGAGTTCGTCGGCCGCCTGCCCGTCACCGCCACCCTCCACGAGCTCAACGAGGAGGCGCTGATCGACATCCTCACCAAGCCGAAGAACGCGCTGGTGAAGCAGTTCCGCAAGCTGTTCGAGATGGACGGGGTGAAGCTCAAGTTCACCCACGGCGCGCTCCAGGCAGTGGCGCGCGAGGCCCTCGAGCGCAACGCGGGGGCCCGCGGGCTGCGGGCGATCCTCGAGCACTCGATGCTGGACATCATGTACGACGTCCCGAGCCACGACGGCATCAAGGAGGTCGTCGTCAGCGAAGAGGTCGTCGTCAGCCGTGAGAAGCCCCTCATCGTGTATGAGAAAGAGGGCGCGACCGGGTGATCCGGAACCGAGGCCTGCCTACCCTGGACACACATGTTCTTCCACAAGAACGGTAACGATGGCCAAGGGCGCGCGGGTCGCGCCCTTCCGCTTCTCCCCCTCCGCGACATCATCGTCTTCCCGCACATGGTCGTGCCGCTGTTCGTCGGCCGCGAGAAGTCGATCAACGCCCTCGAAGAGGCGATGAGCCAGAACAAGGAGATCCTCCTTGCGGCTCAGAAGAAGGCGAAGACCAACGACCCCACGGAAGACGACATCTTCCAGATGGGCACGGTCGGGGTGATCATCCAGCTCCTGCGCCTGCCCGACGGCACCGTGAAGGTGCTCGTCGAGGGCAAGCGCCGCTGCCGCATCCGTCGGTTCCTCCCGCACGACGACTTCTTCCTCTGCGAGGTCGACGCGGTCGACGAGGTGGCGGGCAGCTCGGTCGAGATCGAGGCGCTGATGCGCTCGGTGCAGTCGACGTTCGAGACCTACGTGAAGCTCAACAAGCGCATCGCGCCCGAGATGCTCATGCAGGTCCAGACGATCGACGACCCCGCGCGGCTCGCCGACACGATCGTCGTCCACCTGACGGCGGTGAAGCTCCACGACAAGCAGGAGATCCTGGAGACCACCGACCCGGCGAAGCGCCTCGAGCGTCTCTTCGAGCTCATGAACGCGGAGATCGAGATCCTCCAGGTGGAGAAGAAGATCCGCTCCCGCGTCAAGAAGCAGATGGAGAAGACGCAAAAAGAGTACTACCTCAACGAGCAGATGCAGGCCATCCAGAAGGAGCTGGGTGAGCGCGACGAGTTCAAGAGCGAGATCCAGGAGCTCGAGGACCGCATCAAGAGCAAGCGGCTCACCGAAGAGGCCGACGACCGCATCGCCAAGGAGCTGCGCAAGCTCAAGATGATGCAGCCGATGAGCGCGGAGGCCACGGTCGTCCGCAACTACATCGACTGGATCCTCAACCTGCCGTGGTTCGACAAGACCGACGAGAACTACGACATCGATCTCGCCGAGTCGATCCTCGATGAGGACCACTACGGGCTGAAGAAGGTCAAGGAGCGCATCCTCGAGTACCTCGCCGTCCAGGCGCTGGTGAAGAAGCTCAAGGGGCCCGTGCTCTGCCTCGTCGGGCCGCCCGGCGTCGGCAAGACCTCGCTCGCGCGATCGATCGCGCGGGCCACCGGCCGCGAGTTCGTGCGCCTGTCGCTCGGCGGCGTGCGCGACGAGGCGGAGATCCGCGGCCACCGGCGCACGTACATCGGCGCCCTCCCCGGCCGCATCATCCAGTCGCTTCGCAAGGTCGGCACCAACAACCCGGTGTTCCTCCTCGACGAGGTCGACAAGATGTCGAGCGACTTCCGCGGCGACCCCGCGGCGGCGCTCCTCGAGGTGCTCGATCCCGAGCAGAACACCACGTTCAACGACCACTACCTCGACCTCGACTACGACCTCTCCGACGTCATGTTCATCACGACGGCGAACGGGCTCGGCGAGATCCCGCTCCCGCTCCGCGACCGCATGGAGATCCTCGAGCTGTCCGGCTACACGGAGTTCGAGAAGCTCAACATCGCGGTGCGCTACCTCGTGCCGCGGCAGGTCAAGGAGGCCGGGCTCAACGGCGTCGACCTCGAGATCACCGAGAACGCGCTGCGCACGGTGATCCACCACTACACGAAGGAGTCCGGCGTCCGGAACCTCGAGCGCGAGATCGGCAGCCTCTGCCGCAAGGTCGCGCGCCAGGTCGTCAAGGACGGCGAAGGCTCGGAGGCCACCTACCGCATCGCCGCGCAGGACGTGCCCCGCTACCTCGGCGTGCCGAAGTGGCAGTCCAACAAGGCGGGCGAGCACGACGAGATCGGCAAGGTCAACGGCCTCGCCTACACCTTCTACGGCGGCACGGTCCTCGAGTGCGAGGCCGCGATCATCGCGGGCAAGGGCAAGCAGGTCATCACCGGCCGGCTCTCCGACGGGATGAAGGAGTCGGCCCAGGCGGCCATCACCTACATCCGCTCACGTCACGAGGAGCTCGGGCTCGACGAGGACTTCCACGAGAAGGTCGACGTCCACGTCCACTTCCCCGACTACGAGAAGAAGGACGGCCCGAGCGCGGGCATCACGATGGCGACCGCGATCGCGAGCGCGCTCATGCGCATCCCGGTGCGGCGCAACGTCGCGATGACAGGCGAGATCACGCTCCGCGGACGCGTCATGCCCATCGGCGGCCTCAAGGAGAAGATGCTCGCCGCCCACCGCGCTGGCGTCGACACCGTCCTCGTCCCGCGGGAGAACCGCAAGGACCTCCGCGAGATCCCCAAGCGCGTCCTCAAGACGATGCGCGTGGTGCTCGTCGAGCACATGGACCAGGTCCTGCGCGAGGCCCTCGCGCTCAACGACCCGGACGCGCTGTTCGGCAAGCGTCCCCGCCCGATGGAGTACCAGGGCGGCAAGCTCGTGACCTTCGAGGAGACCGACCTGGTCGAGCCGACGGTCGAGGGCCCCGGCGCCCAGCAGTAGAGCCCCGCTGCTCGGGCGCCCCCCGCGGCGCGCTCGCTCATGCTAGAACCGGCTGCCCGGGCGGATAGCTCAGCTGGTAGAGCACCGGTTTTACACACCGTAGGTCGTCGGTTCGAACCCGGCTCCGCCCATCCTTCTCGATCCCGAGCCGGACGCGCACGGGACGACGTGGGACTGAGGCGAGCCGGGGGTACCGGGCTCTCAGGCTACTGCAGGCGGGCCTTGATGCACTGGACCTGGCCACCCTCGTCGACGCAGCGGTAGACGCCGTTCCGGCTCTCGTCGTTGGTGTCCATGTAGATCCAGACGCGGCTCGTGTCGTTGCCCTGCAGCGGCAGGAGCGCGCGCGCGCCGAGCACCCGCGGGCCACCGCACGCGGGGAGGCTGATCATGAGCACGGCGGCCGTGAGGAGCCCGAACAGGAAGCGCTTGGTCATCTGTCTCTCCGCGCGGATCACTCGATGATCGAGTCGGATCCGCTGCCAGGGCCGCTGGGCGGCGCGTTGTCGTCTGTGTCGGTGTCGTCTGTGTCGGTGTCGGCGGCGGCGGTGTCGGCGGCGGCGGCGCGGTCCGCGCCGTCTGCGGACTCGGGGGCGCCCGCCCCATCGGGATCGATGCCGCCCGCGGCCGGGCCTGCGACCGTGGGCGTCCCGGGCGCGGCTCCGCCCGAGGATGCGTCCACGCGCGCCGCGTCCGAGCCGGGCCGCAGGCGACCCACCAGCGTGAAGCCCGCGTCGAGCTCCGCGTAGTACACGAGCGCGCCGCAGGCCTGCACGGGGACCACCTCGACCCCGCCGACCTCGACCGAGTCGGCCACCGTCACGTCGCCCACCGGGCAGCTCAGCTCGGCGGCGGCCTGCTCGCGGAGCGCGTAGAGGCGATCGAACGTGATGGAGCCCGGCGGCAGGATCACGGTCCGCTCGTCCTGCCACTCGGCGCCCTGGATCGCGCTCTCGAGGGAGGCTCCGCCGCACCCGCCGGCGGCGAGGATCAGGCAGACCAGGAGGCGGTGGGGCGCGCGCACGGGGCCGGCATTAGCACCCTCGTCTCAGGCGGACAAGCGCCCGTGTCGGTGTGCACGGGTGCCCGTCTCGTCGCGCTCGAGCCCTCGACGATGCGGCGCGCGGCTCAGTCCTCGTCCTCGCCGAGGTAGCTCCGGAGGAGCGAGCCGAGGCTCCGCTCGGCCGCGGGGACCTTGCTCGGAGGCGCCGACGGGTCCTTCGGGACGCGCTTGAGGAGCGGGTTCGGGGCGCGGCGGCGCTTGCTCTTCGAGCGCGCCGGCTCGCTCGGGGCCGGAGGGAGGGAGCTCGGCCGCTCGGCCTCGGCGACGCGCGCGGGCGGCCGGAAGCCGGGCGAGCGCTCGAGCGACGCGGGCTCGGGCGAGGACGACGAGGGCGCGGCCGGCGGGACGGTCGGCACCTCCGACGGCGTGCGCTGCGGGCCCGCCCCGCCCGGGTCTTCCGGCCCGTGGGCGTCGGCCTCGTCGGGGTCCACGCCGTCGGGGTCCACGCCCAGGCACGTCGCCTCCACCGGCGCGGGCGCGGCCGGGGCCTCGCTCTCGAGGCCGATGCAGGTCGCCTCGACCCGAGACGATGCGCCGGCCGCGGAGGCCTCGCCCCACGCCGCCTCGAGCTCCGGCCGCGCGTCGAGGGCCGCGTCGTCGGGCGCCGCCGGGTCGTCGGCCCAGCCATCGTGGCCCCCGACCTCCTCGCCCCAGCCGTCGTCGCGCTCCGGCCCGTCGAGGTCGCCAAAGCTCGCCTCCGCGTCCGGGCTCGCCTCGGGCTCCTCCGTCTGCGGTGCGTCGGAGCGCAGCCGCTGCCACGGGTCGGCGGGCAGCCCGTCCAGCGCCCCCTCTGCGCTCGCGAGCACCCCGCGGGCGCGCTCGAAGACCTCGGAGGCGGGCGCACCGGAGTCCCGAGGCGGCGCCGGCGTCAGCGGCCCGAACGCGGTCGTGAGGGCCGACTCGAGGCTCGCGGCGGCGCGGGGCCGCTCGGGGCCGCTGTCCACCCACCATGCCTTCGCGCTTGCCTCGTCCGGCGCGGCTGGATCGGGCCGCGGCGTGCGTGCAACCCGGAGCGAGGCCGGGTCGGGCTCCGGGGCCTCGGCCCCCGCCGCGGCCGGCACGGTTGGCCGCCGCCCCATCTCGTCTCGAACGCGGGCCTCGTTTCCCTCCTCGCCGGCGTCGTCGGCCACGACCAGCCCGTGCTCGGCGAGGCCCGCCTCGACGAGGACGCCGACGCCAGGGTACGGCCGGCCGCCCGCGTCGAACGCGTCCACGACCCGGGCCGCCTCCTCGATCACCGGGTCGTCGTGCCCCCGCTTGCGGGCCAGCGTGCGGAGCAGCGGCTCGGAGCCCCGGTCGTCGAGCGCGCCGAGCCCGGCGATCGCGAGGGCGCGCGCCTCCCGGGCGGCGGCCGCGAAGCTCGGGGCGCGCGAGGCCTGGCGCAACCCCTCGATCGCCTCGTCTCCGAACCGCTCCACGTAGGCGAGGACGGCGAGTCGGCGCAGCTCGAAGGGCTGCCCCTGCAGGGCCTCGCCACGCCGCCACCCGTCCAGCAGGGGCCGCGCCCGGTTGGGGGGCAGGAGTCGAGCGACGCACAACGCGGCCAGGCGCAGCGTGGGATCGTCGCTGTCGAGGCAGGCACCGAGGTCGCCGAGCGCCTGCTCCGCCTCGTCGCGCCGAGCCTCGACGTCCGGGGGGAGCTCCGCGCCGGGCGGCTCGGCGTGCGCCCGTGCGTCGCGCAGCAAGCGCGCGATCCGACTGCGGAGCGGTTCGTCCACCGAGCACGATGCTGCCGGAGCGCACCTCCAGGTGCAATTGTCCGCTGAGCAACGCGCGGAGATTCGGGACGCAGATTCTGCGACGCCGGGGAGATTTGCGCGGGATCCGGCCTCCGCGCGGCCCGAACCGCCCGCGTACGGGCTGGAACGGGGGCTGCACTTACAGAGGGCATGAGCACCCGAGCGAGCACGGCCCCTTCCCTGCGCGACCTCGCGGCCCGCGCGCCGACCCTGTCCGAGGAGGAGGAGCGCGACTGCCTCCGCCGGATCCAGGAGGAGGACGACCCGCGCGCCATGGAGACCCTCTGCGTGTCGCACCTACGGATGGTGCTCTCCACCGCCAAGCACTACGCGGTCCGGGGCATCCCCCACGAGGACCTGATCGCCGAGGGCAACCTCGCGCTCATCGAGGCCGCGCGCCGCTTCGATCGCACCAAGCAGGTCCGCTTCAGCACCTACGCGGCCTGGTGGATCCGCGGCCTCATCCGCCGCTACACCCTCGCGAACCGCCGCGTCGTGGGCACCCCGTCCACCCGGAACGCGCGCAAGCTCCTCGCGCACCTTCGGACGGCCGAGCGCGAGCTCACCGCGCGGCTCGGCGAGCCCCCGACGCGCGAGCAGGTCGCAGCCCACCTCGGCGTCGCGGTGAGCGACATCGAGCTGGTCGACGGCTCCCTCACCCAGCGCGACGTCTCCCTCGGCCCGCAGCGGGACGGCCCGACCGTCGAGCTGCCTGGCACCCTCCGGAGCCCGGAAGAGCAGGCGGCGATGCGGGAGGAGCGCAGCCTGACCGCCCGTCACATCGCGGACGCCCTCGCCGCCCTCGAGGATCGCGAGCGCCTCATCCTCGAGCGCCGACTGATGAAGCCCGAGTCCGACACCCTGGCCGACATCGGCAAGGTGCTGGGGCTGTCCGGCGAGCGGGTCCGGCAGATCGAGCAGGCGAGCAAGCGGAAGCTGCGCCACGCGCTGCTCCCCCTCGAGTCGGTGGCCTGAGGCCGAGCACCCCCGGTCGGGCGGAGCGGCGGGAGCTCAGCCCTGGTCGGGGTGGGCGACCTCGTGGCCCGCCTCGACCCAGCCGGCGATCCCGGCGCGCATCACGCTGACGTTCGCGTAGCCCGCCTCGCGGGCGCGCTCCGCGGCGCCGTCCGACGCGCGGCAGTGGTCGTTCGCGCAGTAGAAGACGAGCTCGGTCGCAGGATCGGCCGGAAGCTCGGCCGCCGGATCGAACGTGCCCGACGACGTGAGCAGCCGGGCGCCCGGGATCACGCCACGCTCGGCGCGGGTCTCGGCCGAGTTCGCGTCGACCGCCACCAGCTCCCCCGCCTCGAAGCGGGTCGCGACCTCGGCGACCGCGAGCTCGGGGATCGGGGCGGCGGCCTCGCCCTCCTCACCGCACGCGGCGGCAAAGACGAGGCTGAGGGCGAGCGTGAGGGCGGCGAAGGGACGATGCATGGGATCTCCAGAAGGACCAGAGGGGAATTGTAGAAGCCCCGGCCAGGGTCGCGGTGTCGGGGGACGCGGTCCCGACGGGTGTGGTGCGACGCCCGGCAGGGGCTGCGCGGCATACGGGTCGAGGCACGTCCGGTTACCGGGCAACAATACTTCACGTGCGCCCAACCGACGCGCAGGCCAGGTCGGGCACCTTGCAGGGCGTGTCGAGGCCATGGAACGCGCTTGCCTCGGCTCGCGCCAAGCCCTAGGACTCAGCCCGCTGACTGACGGTCAGTCAGGTCCTCGCCCGCCCTCCTCCGACCGCGCCCCTCCCCATGAGCCGCCACGCAGCCGCCCGCCGGGCCGAGCACAAGCGCGAGCGCCGCGAGGCGATCCTCGACGCGGCCGAGCGCGTGTTCGGGTCGCGGGGCGCGCAGCACGTGACGATGGACGAGGTCGCCGAGGCGGCCGACGTCAGCAAGGGCACGCTCTACCTCTACTTCCGGAGCAAGGACGACCTCTTCGTCGCCCTGACCCACCGCCCCCTCGACGTGGTCCTCGCCCGGTTCGAGGCGCTCCTCGAGCACCGGGGCACGCGCGGGGCCGATCTGCTGCGGGCCCTGCTCGATACCCACTCCGAGGTGGTCCGGGCCCACCGGTCGAAGATGCGCCTCGCGCTCGCCACGATGTGCAGCGGCTACCACCCGAGCCCCGAGGCGGAGTCGATCGAGGCCTACGCCGAGCGCGTCCGCGCGCTCCGCGCGACCTACCGCGAGGCGATCCGCCGGGGCATGGACGACGGCAGCCTGCGCGACGATCTCGACCCGGCCCAGGTCGCGGCCGCGCTGTGGGCGGCCAACTTCGGCGCCTCGTTCATCCGGATGAACGCCGAGCACTACGGGGCGATGCTCCCCGAGGAGGACCGCGGCGAGCTCGAGGAGATGCCGGGCCGGGTCGCGGATCTGCTGCTGCGCGCGCTCGCGCCACACGAGCTCGCGCCACAGAAGGAGGGCTCACGATGAGGGCGCGCGCGTCCTGGACCGCGGCGACGGCGATCGGCGCGAGGCTGATCGGCGCGAGGCTGATCGGCGCGAGGCCGATCGGCGCGATGTTGATCAGCGCGCTGATCAGCAGCTGCTCGCCGCACCACACGGTGGAGGACCCGACGCCGCCGATCGACCTGCCCGACAGCTACGCCCAGACGGCGGGCGACGAGGAGGTCGCGCCCGAGTCGGACCTCCCCGACGAGTGGTGGCTGGCGTTCGGCGACCCGGAGCTCGCCTACCTGGTGGACGAGGCCCTGCGCCGCAACTTCCAGCTCGGGGCCGCGTGGGCGCGCCTCGAGCAGGCCGAGGCCGGCGTGCAGGGCGCGGCGAGCGGATGGTGGCCGCAGATCAGCGCGCAGCTCGACGTCTCGCGCCGCCGGCAGGTCGTCGTGTTCGGCGCGCTCGGCCAGCAGGAGTTCGAGGTCAACGGCCTCGGCATCTCGGTCCCCGTCAGCTACGAGGTCGACCTCTGGAACCGCGTCGGGCACTCCGTGTCGGCCGGCTCGCTCGACGTCCTCGCGGGCCGAGACGACGTCGAGGCCCTCGCGATGACCCTCGTCGCGAATGTGGTCGAGACCTGGCTCAACCTCCTGCAGCAGCGGGCCGCGCGCGCGCTCCTGCGCGATCAGCTCGAGACGAACGAGGTCTACGAGGAGCTGGTCACCCTCCGCTTCGCGCACGGCCTCGGCACCGCGCTCGACGTCTACCAGCAGCGCCAGCAGGTCCAGGCGACGCGCGCGCAGCTCGCGCAGATCGAGGGCGCCGAGGCGATGGCGCGCCAGCAGCTCGCCGTGCTCGTCGGTCGCTCGCCCGGCGCGTTCGCCTCCGGCCAGATCGGCCAGCTCCCCGAGCCGAACACCCTGCCGCCGCTGCCCCCGCTGCCCCGCACGGGCATCCCGAGCGAGCTGCTGCTGCGCCGCCCCGACGTGCGCGCGGCCCGCCACCGCGTGATGGCGCAGGACCACCGGCTCGGCGCCGCGATCGCCGATCAGTTCCCGCAGCTCCGGTTCAACGCGTCGGTCGGCCTGTCCAACCCGAGCCTCGAGAACCTCCTCAGCTCGTTCGTCTGGTCGATCGCCTCGAGCCTGCTCGCCCCCGCGCTCGACGGCGGGCGCCGCGCGGCCGAGGTCCGCCGCAACCGCGCCGCGCTGCGCGAGCGGCTCCAGACCTTCGCGCAGACCGTCCTGACGGCGATGCTCGAGGTGGAGAACGCGCTCGCGCAGGAGCGTCAGCTCGCCGTGCAGATCACCAGCTTGGAGGATCAGCTCGCGGCCGCGCGCGCCACCCTCCTCGAGTCACGGCGCCGCTACGGCGAGGGCCTGAGCGACTACCTCCCCGTGCTCACCGCGCTCGGCGCGACCCAGCGCACCGAGCAGTCCATCCTCACCGCCCGCCGCCAGCTCCTGAGCCAGCGCGTGCAGCTCGCCCGCGCGCTGGGAGGCGCGTGGACCGCCCAGCTCGAGGCCCCCCGGCTCCCCGACCCCGCCCCGGAGATCGACGATGAGCAGCAGTGAGGTGCCGGGCGCGCTCCCCGACGCGCGCCCCGAGCCCACCCCCGCCCCGCAGGGGGAGGTGGACCGCCCCAGTACGATCGCCCGCGTCTTCGCGGTCATGATCCCGGCCGGCATCTGCCTCGTCGGCGTCGCCTTCGCGGGCGTGATGATCGGGACGCGGCCCCAGGCCGAGCGCACGGCCAGCGAGGATCTCGGCCTTCCCGTCGTCACCGTGCCCTCGGCCCCGAGGACCGAGCGGCTCGTGGTGCGCGCTCACGGCCAGGTGCTCCCCGCGCGCCAGGTCGCGCTGATGCCGGAGGTCACCGGGCGCGTCGTCGCGATGAACCCGAACCTCGTCCCTGGCGGGCGGGTGGCGGCGGGCGAGCAGCTCCTGCGCATCGACGCCCGCGACTACCGGGCCGCGCTCCAGCAGCAGGCGGCCCAGGTGCAGAGCTCCGAGGTGAGCCTCAGCCAGGAGGAGAGCCGCCGCGTGATCGCGCAGCGCGAGTGGGCGCTGCTCGGCCAGGAGCGCGGCGGCGCGACCGACACCGGTCGTGAGCTGGCCCTGCGCGAGCCGCAGACCCGCGCGGCTCAGGCCTCCGTCCAGGCCGCCCAGGCCGGGCTCCGGCGCGCGCGCACCAACCTCGCCCGCACCACCGTGACCGCGCCATTCGACGCGTTCGTCCAGGCCGAGGCGGTCGACATCGGGCAGCTCGTCGGCCCGAGCTCGCAGCTCGCGACCCTCGTCGGCACCGATCACTTCTGGGTCCGCGTCTCGATCCCGGTCGAGGAGCTCGCGTGGATCCGCTTCCCCGACGAGTCGGGCGCGGAGGGCTCGGCCGCGCGCGTCGTGCAGCGCGTCGGCGAGCAGTCCGAGATCGTGCGCACCGGCCGGGTGATCCGCCTCTACGGGGACCTCGACCCCGTCGGCCGCATGGCCCGCGTCCTCGTCGAGGTCGACGACCCCCTGGGCCTCCAGGCGGCCGCGCCCGAGCGCGGCGATCCCAGCTCGCTCCCGATGCTCCTCGGCGCGTTCGTCGACGTGGAGATCGAGGCGGGCGAGATCTCCGGCGTGTACGAGATCCCGCGCACCGCGCTGCACGCGGGCGACACCGTCCACCTCTTCGGGGACGGCCAGCTCGAGATCCGCGAGGTCGACGTGGTGTGGCGCCGCCCGCTGACCGTCCTCGCCCGCGGGCTCGAGCCCACCGACGAGCTCATCACGAGCGCGCTCGCGACGCCGATCCCGGGCACCCGCCTCCGCCACGCCGAGGAGGTCGAGGCCCCGTCGGAGCCCGCGGTCGACGACGACGACGCGCAAGACACGGAGCAGCCCGAGGCCGAGCCCGAGCCGTCCGCGGAGACGCGATGAGCGACCCGGCCGAAGCCGAGCAGGGCGCCGAAGGCCCCGAGGGCCTCCTCGCCGGCCCGCTCGCCTGGATGGCGCAGAACTCGGTCGCCGCCAACGTGCTGATGATCCTCCTGATCGTCGGCGGCCTCTTCGCGATCCCGCGCGTCAAGCAAGAGGTCTTCCCCGAGTTCGAGCTCGATCTCGTGCTCATCCAGGTCCCCTACCCCGGCGCCTCGCCCGAGGAGGTCGAGCAGGGCGTGATCCTCCCGATCGAGGAGGCGGTCCGCGCGGTCGACGGGATCAAGGAGGTCCGCTCCACCGCCCAGGAGGGCGTCGGAGTGGTGACCCTCGAGCTGCTCCTCGGCTCCGACGCCGACCGGGTGCTGGCCGACATCAAGAGCGCGGTGGACCGGGTCACGGCGTTCCCCGCCGACGTCGAGGAGCCAGTGGTCAGCCGGCCGACGCTCCGCGGCGAGGTGATCAGCGTCGTCATCTACGGCGACGCGACCGAGGCGGCGCTGCGCGCGCTCGCGGAGCGCGTCCGCGACGACCTCCTCCAGGACGACGGCATCACCACGGTGGAGCTGAGCGGTGTCCGCCCGCTCGAGATCGCGGTCGACGTCCCACAGGACCGCTTGCGCGCCTACAACCTCACCCACAGCGACGTCGCGAACGCGATCCGCGCCGCGTCGATCGACGTGCCGGGCGGCTCGCTGCGCACCGACTCGGGCGAGGTCCTGCTGCGGACGACCGAGCGGCGCGAGGTCGGGCACGAGTTCGAGGACATCGTCGTGCGGATGCAGCCGGACGGCTCGCAGGTCACGGTCGGCGACCTCGGCACGGTGACCGACGGGTTCCGCGAGGTGGACACCGCGGCCGTCTACGAGGGCCAGCGCGCGGTGATGGTCAACGTGTTCCGGGTGGGCGACCAGACCCCGCTCGACATCGCGGCCAAGGTCCACGCGTACATCGCCGACCACGAGGGCTCGCTCCCGCCGAACGTGCACTTCGCGACGTGGAACGACCGCTCCGAGTTCTACCGCGACCGCATCGACCTGCTCCTCAAGAACGCCTACATCGGCCTGATCCTGGTGCTCGTGTGCCTGGGCCTGTTCCTCGAGATCCGGCTCGCGTTCTGGGTGACCCTCGGCATCCCGATCTCGTTCATCGGCTCGCTGCTCGTGCTGCCGTTCTTCGACGGCGCGTCGATCAACATGATCTCGCTCTTCGCGTTCATCCTCACGTTGGGGATGGTCGTCGACGACGCGATCGTCGTGGGCGAGGCGGTCTACGCCAAGCGCAGCGAAGGCCTGCCCCCGATGCGCGCCGCGATCGAGGGGGTCAAGGAGGTCGCCGGTCCGGTGGTCTTCGCGATCCTGACGACCTGCATCTTCTTCATCCCGCTCCTCCTCGTGCCGGGGACGTTCGGGAAGTTCTTCATGCAGATCCCGATCGTGGTGATCCTCGTGCTGCTGCTCTCGCTGATCGAGTCGCTGCTCGTATTGCCGGCCCACCTCGGGCACCTCGAGGGCACGCGGAAGTGGCTCTGGGGCATCCTGATCTTCGACAACCTCGCGCTCCTCGTCGTCTACCGCTTCACCGGCGAATGGAACTTCGCGCTCCTCTTCGTGGCCGCCGCGTCGGTGCTCCTCTTGATCGCCGGGTACTGGAAGGGCCTGCACGACCTGCAGCAGCGGTTCAGCCGGCTCGTCGAGTGGCTCATCACGCGCACCTACCAGCCGATCCTCGAGCGCGCGCTCACCCACCGCTACGTGACCCTCGCCGCCGCGACCGCGATCCTCATCGCGGGCATCGGGCTCGTCGCGGGCGGGCGGGTCGAGTCCGAGTTCTTCCCCAAGATCGACGGCGACGTGGTCGCCGGCCAGATCACGATGCCGTTCGGCACCCCGGTGACCGACACCGAGCGCGTGCAGCAGCGCCTGCTCGCCGCCTCGCGCGTGGTGGTCCAGCGGCTCGCGCCCGGCGACGGCGAGGAGGTGGTGCGGGGCCGCTTCGCGCTCCTCGGGAGCTTCGGCGCGGCGGGCGGCGGCCCGGGCAGCGGCGGGAGCTCGTCGGGCAGCCACCTCGCCGAGATCGCGGTCTTCCTCAAGCCGTCCGACCAGCGCTCGTTCACGTCGCGCGAGTTCGCCGAGGCGTGGCGCGAGGAGGTCGGACAGGTGCCGGGCGTCGAGTCCCTCGCGTTCAACTACAACACCGGCGGCCCCGGCGGATCGGGCATCGACTTCCAGCTCAGCCACCCCAACCTCGACACCCTTGAGCGAGCCGCCGCCGTGCTGGCCGAGGGGCTCCAGGGCTACGCGGGCGTGCGCGAGATCAACGACGGGTTCGCCGAGGGCAAGGAGCAGCTCGACTTCGAGCTCCGCCCCGAGGCGCGCGCGCGCGGCATCACCGAGCAGATGCTCGCCCGCCAGCTCCGCGACGCGTTCTTCGGCGCCGAGGCGGTCCGCCAGCAGCGCGGCCGCGATGAGCTCCGGGTCTACGTGCGCCGCCCCCTCGAGGAGCGGCAGTCCCTCGCCGACGTCGAGTCGATGCTCGTGCGCACCCCGGACGGCGGCGAGATCCCGCTCACCGAGGCCGCGATCATCCGGCGTGGGCGCAGCTACACCCAGATCCAGCGCCTCGACGGACGGAGGCGCGTCAACGTCACCGCCGAGGTCGACTTCGGGACCAACGCCGACCGCGTCCAGAACCAGGCGCAGCAGGAGCTGGTGCCTCAGGTCCTGGCCCAGTTCCCGGGCCTCCGCATCGAGCCCGGTGGCTCGGCCAAGCGGCAGGCCGAGACGATGGCCGCGCTCGGCATCGGCTTCCTGATGGCCTTCCTCGCGATGTACGCGCTCCTCGCGGTCGCGTTCAAGAGCTACATCCAGCCGTTCATCATCGCGTCCGCGATCCCGTTCGGCGCGGTCGGCGCGATCCTCGGCCACGCGGTCCTGGACTACCGGCTGAGCATGATGAGCTTCATGGGCCTGGTCGCCCTCGCGGGCGTGGTGGTCAACGACTCGCTCGTGCTCGTGAGCGCGGTGAACGACTTCCGCAAGGACGAGAACACCTCGCTGCGGGACGCGGTCATCCAGGGCGGCGTGCGGCGCTTCCGCCCGATCCTCCTGACCTCGCTCACGACCTTCCTCGGCCTCACGCCGATGATCCTCGAGACGTCAGTCGGCGCGCGCTTCCTCATCCCGATGGCGATCAGCCTCGGCATCGGGGTGCTCTTCGCCACCTTCATCACGCTGCTCCTGGTGCCGTCGCTCTACCTCATCTTCGAGGACCTCGGGCGCAAGTCGAAGAGCACGACCGACTTCGTGGTGCGGGGCATCCGCGGCGGCCCGCCCAAGAGCGCGGACGACGTGCCGACCCACGCAGAGTGATCGGCGCATGGCGTCCCGCACGGAGTGACCCGCACGCACCGCCCGAGACGTAACCGGAGGCGGTGGTGCGCGTATATTGCGCACCGGGGCTCGCGCGAGCCCCCGCTCGCGCTCTAGCCTCTCCTCATGGCGCCCCATCGTACCTCGCTCCTCGCCCTCGCCGCCCTCGCCTCGCTCGCGGGCTGCGGTGAGCTCGAGCCGCTGCCCTCGGTCTACGACGACCCCGCGATGGCGGCCGCGATCGCGGCGGACGACGGATTCGACGGCGTCGCCACGCTCCACAACGGCTTCGTCCACGGCGCCCCAATCAGCTACTGGACGGTGGCGGCGGGCGGCGAGCGCGCGATGCCGGTCTACCGCCTCTGCCGCCCGGAGGGGGGCGACGACTGCGCCGCCCTCGACCACCCGCCGGTGATCGACGCGCTGCCGGGTGACGCCGACTACAGCCCCTTCGCCCAGGTGCACTGGGTCGAGCTCCCCGAGGGCTGGGACGGCCGCCTCGCGAGCCTCGAGGCGATCGAGGCGGAGCGCTCCCGGCTGGGTCTGCCGGCCCCCCGCCCCACCTCCGAGCTCTGGCACTGCCCCGTCGCGAGCCTCGACGCCGAGATCGAGGTGGGTCCCATGGCGACGGTGCTCCCCGAGACGGTCGTCTACGTGCGTGATCGCGAGGCGCGCTGCTTCGACTTCTCGGCCAGCCGCCCGAACCGCGCGGTGCTCCCCGACGGCACGATGTTCGTCCGCAACGTCTACCTGCTGACCCGCGAGGGCGACGACGACCCGCTGGTCGAGTGGATGCGCGATGAAGATCTCAACGGCGACGGCGACCTGCGCGACTCCAACAACATCCTCGGCGTCGACCTCGAGGACGGCGACTACACGCCGCTCTGGCGCATGGTCCTCGTGACGGTGCCCGCGAGCGTCGGCTCGATCGACACCTCGATGGACCAGACCGTCGCCGACTACACCGCGTCGACCGACATGTTCGACATCGCGCCCGACTACACGATCACGCCGCGGACTGACCGATTGGTCAGCTACGAGATCACCGATCAGCTCGTGAACTGCCCGCTGCAGAGCGCGCCCGGCGCGCTCTGAGAGCGTTGATTCGGGCCGGGTTCCGAGTGCAATAATCGGGCATGTCTGAAGGCCCCGTCCTGGGGATCGATCTCGGCACCACCAATTCGGTGGTCGCCGTCGCCGACGGGGGACAGTCCCGCGTCATCGGCGACCCCGAGGGGCGCCGGATGGTTCCGTCGGTCGTCTCGTTCCACCCTGCCGGGTACAAGCTGGTCGGCTACGAGGCGCGCGACCGCCGCCTCATCGACGCGCGGAACACCGTCTACGCGGTCAAGCGCCTGATCGGCCGCCCCTACGACAGCCCCGAGGTCGCGCGGGCGCGCGAGCGGTTCGGCTTCGACATCGTGCCGAACAAGCACGGCGGCTGCGTGGTGGAGGTTCGCAACGGTCGTTACGCGCTGGCGGAGATCAGCGCGATCGTGCTGCGGGAGCTGCGCCGCATCGCCGAGCTCGACCAGGGCGTCGCCTGCGAGCGCGCGGTCATCACCGTCCCCGCCAACTTCAACGAGCTGCAGCGCAGCGCGACCAAGGCCGCCGGCAAGGTCGCGGGGCTCGACGTCCTCCGTATCCTCAACGAGCCGACCGCGGCCGCGCTCGCCTACGGCTACGGCAAGAAGACCAAGGAGCGAGTCGCGGTCTACGACCTCGGCGGCGGCACCTTCGACATCACGGTGCTCGAGCTCGACGGCGACGTGTTCGAGGTGCTCGCGACCGGCGGCAACAGCTTCCTCGGCGGCGAGGACATCGACCGCGCGGTCGGCGAGGTCATGGCCGACGCGTTCCTCCAGCAGCACGGCTGGGATCCGCGCTCCGACACCCAGGCCTTCGAGCGGCTCAAGGCGGCGGGCGAGTGGGCCAAGTGCCAGCTCTCGGACGAGGACGCGGTGCGCCTGACGATCGAGGAGCTCACCATCGGCGAGGGCGGCCGGCCGCTCGATCTCGAGTTCTCGATGAGCCGCGAGGAGCTCGAGAAGCTCGCGCACCCGTGGCTCCAGAGCTCCTTCGACGTCTGCGACAAGGCGCTCGAGAACGCGAGCTTCCGCGCGGACGAGGTCGACTCGGTGGTGCTCGTCGGCGGCTCCACGCGGATGCCGCTCTGCCGCCGGATGGTCGAGAGCTACTTCGGGATGTCGCCTCGCATCGACATCGATCCCGACATGGTCGTCGCCCAGGGCGCGGCGATCCACGGCTACGCGCTCGGCGGCCCGCGGCGGGCCGGCGCGCCGGCCGGCAAGGCCAAGAGCGCGCTCGGGCGCGTCGCGCTGCAGCGGCTGTCGGTCGCCGAGATCGAGGAGCGGCGCCGCCGCAAGAAGAGCGGCACGCTCGACGGGATGCCGCGTCAGCCCGCCTTCGCGCCGGGCGAGCGGCCGGCGGCCAAGGCCCCGCGGGCGCGCCCGGCCAAGGCGTCCGATCCGCCGCCCTCGATGCCGGACCTGCCGGACTCTCCGACCGTGGTTCGCGAGGTCGTGGAGGTGAAGAGCCCGAAGTCGACGATCGAGATCGAGCTCGACGGGCTCGCGATGCCCGCCGACGCGCGGGCCGCGGGGGGGATCGACGACCTCGCGCCGCCGGCCTTCGCCGAGGTCAACGATCCTTTCGCAGACCTGGCGCCCGACGATCCCTTCAGCGCGCCCACCCAGGGCGGCAGCACGGTCAAGGCGTTCCCCGACTCGGGCGATCCGGACGCCGACCTCGACGATCCGTTCGGGCTCCCCGCCCCGCGCAAGCGCAAGCCGCGCGAGCCCACGCTCCCGTTCGAGACCGGGGCCGCGGCGAAGCCGGTGCCGCCGCCTCCACCTCCGGCGCGCCCGGTGCCGCCGCCCCCGACGCCCACGGCCACCGCGGGCGCGCCACCTCCGCCTTCGCCTCCGGAGCAGCGCTGGGCGTCGACTCCCCCGCCCGCGCTCGCCGCGCCGGTGATCGCGATGGCGGACGCCGCGCCGCCGATCCTCATGGACGTGACGCCGCACTCGCTCGCGGTGGAGACGGCGGGGGGCTACTGCCGCCGCCTGATCCTCAAGAACGCGCCGGTGCCCACCGAGCAGACCCGCGGCTTCACCACCGCGAGCGACGAGCAGACCGAGGTCGCGGTGCGCATCTGCCAGGGCGAGTCGGACGTCTTCGAGCAGAACGAGGTGCTCGGCGAGGTCCAGCTCATCGACTTGCCGCGGCGGCCTCGCGGCGAGGTCGCGATCGCGGTCGCGTTCATGCTCGACGCCGACGGCACCCTCGCGGTGGACGCGGTCGAGGAGTCCTCGGGCAAGAAGCAGAGCGTCCGGATCAACCTCAAGGGCGGCCTCATCGACGCGGACATCGCGGCGATGCGCCTGCGTCTGGAGTCGGAGGAGCTGTGAGCGATCAGCTCGAGCTGCTCGACTACTACACGCTCCTCGGCGTGAAGCCGGCCGCGTCGTCGGACGAGGTCAAGGCCGCCTTCCGCACGTTCGCGCGCCGCTACCACCCGGACCGTTTCGGCGCCGACGAGCCCGAGAAGCTCCAGCGCGCGACCCAGATCTACCGGCGCGGGAGCGAGGCGTATCAGGTCTTGCTGGATCCCGTCTCGCGCAAGGCCTACGACCGCGTGCTCCGCGCGGGCCAGCGACGCCTCTCCTCCGAGGAGCGCGACCGCGCCGAGCGCGCCGAGCGCGCCGAGCGCCAGCCCCCGGCCAGACCCGCGCGCGCGCGGCCCCAGACCCCGATCCGGTCGCCGCACGCGCTCGAGTTCTATCACCGGTCCGCGGAGGCCGCGCGCGGCGGCCGGTGGCGCGACGCCTGGAAGGCGATGAAGCGCGCGGTCGAGATCGAGCCGGAGAACGACCTACTCCGCACGCGCCTCACCCAGATCGAAGCCAAGCTCCGCACCTCACGCTAGAGCAAAGCATCCTGCGCCCGTGCCCCGGACCGCAAACCAATAACCTCAAACTCTGACACCAATCAGCGCCATCGATTTCTCAGATAGTGCCCCGGGCCGCACGATCCTCGCCATGCGCTGCTTCACCTCCCTCGGCTCGCTCCCGCTCACCTCGCTCACCTCGTTCCTCGTCGCCCTCGCCGTCGTCACCGGCTGTGGCACCTCCCACGAGGCGCCCCGCTCCGACGCCGGGCCGCTCCTCGACGACGCCGGGCCGCTCCTCGGCGACGCGGGCGCGCCCGACGCGGGCGGCGGCCCCGTCACCTGCGACCCGGTGGCCAGCGACCCGGTCGGCGAGGGCTGCTTCTGCTCGGGCCCGCTCGCGGTGCGCGACGGCTACGCCTACCGGCAGGCGATCGGCATCGAGGTCTGGGACTTCCGCGACCCGCGGCGGCCCGACGCGGTCGGTCACGTCGACGAGCGCGCCGCCTCGAACGGAGCCCTCGGCGTGGCGCGAGGTCACCTCGTGTCGGTGCGGAACTTCGAGCCCACCCTGACCGTCTACGCGCTCGACGATCCGCGGGCGCCGACGATGCGCGCCGCGCTGGCCCTGCCGGCGCCGGTCAACGTGCCCGAGCAGATGCGGGTCGTCGACGACTTCGCGGTGATCGTCTCGGGAGGCGGCTCACGCCAGCTCGTGGGCGTCGACCTCTCGGACCTCGACGCGCCGCGGATCGCCTACCTCGAGACGCTGGACCGCGCGGTCGGCGACCTGACCGTGGACGGCGAGCGCCTGATCCTGTCGGCGCTGGAGCCCGAGACGATGTCGTCGTCCCTCGAGCTCCGCGACCTCCGGACGGGGACCCTGCGCCATCGCACCCCCATGCAGGAGGGGGACGCGAGCTGGTCGACCAGCGTGGCGGCGCACCGGGGTCGGGCCGTGTGGGTCGACACGGACGGACTGCGCGTCCTCGAGCTGGGCCCCACCGCAGCGACAGAGGTCGCGCGGCTCCCCCTCCCGCAGCCGTACGTGGGCCCGATCACGGTCGAGGGCGACCTCGCCGCCCTGGGCGGCGGGGCGCTTCGGCTGGTCGACCTCGCCGATCCGCTGCGCCCTCGCGTCGTCCCGATCGCGGGCGAGACCGCGATCGGCGACCTCCAGCACCTCACGCTCCGCGCGGGGGTGCTCTACGCATCCAGCGGCAACGGGATGAGCGCGATCGAGCTCCGCTGCGAGTAGGCGCGCGGTCGGTCACGCGCGGTCGGTCACGCGCGGTCGGGATCGAGCGCGGGGCGACGGGCGACGGCGAACACGACGGTGGGGTCCGCGCCGACATCCACGCGCTCGACCTCCTCGAACCCGGCCGCGCGGATCTCCGCCAGCAGGGCCTCGCGCGATGCGGACAAGACCATGTCAACGCAGAGGCAGTCGCGGCGCGGCGCCTCAGCCCATGAGACGGGCCCATCGATCGAAGGCCTCGGCGAGGCGGCGCGGCGCCTCCACGTGCGCGGAGTGCCCGACGCCGGGGAGCCGCTCGAGGCGTCCGTCGGCCACCGCGGCCGCCATCCGCTCACCGTGGGCCACCGGGAAGAGGCCATCCTGGTCGCCCCAGAGCACGAGCGTCGGAGGCGCCACCTCGGGCAAGGGGACATACGCGCTCCACCCCTCCCCCTCCGCGCGGACCGCGCTGGTCGCGAGATCCCGGCCGATCCGGACGTACCAGTCCGCCTGGGCGCGCATCTCCTCGAAGAGGTGGGCCTCGATCCAGCGGGGCAGGCGCAGAGGCCGGGCGAAGACGCGCGCGTTGAGCCGCGCGTGGTCCTCGCGCGTGCGCACCTCGAAGAGGTTGTCGCCCCCGCCGATTTCCCCGTGAGCGCAGTCGACGCCCTCGATCACGACGCCGGCCGCGTTGAGCGCGATGACGGTCGCGACGCGGTCCGGCAAGCGCGCCGCGACCCCGAAGGCGGTCGCGCCCCCGAGCGAGTTCCCCATGAGGTGGAAGCGCGACGGAGCGACGTCCGCGATCACCCTGGCCATCCACTCGGCGTAGGCGTCGAAGGTGTGCGTCGCGTCGGGATCGACCCAACCCTCGCCGAAGGCGGGCATCGACGGCGCGACGATGCGGTAGTCGCGGCGCAGGTGCGGGGCGACGCGCAGGATGGTGTCGAAGCGGTCGCTGAAGCCGTGCAGCCAGACGAGCGTGCCGCGGCGCGGGGTGCCGACCGAGAGCACCGGCGTCACGCGTCCGCGGGCGTCGACGTGGTCGGTGACGCGCGCGTCGAGCATCCGGTGCTGGAGCGCGCGGATGGCGCGCAGGCTCGCCGCGCCCAGCGCGGCCTCGAGGCGGTGAGGCAAGACCACGGCGGGATCGTATCAGCGCGCGGCGTCGGCGCGAGGCCAGTCGAGGTCGACGATCACGGGCGCATGATCCGAGGGCCGCCGCCACCCCCTCACCTCGACCGCCACCTGGAAGCCGCGGAGGCGCGGCGCGAGCGCCGAGCTCACCCACGCGTGGTCGAGCCGCCGCCCCTGCATGCGCGAGCGCCAGTCCCCGCGGTGGCTCCACCAGGTGTAGAGCTTCTCCTGCGGCGGCACGAAGCGACGGCCCACGTCGACCCAGGGGAGCGCATCCTGCGCGGCTTCGAGCAGGGAGACCTCGGCCTCGGTGTGAGTGATCGTGCGGCGCAGGCGTCGGTGATCCCAGACGTCGTGCTCGAGGGGCGCGACGTTCAGGTCGCCGACGAGCACCCGGGGGTGCTCCTCCGGCTCGGGCCAGCTCCGTGTCCACGCGGCGAGCGCGCGGAGGTAGTCGAGCTTGTGCGCGAAGGCCGGGTTGAGGCGCGGATCGGGGAGCGGGCCGCCGGCTGGCACGTAGACGTTGTGGATCTCGAGCCCCGCGGTGACGACCGACAGGTGGCGCTGGTCCTCGGACGAGGCGAGCGCCTGACGGTGACGCGACGTGATCGACGCCCGGCTCGCGATCGCGACGCCGTGGTAGCCCTTCTGCCCCGCGACCGCGAGGTCGACGAAGCCCATCCGCGTGAAGGCCTCGCGCGGGAAGAGCGCGTCGACGACCTTCGTCTCCTGCAAGCACACCACGTCGGGCTGGTACTTGCGCACCACGCGCCGCAGGGCCTCGAGCCGGACCCGGACCGAGTTGACGTTCCACGAGAGGAGCCGCACGCCCCTCTGATAGCAGGCGGCGGGGGCGGCTCGAGGGGGCTGGGCGGGCGGGGCCTGGGCGGGTCGGGGTCTGGTCGTGCTGGGGCGACCGTCGTGTGCGGCTTCGCGCTGGGAAGCGCCGCGGCCTCGCGGGTCGAGCCCGCTGCGCAAGGCGCCTTGCTAGAGCGCCAATCGGTTTGGAGAGTCGAGAAAGCTCGGAGCGCGACGGCCGTTCGGCGTGGTCAGACGTGACGAGGCGATGCTCAGGCATCGTCGAGGAGCGGCTGGCCGCGCCGGACGGCTGTCCCGCCCGTGATTTGCGGCGGCTTCAAACCGATTGGCGCTCTAGCGCGTGACGCATTCCTGCACGCCGAACACACGTCGGTCCGTCACCGATCCGCTCACCGTCAGGCGGCCCGTGCGCGCGTCGATCGCTACGGGGTGCCACCACGTGGAGAGGCCGTCGGCCGTCTCGACGCAGACGTCCCAGCCGCCGGGCGCGAGGGTAAGGCGGACCTGCATCCCCGGCTGGAGCACACCACGCCACGCCGCGCCCGGCCAGCGCGAGGCGCCGGCGGCCCGCACGTAGACGCGGGTGAGCACGACGTCGCTGTCGTTCACCACGTTGACCGCGACGACCCCGCCGCTCGGCGCCACCGCGGCGGGGCGCGCGGCCGGGGGCGTGGGGCGCCGCCCGCTCGCGCGCATGCACTCCACGATGCCGGAGCCGGTGCTCAGCCGGCCGCACATCGCGAGCTCGGCGGGGTCGTAGGTCTTGTCGGCCGCGGCGCCCGCGCACTGCGCGATCTGCGACGCGGTGCTGATCCGACCGCAGACCCCCGCCGCCGCGTCGTCGAGGCGATGGCCGGCGACCGCGGCCGCGCAGGCCACCATCTGAGACGCGGTGCTGATCCGGCCGCAGAGCTGCTCGCCCGCCGCCGGGAAGGCGCGCCCCGCGACGGCGCGCGCGCACTCGACCATCTGGGACGCGGTGCTGATCCGGCCGCAGAGCCGCGCCGCCGCCGGGCCCACGCGCTGGCCCGCCACCGCGCGGGTGCACTCGAGCGCCGCGCTCTGGGTGCTGATCCGCGCGCAGAGCTCGGGCCCATTCGACTGGGCCTCCGCGGCGCGAGGGGCCATCACCAGCGCCATCACCAGGCCCGTAGACAACCCCGTAACCAGCCCTCTGAGCGGCGCGACCCCGAATCCGAGCTTCGTCATGTGTCGTCCTCCGACCCGAGGACGCGGAGCCACGCGGCCCGTCGCAGCTTTTCTCGCCGACCACCTCAGCCCGCGAGGGCGGCCTCGATGAACGCGCGCTTGTCGGCCCGATAGGCCTCCATCGAGCCGCCGTCGTGGCGACGCTTGAGGTCGTTGTAGGCCTCGCGCAGCGCGGGATCCGCACGGAGGAGCGCGAGGAAGGCCTCGAAGTCGTCGTAGGGGCCGCCGGCGACCGTGAGCTGCACCGCGATGTCGAGCTCCGCGGCGTCGAGCTCCGAGTCGACGAGGTAGCCCTGGTAGATCGCGTTCGAGAGCTGGTTCGGGTTCCGCTCGAGGGTCCGGTCGAGGAGCGCGCGCGCCTCGGCGAACCGGTCGGTCGGGACCCGCACGAGGACGTCGATGTCGCCCTTGCCGATCACGCCGGCGACCGCGGTGCTCCCCACTTCGATCGCCTCCGCCCAGGCGGGCAAGACCGCGCGCAGGCGGGCGAGCAGCGCGTCGCGCGCGCCCGCGAGGAGGCTCGGCTCGATCGCGCGGATCTCGAAGCGCTCGGTCATCCGGAGGCTTACCACCGAGCGCCGGCCGCGGCAGCGGCGTCGGTCAAGCCAGGGTCCAGCGCTCCTTCGCGGCACGCCGCAGCAGGGCGCGGGTGGTGCGAGCTGGCTCGACCAGGTGGGCGCGGCGGACCCCGCGCGCCTCGAGCCAGCCGACCAGCGGCAGCCACCGCACCGGGCGCGCGACGCTCTCCGCGAGGACGTCGGCCAGCCGCTCCGCCGGGACCTCGCCGACCTCGGCCGCCGAGACCACACGCGCGCGCAGACGACGCCCGCGCAGCGCGTCCCGGACCGCGTCCCGGAGCTCCTCGATCATCGGGCGGAGCGCCGCGCTGTGCCACGGTCCCGCGGTCCGCAAGCGACGCCCTCGGACGCCCGCGAGCGCGTCCTCAGGCCCCGTCAGGACGACCTCGCCCGGCGCGTTGATCGCGGCGACCTCCAGCCCCGGGGGCGGGCCCTCCGCCGCCGCTTCGTCCACCGCCACCATCCCTCCGGGGTGCGCCGCGGCGAGCTCGGCCATCCGCCGGCCGCGCAGCGCGGCGAGCGCGAGCGCCTCGCGCGGCGGCAGATCAGCCGCCCAGCACGCCGCGGTGAGCTCGCCGAGGGAGTGACCGCCGACCCACGCGAAGGCTCGCCCCTCGGCCGCGGCGAGCCCCACCGCGACCAGCGCGGGCTGGAGCACCTCGGTGCGCGCGAGGGCCCGCCCGCCGCGCTCGATGGCCCGGCCGACGTCGACCCCCGTGACCCGCGACGCCTCCTCGAGCCAGCGCGGGCTCCCGCCGAGGCCCATCCCCGGCTCCTCTGAGCCCTGGCCGGCGAAGAGCGCGAGCTCGCTCACCGGGCGTCCCCGCCATCGCGAGCCTCGCCGCGCGCGTCGAGCGCCCGCGCCATCACCGCCCCGACGACCGCGCGGGCGCCCTCGGCTCCGTCGCCCGCGCGGGCGATCAGCGCCTCGGCGGCGAGGGGCCCGGCGTCGCGCCCGTCCACGTACACGCGCAGCTCGCGCCGACCCTCGTCGGCCACCGCCACCGCGACGTGCGCGCCGCCCGGGTCGAGCACGAGGGTGTCGACGAAGGGGCGCGGCACCGCGAAACGACCCCTCGACCGAGCTCCTGACCAATGCACGAATCGTTGCGCACCGCGCCGCGCGAGGCACGCCCAGCCCGGGCCCTCGAGGACCGGCGCGCTCGCCCACTCGGCTCGAACGACGGCCTCTCCGTCGACCACCACCGCGTCCCCGACGGCCCGATGGCCGAGGTAGGCCCAGCGGCCGCCGCGGCTCGTGACCGGCGGCTCGACCGCGTCGAAGCGGGGCCCCGGGCGCCCGTTGTGGACCACGCGCCACCCCCGGGCGCCGCGCGCCACGAACAGCGGGGCCCCGGTGATGGGGACGAAGCCGAGGTGCGCGAGCTCGGCCGCGGCGTGGACCGGGCGGCCGTCGACGACGATCCGCTCGGGCTCGCCGGGGACGATCCAGCCGACCCGCGCGCCGTCGTCGGAGAGGGCGAGGCCCCGGGCGCCCCGCGGGAGCGGCGCCTCGTCGCCGTCGCGCAGCAGCCAGAGCGCGCCCGCCCGCTCGACGATCGCCGCCCAGCGCGCGGCCAGCGGGGCCCGCGCCAGCTCGTGCACCGCGTCGTAGGGCGCGCTCGCCCGTGACCCGGCGATCACCCGCGCGCCGTCGTCGTCGTAGCCGACGTAGACCACGAGGCCGCGCTTGCCGGCGAAGCCGAGGCGGTCGACGTGTCGGTGCGCGCGCTGGGGCGCCTGGTCGATCACCGCCCGCGCGCCGTCCCGATCCCGCGCGAGGTAGGCGAGGTGGCCATGAGAGCGAACGACCGAGCCCGCGATCACACCGGCGTGCGGCGGCCCGACGCGGTCGCCGTCGAAGAGTCGCCAGCCGTCGCCGTCCAGCGCGGCGTAGCGCAGCGCGCCGCCTTCGGCGTGGAGCTCCCCGACCGCGCGGTGCGCCGGGCCGAGCGAGCCCGCGCGCAGGACGTGCCAGCCCGCGGGCGTCTGGACCGGCACCGCCGCGCCGGTCTCGGTCCACACCAGCGCGTCGAGCGCCACCGCGACGAAGGGGCCTCGCGCCTCCCCGTCGAGGATCACGCGGGCTCCGTCGGGGCCCTCCTCGAGGCGCGCCTCGTGATCGCCCGCGGGGCTCCGGGCCGACCACCGGGGCGCGGCCGCGCAGCCCAGGAGGAGGCACGCGAGGGCCGCGCCGCGCCCCCACTCGGGCGTCACCGCCACGCCGCGGTCGGGAGCGCGCTCGTCATCGTCCCTTGCGCCACGATGCGGTCCTCGACCGTCGCGCGCACGTCGAAGCGGAGGGCGTTGCCGACCGCGCGGGACAGGGCCACGTCGTAGTCGAGGCGCACCCCGGCGAAGACCGGCTCGGTGAGCTTGACGTCGACCGCGCCCGAGAAGCCGAACCGGTCGCGCGGGTCGCCGAGGTGCGCCACCAGGGCGCGCTCGTCCTCGGACGGCTCGCGCGCGCCCAGCCGGTGACGGCGCTCGAGGCCCCGCAGCGCCTCGAGCGCGTCGGCCTCGGCGCGCCCGTGCCGCTCGAAGCCCTCGACGATGCTCCCCAGCACGGTGAGCGCGTTGATCGTCTGACCGAGGCCCTCGATGGTGTAGACGCCGGGCCAGAGGGCGAGGCCGGGGAAGTGCCCCTCGAACACCGGCTCGTTGACCGAGACGTGCTTGAACGCGCGCAGCCGCGCCCGCGGCCCGCGCGCGAACTCGGTCACGCCGTCGACGAAGAGGAACGGCCGGCGGTGCGGCAGGAGGTGAGTCACGGTGTCCGCGCCGAGGCGCAGCCGGGTCAGCTCGGTCACGCCGACAGCCCTCCGTCCACCACGAGGCCGTGGCCGGTCACGTAGGCGGCGTCGTCCGACGCGAGGAAGACCACCGCGCGGGCGAGCTCGCGCGCGGCGCCCCGCCGCCCGAGCGGGACCTGCGCGAGCACCGCCTCGGCCCGGTCGCGCGGGGTCCGCGTCGCCATGCCCGCGTCGAACACGCCGGGGACGACCGCGTTGACGCGCACGCCGTAGCCCCCCACCTCCGCCGCGAGGGTGCGCACGAGCGCGAGGACCGCGCCCTTGGACGCCGCGTAGCTCGACTGCCCGACGCTCGCCCGGATCCCCGCCACCGAGGCGACGGCCACGATCGCGCCGGCGCGCTGCTTCATCATGGGCCGCAGCGCGGCGCGGGCGCACCGCATCGTGCCCTCCACGTTGGTGCGCATCACGTCGCAGAGCGCGTCGTCGGGCATCGTCGCGAGGAGCGCGTCGTGGTGGATCCCGGCCGAGGTGACGAGCGCGTCGAGGCGGCCGTGGCGCGCGACCACCGCGCGGGTGACCGCGTTGACCGACGACGACTCGCGCACGTCGATCGCCGCCGCCTCGGCCGCGCCCCCCGAGGACTCGATCGCGGCGACCACCTCGGCCGCCTCGCGCTCGCTCCGGCGGTAGCCGACGACGACGCGGGCCCCCTCGGCGGCCAGCTCGGCGCAGATCGCCGGGCCGAGCCCGCGGCTGCCGCCGGTGACGATCGCGACCCGATCGGCGAGCCTCACGCCGCCTCCGGGGCGCGGGGGCCGCGGGCGAGCGGGCCGAGCGCGACCTCGTCGCGGGCCGTGAAGGTGTGCCGCCTCGGGTCGACGTGGAGGCTGTGGTTGTCGAGGAGCGGCGGGGCGACGAGGCGCGCTCGAGTCGTCGCGCCGGCCGCGTCCTCCACCTCGAAGTCGACCCCGCCGTGCCCCACCGGCTCATCGATCAGCGCGGCGATCACGTGCTCCCCGCGGGTCCAGGAGTAGGCGGCGCGGACCACGACGCCGACCTCCTCGCCGCGAAGGCGGACGGGCTCGCCCATCGTGATCGGGCGCGGCGCGAGGAGGCAGCGGAGCCGCCGCCCGGGCGCGGCGAGCCGCTCCTCGATCGCGGCGCGCCCGAGCCAGTCGCGCTCGAGGTCCAGCCGCCAGCCGAGACCGAGCTCGATCGGCGTCACCCCGGTCGGGATGTGCGCGGGGTCGAAGAACCACCCCTCGAAGCGGCAGAGGGCCCGCGCCTGGTCGCCGACCGCCCTCCCCTCGTGACCCGCGACCGCGTCCTCCAGCGCGCCGTAGAGCCCCTCCGCCGCGCCCTCGTCGACGAGGAGCTGGTAGCCGAACTCGCCCGTCTTGCCGACGCGCAGGCAGAGCCCGGCGTCCACCCGGAACAGGTTCAGGTAGGGCAGCGCCACGAGGTCCGGTCCGAGCACCGCCGCGACCGCCGACCACGCCCACGGGCCGTCCAGGGAGATCATCGCGCGCCCGGCGCCGAGGTCCTCGACCGAGACGTCTCGGCTCCCCTCGAGGCGAGCGTCCACGACCGCGCGCAGCCCGGCCGCGTCGAGGCCCTCCGCCAGCAGCAGGTAGTCCTCGTCGTCGGCCGCGACGAGCACGTCCGCGAGCGGCCGCCCCGCCTCGTCGAGGAGCAGCGACTCGCGGATCATCGCGTCACGCAGGAACAGCCGCGACGGGCAGAGGCGCAGCGCCGCCTCGCGCGCGCCCTCACCGCGGAGCGCGACCCCGACCGGTGTCCCGCGGTGCAGGCCGACCCGGGTCCGGATCGCGCTGACCTCGTCCGCCTCAGGCATCGCCGGCCTCCGCGCGCGCGACCACCAGCTCGACGACCGAGTGGACGGTGCGGAACATCCACGGCTGCGCCTCCTCCTCGGGGATCGAGAGCCCGAACTCGGTCTCGATCGCGACGACGAGCTCGACCGCGTCGATCGAGTCGAGGCCGAGGCCCGTGCCGAAGAGCGGGGCGTCCAGGTCGATCTGCGCGGGGCGCAGCGGGACCTTCAGGTGTTCCACGAGCATCGCGCGCACCCGCTCGAGCGCCTCGCGCCGCGCGGCCAGGTGACTCTCCAGGCCCTCGTCCATGTCAGCTCTCCTCTCCGATCACCAGCGCACAGGCCGCGGCGTCGTCCGCCAGCGCGACCACGATCAAGCCGCCCGCGCGCGCCGCCTCCGCCGCCTCGGCGACGAGCGCCGCGCTCGCGAGCGACGGCGCGTGCTCGGCCGCCTCCTCGACGCGCCAGGCCGTGACCTCGCACCGCGACCGGCCCGCGTCGGCGAGGGCGCGCGCGACCGCTCCTTCGCGATCGTTCGGCCCGGTGAGCCCGACGCCGAGGACGCGGGGGCCGTCGCCGCCGACGCGCAGCGCGACGCAGGCGGCCCCCTCCGGCTCGTCCGCTCCCTCGCCGTCTCTCTCGCCCACTCGGCGCTCGTCGAAGCCCAGCGCGAGCATCACGTCGGCGTCGTCCCGGTGGGCCAGGGTCCGCGCCGCGTAGGCCACCGCGAGCATCCCCGCGAGCCCGCCCCCCGCGAGCGTCGTCGTCGGGCCGCGCAGCGCGAGCCGGCGGGACACGAGGCCGGTCGGCCCGTGGAGCACGAGCCGCGCGAAGGCCGCGGCCGAGCAGCGCGCGAGGCCTCCCCGCTCGATGCTCGCGCGGTACGCCTCGACCGACTCGGGAGACACACGGGTCGCGCCGGCGAACACCCCCGCCCGGTCGCGCAGCGCGCCGCTCACCTTCAGCCCCGCGTCGGCGAGGGCGCGGGTCGCGGCCACGCAGCACGCCCGCCCGCTCGGGTCGGTCCCGCGCGGGTCGAGCCCGGCGAGCTCGGGCCAGCGCGCGTCCTCGCGGCGAGCTCCGGCCGGCACCTCCGCCCGTCCGAGCCCCGCGATCACGACCGGGCGGCGGGCGCGGGGCGCGCTCGGCGCCGGCTCCGCTTGAACGCAGAGCACAGCGTTGGCGCCGCCGAACGCCGCGCTGCTCGAGAGCCACGCGCGGGCGTGGTGCGGGCGCGGCCGCTCGGTCGCCACCGGGTCGGGCGGCCCCCCCGGCCGGCCACGCCCCACGCGCAGCGTCGGCGGCACGGTCCCTTCGGCCGCGCAGAGCAGCCCGACGATCAGCTCGAGCACCCCCGCGGCGCCCTGGGCGTGCCCGAGGAGCGACTTGCTCGCGCTGATCGGCACCTCGGCCGCGCGCGCGCCGAGCGCCGCCGTGACCCCGCGCCACTCGGCGTCGTCGTTGGCCGCGGTGCCGGTGCCGTGCGCGTTGACGTAGTCGATCGCGGCCGGCGCGAGCCGCGCGTCACGCAGCGCCCCCTCGATCGCCCGGGCCACCCCCGCGCCCCGCGGCTCGGGCGAGGTCTCGTGCCAGGCGTCGCTCGAGAGCCCGTAGCCCGCGAGGTGCGCCCGCGCGTCGCCCGCCTCGCGGGTGAGCACGACGAAGCCCGCGCCCTCCCCGAGCGTCGTCCCGAAGGCGTCGCCGAACGGGCGGCAGGGCTCGACGGCGAGGACCCCGAGGCGGTGGAAGCCGGCGTACATCTCCTTGGCGAGCCGCTCGGCCCCGCCCGCGACGACGACGTCCGCGTCGCCGCGATCGAGCAGGTCCTTGCCGAGCCCGATCGCGTTCGCGCTCGAGGTGCACGCGGTCGACAGCGTGAGCTGCGGCCCGCGGGCGCCGAGCGCGGCCGCCACCGCCCGCGCGACCCCGGGGATGTCGTGGTCGTCGCCCTCGGTGGTGCCGGCGACCACCGCGATCCGCGCCGGCGCGGCCTCGACGCCCGACGCGAGGAACGCCTCGCGCACGGCCCGGACCGCCCACGCGACGCAGCCCGCGCCGTCGTTCACGCAGCCCCCGAGGGAGACGGGCGCGAAGGGCGCGACGTCGAAGTGACGGACCGGCCCGAGACCGTGCTCCCCCGCGCGCACCGCTCGCGCGAGCGACGGCAGATCGTGGCCGATCGCGCAGACCGCGCCCAGGCCCCGGATCGCGACCGACACCTCAGCCGCCCCCCGCCCGCGCGAGCTCGTCGGCGAGGAGCTGGATCTCCGCCATCAGCCGCTCCGGGAGGCGGTAGTGCGCGTAGTCGAGCCGCTCGACGCGGGGCCCGATCGGGTAGACCTCGCAGCCCGCGGCCTCGCAGACGATCGCGATGCGGTAGCGGCCGTGCTCGTTGGAGTCGCGGTCCTGGTAGTGCGCGCGCAGGCCGATACGGCCGCGCGCCGGCTGGGCCACCTCGACCTCGTAGTGGAGCGCGCGAGCGTGGACGAGCGCGACCTCGGCGGACAGCGCCGGGGCCGAGACCCGAACCCGCGACATGTTCCGGATGCTCGGCCCGCACCCCGCCGCGCAGACGACGAGCGCGACGCCGAAGAGCGCGCGCCATGCGTCAGCGCGGGTTGCGAGGGATACCATCCCAGTCTCCGTTCTGCACGAGGCCCGCGATGAGGACGATGAGCCCGATGATCGCCATCAGCCCGCACGAGATCGCCCCGAAGGGCATCATGATCGTCCCGATCCGCATCTCCTCGTCGCCCGGGCGCCGCCAATCGGCGGACCAGAAGCGCTCGCCCGCGTTCAGGAAGCCCTCCCACTCGTAGTCCTCCGGCGAGACGACCCCCGGCGGCGCGCCGGTGGGCGAGGCGAGCGCGCCCCCCGCCCCCCGCCCGTCACCGAGCTGATCCCACACCCCCTGGAGCAGCGCGTCCGCGTCGCGAGCCCGCGCGAGCGCGGCCGCTCCCCCGCTCCGGCCGACCACGCGCTCCACCTTGGCGACCGCGTCGTCGATGACCGCTGCCGCCGACTGGCGACGCGCCCGGACCCCGACGTCGTGCGCGGCCCGCCGCAGCTTGAGGCGGCTCTCCATCCCCGTGCCGAGCTCCGCCGCGTGCCGGTCGATCCACGCGGCCACGTCGGTCGGGATGTCCGGCTCGCGCCTCAGCCGACGATCGAGCCCGGCGCGCGCCGCCGTCGGCATGCGCGACAGCAGCGCGTGGTGGATCACCGTCGCGCGCTGGAGCACCGGCAGCTCCTCGGTGAGGCGCGCGGCGAGGGGCCCCTCCACGCGCCCCTCGGGAAGCGAGCGCGCGACGTCCGAGACCACGAGCGCTTCGATCGTGTGGCGGATGATCGACTCGCCGCGGTCCGGCCGCGCCTGCCAGGTCAGCTCCCGCGCGATCGCCCCACGCGGCACGGACCGCACCCGGTCGAGCCCCCGCTCGAGCCGCGCGAGCAGCTCGCGGGCCTCGCCACGCGTCAGCGAAGATTGTGGAAACGCGGCACCGCAGCCGGCCCCCGCCACGAGCGCGCCCGAGGCGAGCGCGGATCGCGCGAGGAAGGCGCGCCGGCGCAGGCGCGCGCCGCGCTCGACGGGGCTGAGGGCGGCCTCGAGGTCGTCTTCATCGCTCACGCGCCTATACTCCTCGTCGTATGGGGGCAGACTTCGACGTCGCGATCGTGGGCGGAGGCATGGCCGGCGCGCTCCTCGCGCGGCAGCTCCGTCGCGACGTACCGGACGCGCGCGTCGCCCTGATCGAGCGCTCCCTGACCCGCCGCGCGAAGGTGGGCGAGTCCACCGTCGACGTGTGCGGCAAGTACCTGACCAAGCGCCTCGGGCTGTCGACGTACCTTTACGATCGACACCTGCCGAAGAACGGCCTCCGGTTCTTCTTCGACTCCGAGGCGCGCGACGGCGCGATGGAGGAGCTGAGCGAGATCGGCTCCACCGGCATGCTCCCGCTGCCGTCGTTCCAGCTCGACCGCGCCCGCTTCGAGGAGGACCTGCTCGCGATGAACCGCGGCGACGGAGTGGACGTGCGCCTCGGCGTCCGCGCCGCGTCGCACGACCAGGACGGCGCCGGCCACGTGATCGGCCTCGAGGAGGACGGCCGGCCCGCGGGTGAGCTGCGGGCGCGATGGCTCGTCGACGCCTCGGGGCGCTCGCGATGGCTCGCTCGCCGCGAGCGCCTGCACGTCGACTCCCCCGTCCGGCGCGCGGCCGCCTGGGCGCGCTTCGAGGGCGTCGTCGACCTCGACGACCACGGGCCCGAGGCGTTCCGCGCGCGCGTCCATCACACCGCCCGCGTCCTCTCGACCAACCACTTCTGCTACCCGGGCTACTGGATCTGGCTGATCCCGCTCGGGCGCGGCGTGACGAGCGTCGGGGTGGTGATGGACGCCGGGCGCTTCGACCCGGCGCTCCGCACCGCGCCCGGGCTCCTCGCGTTCCTGCGCGGGCATCGGGCCGTCGCCGAGCTGCTGGAGCCGGCCACGCTCCGCGATCACGCCGCCCTCCCCCAGCTCGCCTACGGCGCCACCCGGGTGCTCGACGCCGACGCGCGGTGGGCCCTGCTCGGCGAGGCGGCGAGCTTCACCGATCCGCTCTACAGCCCCGGGGGCGACTTCATCGCGCTCCAGGCCGACTGGATCTGCGACCTGGTGCGCCGCGACCTCGCGGGAGAGGCGCTCGCCGAGCGCGCCGGGCTCTACGAGAGGCTCTATCAGCTCAGGCACGAGGCGACGCTGCGCCTCCACCAGGACCAGTACGAGCTGCTCGGCAGCTTCGACGTCTTCGCGTCCAAGTGGGACCTCGACGTCGCCTGCTACCTGAACCTCTGGGTCGAGCCCTACGCGCTCGACCTTCACCTCGACCTCGACGCGGTGCGGGCGGAGCTCGAGGGCGCGGACCGCACGCTCGGCGTGCTCGACACGTTCCGCCACGTGTTCCTCGAGGCGGCGGCTCAGCTGCGCGCCGAGGACCGGTTCTTCGCGCGCAACCTCGGCCACGCCTCGCTCGACCCGGCCGCGCGCTTCATCAACCGCGGCTTCGGGCAGCCCGCGTCGCGCCGGCGCGTCATGCCCCGCGTGCGCGAGTCGATGCGGCTCGTCCTCGACGAGCTCGACGACAAGCTGGGGCGGCCCCGCGCGACCGAGCCGGTGGCGTTCTCCCGCCTCACGCGCGGCGGGCCCCTCTGAGTCGATCGAGCGCACGGAGGACCGCCTCCGCACATCCCGTACCGCCCGGGCCGGCCGCGCGCGACGGGGCCCGAGACCCCGACGGTCCCCGGGGGCTGGGCCGGAATCTGCACAGGTGTGAAAGGCGGTCGCCCGGCCCGGCCGGCGCGTCCGTCAGCGCTCGCGGGTCACCGTCAGGGTGAACTCGCCGCAGCCGCCGCCCTGCCGCTCGACGACCAGGGTGTGGATGTGGGCCCAGTCCCCGAGGTCCTCGTACTCGCAGTAGAACGGCCCGGGCCCGCACGCGTCCTCGAACTGCGCGATGCCGACCACGAAGCCGGGGCTCACCGTCCAGGTCACCGCGTAGGGCTCGTCGGGCGAGGTCCAGGTGTAGAAGGCCTCGGGCCCGGCGCCGCCCGCGCAGCTCACGGCGGCGCGGTCGGGACCGCCGCAGGTCGTCCCGGTCACCGTGCGGCGCTCTCCGACGTAGGTGGGCGAGAGATCGGTCGCCGACTCGCAGGTGGGCGGAGGCGGCGGCGGGGGCGGCGTCGTGCCGCAGCCGGCGGGGGCGTCGTCGAGGATCCCGTTGCAGTCGTTGTCGAGGGTGTCGCAGACCTCGGCCGACGGCCCGACCTCCCCGAGGCACGGGCCCCAGAGCCCTCCGAACTCCTCGGCCGGCTCACAGGTCTGCGTGCCGGCCTGGCAGACGCCCGTGCCGATGAGGGACCCGTCCCCGGTGAAGCACGCCTGGGTCGCCCCCGGCGAGCAGGGGCAGCTCTCGTCGACGCGCGTGTCGAGATCCTCGTCGAGCCCGTTCGCGCAGACCTCCGCGCCGGTCGGCGGCGGGGGCGGGGTGGGCGAGGGGTAGCCCGCGTCCACCGGCCACGTCGGGTTGGACGGCGGCGTGGGCCGGCCGGGGCCCGGGGCCGCGGTGGGCGTGCACGCGAGCGTGAGCCCGCACGAGATCCAGATCATCCAGGGTCGCATCGGCTCCCTCCGGCCCCGAGGGCCTCGCCCGAGCTAGCGCAAGGACCGTTCCGACCCCCGCGAGCGGCCGGTGCCCCCCTCCGACTCGATCGGTTGGGGTCCGCGGACCGCGGCTGCGGCGAGCCCGATGGCGCCTGGGAGGCGTCGACCGCCGCGTGATAGCCTGGGCGCTTCCCGCACCCGGAGGAGCCCGTGCGTCGCGTCATCGTCCTCATCCTCGCGTCCGCGCTCGCCGCCTGCGGCGGGGGCAGCCCTCAGCAAGACCCCGCCCCCGCGAGCGGCGGGGAGACGGCCCAGGCCGAGCCCGGCGCCGGCGGCGAGGCCACGGGGGGCGACTCGGCCCGCGCCGGGGAGTTCCAGCTGCGCGACTCCTCCACCGCGGCCCTCGCCCACGGGGAGCATCCGTCGGAGATCGAGGCGACGCGCACCCACGCCGCGATGCGCCTGTTCGTCGAGGACGGCGAGGCCACCCCGATCCCGGGGATCGTGATCAAGCTGGTCGCGCCCGACGGGACCGCGTTCTACACGCGGGAGACCGACTCGCAGGGCTACGCGGAGGTCCTCGTCCCGGTGAACCAGCGCTACCAGATCGAGTACCTCAGCCTCGGGCGCCGCAACACGTCGGCGAGCGTGCAGGTGCCGGCGGGCCCCAACCAGGACATCCGGCTGACCATGCGCTACCGCCGCTGGCGCCGGCCGCCCCAGGCGGAGGTCCCCGACCGGGTGAGCGACCCGGAGCCGCAGGGCTTCGTCCTCGACGGAGTGCTCTTCGACAGCGGCCGCGCGACCCTGCAGGAGGCGTCGTTCGAGCGCCTCGACCGCGTGGTGGAGTACCTCACCCACCACCCGAGCACCCGCATCCGCGTCGCGGGCCACACCGACAACGTCGGCAACCCGGCGCGCAACCAGGCGCTGAGCGAGCAGCGCGCCGAGGCGGTCCGCGCCTACCTCATCTCGCGGGGCGTCGACGGCGCGCGCGTCGAGGCGGTCGGGCTCGGCGACACGGACCCGGTCGCGTCCAACGACACCGAAGAGGGCCGCGCCCAGAACCGGCGCATCGAGGCCACGGAGCTCTGAGCCGGCGCGACGCCGTCTCCGCGGGTCAGCGGCAGGGGCCGACCGTGAGCTCGCGGGCCGCGCCGACCGTGGCCACGCCTTCGCTCGCCCCGGTGACCACGTCGACGCCGACGAACACCGTGGCCCCTTCCCCCGCCGTCGCGCAGCGCCACCCGGGGAGCGGGTCGCTGATCGGCGCGAGCGGCGCGCCGGGGCCGAGATCGACCGGCGCCGGATCGGCGAGCACCGCGACGCGCTCCTCGCGCGGGGCCGGCCCGCCGAACACCTCGAGCGGGTGCACGAGCCGCTCGGGATCGTAGGTCGCGCCCCAGGTCCGCGCCCGCCCGCCCGTCCACTCCACCGGCGCGACGACTAGCCCGCCCGCGGGGCCCGCCGCCGCGCTCCAGACCTCGCGCCCGAACAGCGCGTGGTCCGCGTCGCTCGTGAGGGAGGCCGCGCTCACCGCGAACGGCTCGTCGCGCGCGTGCTCGCCGGCCAGGTCGGCGTCGATCTGCAACGAGAGCTGCGTCAACGCGCGGTCCGCGCCCGGCACCCGCTCGCCGATCCACAGCACGCCCAGCTCGTAGAGCGTGGCCACGACGACGACGCGCCCGTCGGCCAGGGCGACGGTGCGCGTGGCCGAGGCCGGCCGCACCTTCTCGTCGCGGGTGCCCCAGGTGTAGCTCGCCGCGAGCACGTCCCCGCCGGCCGCGCGGAGCCGCTCGGGCGCGGTCGGGTGGAACACGACGTAGGCGTCCCCGGTCAGCTCGAGCTCGGGCTCGATCCGGTAGACCGGCGCGGGCAGCGTGAAGCGCCCCGGCGCCGCGACCGGCCAGTCGGCCTCGTCGAGCCGCTCGATCGAGAGGCTGACGTCGCGCGGCAGCGCGCCCGGCGGGAGGATCAGCGTCAAGACTCCATCCTCACTCGACACCGTCGCGCCGACCGCGGCCTCGACGGGGACGCCGGGCGCGGCGCAGCCGAGGGCCGCTCCCGCGATCAGAGCCCAGGCGGCCCTCACGTGAGGTCCTCGGCGACGATCGCCTCGAGCGCCCGCTCGGCGAGCGCCGCGATCGTCCAGGCCGGGTTGGCGGTCGGGGTGGACCCGGGGATGAGCGCGCCGTCGACGCAGTAGAGGCCGGGGTAGCCGTTCACCCGCCCGAAGGTGTCCGCGGCGCGGCCCATCACCACGCCGCCCAGCGGGTGGAACGTAGAGCGCCGGCTCTGGCCCGGCAGCACCCCGTGCACGCCGCCGCTCGCCTCGTTGAGCCGGCGGGTCACGTCCTCGCCGGCCGCGACGCCGGTCGCCCCGTTGGACGGGTCCCAGCGCAGCACCCCGCGGTCCGCCTCCGCGTCGTAGACGATCTGCCCGAAGCCGTCGTTGAGGCTCGAGCTGGGGCAGATCATGCAGTTGCACTCGTAGCCGAACGCGGCCGCGCCCATCTCCACCGTGACGGGCGCCACGGGGTTGTCGAAGTCGCGGATCACCGCGCACGGCGGCCCGCCCTGGAACGGGCCGGTGTCCTCGCTCAGCTCGTTGCGCGCGTGCAGGTGCTGCCCGTTGTGGCCCCACCCCTCGCCGACGTCGGCCGACAGATCGGGCAGGTCGCCGCGCGCCCGCGCCTCGACGAGGAGCCGCGTGGAGTGGACCGATCCCGCCGCGAGGAACAGCGCCGGCGCCCGGAAGGTGATCGCCTCGAGCACCTCGCCGCGCTCGTCGATGCGCTCGGTGCGCACCCGGTAGCCGCCAGCGTCGTCGGCCGCGATCCCCGTGACCTGGTGGAGCGGGCGCACGTCGACCAGGCCGGTCGCCTCGGCCGCCGCGAGGTAGGTGCGGTCGAGCGAGCCCTTGGCGCCCGAGTTGAGCCCGTAGATGTAATCGCCCGCGCTCGCCTCGGCTGGGATGTCGCCCCGGATCTCCGCCTCCACGAGGTCCCAGTCGGTCGTGTTCAGGTTCAGCTCGGGCACGAACCCGGCCGCCTCCGCGTGGGCGAGGAAGGTCCGGATGGCCCCGTAGGTCTCGCTCATCAGCACCGCGTCCGGCACCGAGCGCGCGGGGAGCCGCTCGAGGACGCGCGGGTAGTAGGTCGTCAGCATCGCGTCGAAGGAGACCTCGCCGGGGAACACCGACGCGAAGAGGTCGCGCGGCGGCTGGACCCACATCCCGGCGTAGACGAGCGAGCCCCCGCCGACCCCCGCGCCGACGATCGCGTCGATGCCCTCACCCGCGTAGCGCTCCGCGACGCCGGCGAAGCGGCGAATGGGCAGCGCGAGGCCGATGGGAGACTCTCGGGTGAACCAGCCGGCGCGCTGGTCCGGGTCGCGCATCGAGCAGAAGGTGTCGCCGGCGGAGGTGATGTCCCAGCGGCGGCCACGCTCGAGCACCGTCGCGGCGATGCCCGCCTCGGCCAGCCGCAGCGCGGCCACCGACCCGCCGAAGCCGGAGCCGACGACGAGCGGGTGATCGAGGTCGACGGGCGGCGGACCGCTCTCACAGGCGCCGAGGTGGAGCCCGGCGAGGCCGAGCGCGCCCGCGCGGACGAAGGAGCGGCGCCCGAACCGGTGGAGCCAGCGGGTCGGCATGGGGTCGACCTACGCGCCGGCGGGGGTGTCGCAACCGACGGAGACGTATCCTGTGCGCATGCGCGCGCGCTCGCTCCAGGTCCTCGCGGTCGCCCTGGCGGCGCCGCTCGCGGCCCTGCTGACCGGGACGCCGTTCGACCCGCTGACGCCGTGGCCCGCCGCCGCGCAGCCGCCCGACGGGCTCGAGGCGCTGGAGGCGGCGGCCCGCGCCGATCCCGAGGACCACGCCGCCTCCTGCCGCTACGCCTGGGGCCTCGTCGGCGCGGAGCGGCCGGCCGACGCCCGCGACGCGGCGGGGCGCCCGATCGCAGCGCTCCGGGCGCGCGCCGACCGCCGATCCCGCCGCCTCCTGGGAGCGTGCCTCTACAACCGGGGCCGCGCGCTGGAGGCGCTGGGCGAGACCGCGGCGGCCGCCCGCGACTACGCCGAGAGCCTGAGCGTGCGCGAGAACGCGGTCGTCCGCGCCCGGCTCACCGAGCTGGCCGAGGGCTGGGCCGCGGACGCCCCTCCGCTCGCGGCCTGGGCCGTCGCGTCCAGCGGCGTCCCGGCCGGCGGTCGCGTGGTCGACGCCGCCACCGCCAACACCGCGGACCGGACGCGCTGGACGGTGACCGCGGTCGGCCCCGGCGACTACGGCAACGGATCGGCCCACGCCTACGCGGGTGCGCTCGTCTGCGGCGAGCCCCGCCAGGCGCGCGTCGACACGATCGCCTACGACAACTCGACGTCCCTGTCGATCTCCGACGTCACGCCGCGACGGATCGGCGACGTTCCGGCGCTCGTGATCGAGCTGACCGGCGAGGGCGCCGACAACTGCGGCCAGATGGACGGCATGATGGACTTCACCCACCGCGCCCTCGCGGTGGTCTTCGTCGAGGGCTGCCAGATCCACGTCGCGCGGTTCCGCACCGACAGCCACGACTGCGGCGGCGACTTCGAGCTGACCGTTCGCTTCGACCGCCAGGGGAACGTGGTCCGCAGCCAGCCGCGCGGAGACACCCCGCGCGATCAGGTGGGCGCCGCCCCGCTCCGCGCCGTCGCCCAGCCCGCGCGCCCCTGAATTGGTCGTGCTCACACCGCGCCTGTCACGAGGCGGGGGTTGAGGCATGATGCGCGGTCCAGACCGAGGACGGCGCCCGGAGCGTCGGGAGAGGAGACACCGTGAGCGAGCTGCGCAACGACTTCCCCGCGGGGGTGATCACCGGATCGGACGTGCAGGACGTCCTCGCGCTCGCGAAGGCCAAGGGCTTCGCGATGCCGGCCGCCAACTGCGTCGGGAGCAACTCCCTGAACGCGGTCATGGAGACCGCCGCGGCCGTCAACTCCCCGGTCATCATCCAGTTCTCGAGCAGCGGCGGCGCGTTCGTCGGCGGCAAGGGCATCGGCGTGGACTCGCACCGCGCATCGGTCCTCGGCTCGCTCGCCGGCGCCGACCACGTCCACCGCCTCGCCGCGGCCTACGGCGCGCGCGTCATCCTCCACACCGACCACTGCGCCAAGAAGCAGCTCCCGTGGATCGACGGCCTCCTCGACGCGGGCGAGGCGCACTACGAGCGCACCGGCAAGCCGCTCTTCAGCTCGCACATGCTCGACCTCTCCGAGGAGCCCCTCGAGGAGAACGTCGAGATCTGCAAGCGCTACATGGAGCGCATGCACAAGCTCGACATGTCCCTCGAGGTCGAGCTCGGCATCACCGGCGGCGAGGAGGACGGGGTCGACAACACCGACGCCGACGAGAGCTCGCTCTACACCAAGCCCGAGGAGGTGGCCTACGTGTACGAGGAGCTGAGCAAGGTCAGCGACCGCTTCATGGTCGCGGCCGCGTTCGGCAACGTCCACGGCGTCTACAAGCCGGGCAACGTGAAGCTCAAGCCGACGATCCTCCGCGACAGCCAGGCCTACATCCAGGAGAAGTTCGGCACCGGCGAGCGCCCCGTCAACTTCGTGTTCCATGGTGGATCGGGCTCGTCCCCCGAGGAGATCGCCGAGGCGATCTCCTACGGCGTCATCAAGATGAACATCGACACCGACCTCCAGTGGGCCTTCTGGGACGGCGTGCGGCGCTACGAGGCCGACAAGCACGACTACCTCCAGGCGCAGATCGGCAACCCCGAGGGGGCCGACAAGCCGAACAAGAAGATCTACGACCCCCGCGCCTGGCTGCGGAAGGGCGAGGAGAGCTTCGTCGCGCGCCTCAAGCAGGCCTTCGAGGAGCTCAACAACATCGGCACCCTGGCCTGAGCCGCTCTCCGCGGGCGGCGGTCGCGTTGCGCGCGCCGCCGCCCCGCGCGAGGCTCCCGCGATGACGTACCCGCGCATCGTGGTGACCGGCCTCGGCCTGGTCACGCCCCTCGGCAACGACGTCGGCTCCTCCTGGGGCCGCCTCATCGAGGGCGGCTGCGGCATCCGGCCGATCGCCGAGCACCCGGACCCGCGCGTCCCCGTCCACGTCGCGGGCGAGTGCCTCGACTTCGATCCCGAGCGCCTCACCGAGAAGAAGAAGCTCCGCGAAGGCGGCCGCTTCATCCACCTCGCGCTCGACGCGGCCGATCAGGCCTCGGTCCACGCCGGCCTCGACGAGGGGGCGCGTGACGGCGCCGCGGTGATCGTGGGCGTCGGCATGGGCTCGCTCCGCCACCTCGAGGACGCGACGCGAACCCTCGACGCGCGTGGCCCGCGCCGCGTCTCCGTCTACCTCGTGCCCGCGATGGTCGGGAACCTCGCGGCCGGGCAGGTCGCGATCCACCTCGGGTGCCACGGCCCGAACATGAGCACTACGAGCGCGTGCACGAGCGGCGCGCAGGCGATCGGCGAGGCGATGTGGATGCTCCGCACCGGCCGAGCCGACGTCGCGATCGCGGGGGGCGTGGAGTCGGCGATCGACGCGACCGCCTTCGCCGGCTTCTCGCAGATGCGCGCGCTCTCCAAGGAGGAGACGCCGGAGCGCGCGAGCCGCCCCTACGACCGGGAGCGCAACGGCTTCGTGGTCGGCGAGGCGGCCGGCGCCCTGGTCCTCGAGACCTACGAGCACGCCCGGGCGCGCGGCGCCGAGATCCTCGCGGAGCTCGTCGGCTACGCCACCCAGACCGACGCCCACCACATCGCGAGCCCCGACCCGAACGGCCTCGGGCTCGAGCGCGCGATCACCCACACGCTGCGCGACGCGGGCCTCGACGCGAGCGCGATCGGCTACGTGAACGGCCACGCGACGAGCACGCCGGCGGGGGACGCGACCGAGGCGATGGTCCTCGCCAAGCTGCTCCCCGGCGTCGCCGTCTCGAGCACCAAGGGCGCGACCGGCCACGCGCTCGGCGGCGCGGGGGCGATCGAGGCCGCCTTCAGCGTGCTCGCGCTCCGCCACGGCGCCCTCCCCCCGACCCTCCACCTCGAGGATCCGGACCCGGCCTGCGCGGGCCTCGACATGATCCGCGGCGAGAGCCGGCGGGCGCAGGTGGAGCACGTGCTCACCATCTCGAGCGGCTTCGGCGGCAGCAACGCCGGCCTGATCTTCAAGCGCGCCTGAGAGGAGCCCCGCTCGGCGCGTGCGACGCCGGATGGCTCGCGGCGGCAGGCGTCGCCCGAGCGGCGGAGCGCGCGCGACCCGTGGACGTGGACGTCCCCCGCGCCGTTCGCGACGAGCGACACCGACTCGGCCGCTCGCGGGCCTCGCGCGCCGTCGGGGCGGCGCCCAGGGGGATGGGGACGAGGAGGGCGACGAGCGCGAGCAGGAGGAGGTGGCTCATGGCCCCCGGTACGCGGCGGGGCGGGCGGTATTTCATGCGCCGCGCTCTGATCAGCCGCGGCTCCGATCAGCCGCCGCAGTCCGAGTCGGCCGCGTCGGTGTCGCCGTCGCAGTCGTTGTCGACACCGTCGTCGCAGTCTTCACGGAAGCAGCGCCCGCACCCGTCCTCGGACGCGCAGTCGCCGTCGCGGCAGTCGATCGCGCCGTCGCAGTCGTTGTCGACGCCGTCGTCGCATTGCTCGCGCTGGGGGCGGCAGCCGCCCGCGCAGCCCTCGACGAAGCGGCAGTCGAGATCGGTGCAGTCCACCCAGCCGTCGCCGTCGTCGTCCACGCCGTTGTCGCACGAGGTCTCGAAGCCCATCATGCACAAGAAGGACATGGCGCAGTCGATGTCGAGGCAGTCGATCGCGCCGTCCGAGTCGTCGTCGACGCCGTTGTCGCAGACCTCGCGCGCGCACCCGGGGAACACGCGGCAGTCGCGGTCCGCGCAGTCGACCCGGCAGTCACAGTCGTTGTCGAGGCCGTCGCCGCAGCTCGTCTCGCGCAGCGACCCGCCCGACGGGCAGCACAGCACGTGGCAGCTGCAGTCGGGGTCCTCGCAGTCGGTGAGCCCGTCCCGATCCTCGTCGCCGGGGCCGTCGCAGATCTCCGTCTCGAGCGGCCGGCCGCTCCCGGTCGGATCGCAGGCCGGCGAGCTGAAGCAGTCGGGGTCGGCGCAGTCAGGGCGGCAGTCGAAGTCGTCGTCCTCGCCGTTGGCGCAGTCCTCGACGGGGAGGCACACGTCCGCGCACTCGGCGTCGTCGCAGTCGACCGCCCCGTCGCAGTCGTCGTCGACCCCGTTGTCGCAGCGCTCGGGCTCGGGCTCGCAGCCGCGGCAGCGCGGCTCGTCGCGGCAGTCCGGGTCGTCGCAGTCGAACAGGCAGTCGCAGTCCTCGTCGTTGGCGACGGTGCAGACCTCGCGCTCGAGGCAGCCACCGCAGGACGGGTGATCCGCGCAGTCCTCGTCGGCGCAGTCGTAGCGGCCGTCGGCGTCGTTGTCCGCGCAGTCGCCGCAGACCTCCGCCGTGACCCGGCACGACATCGCGCCCGCGCAGTCGGGGTCGTCGCAGTCGAGGAGGCAGTCGCAGTCGTCGTCGATCCCGTTGCTGCACTGTTCGAGCGAGCAGCGTCCGAAGTCGCACTCGAGGCGGCCCGCGCACGCGGGGTCGGAGCAGTCCGTCAGGCCGTTGCAGTCGTCGTCCCGCCCGTTCGCGCAGCGCTCCGCGCCCGTGGGCCGACACACCCCGCCGCCGTCGACCTCGCCCACCGCCGCGTCCATCCCGCGCCCCACGCCGCCCTCGCCGTCGACGTTCAGGGTGGTGCGCGCGCCGCAGGCTGCGAGGAGCGCCGCGGTCAGCGCGAGCCCGGCGTGGCTCAGCCGCCGCACGACGGCCTCCCGAAGTTGCAGAGCTCGGGGTAGATCCCGCGGCACCGCCGGCAGTCGATCGGCGCGTCCTGGCCCTCGAGGCAGGTCGGGAGCGAGACGCCGCCGGCGCAGCAGTCGGGGCCCGGGATGGCCGGGTCGTCGGTGCCCTCGGGGAACTCGACGAGGCAACCGAGGCAGACCTGGATCGGGAACTCGAAGGGCGGCGTGACGACCGGCTCGCCCGCGGACACGCCGCGCAGGGTCACGGTCGCGATCAGGTCGTAGATCGGCGGCGCCCGCCCCTCGATCACAGCCTCTTCGAACCGCTGGAGGAGGAACGTGGTGACCACGCGCGGCATGACGCGGATCGCGATGCGTCCTTCGTCACGCGCCGGCACCACGGGGCAGCCGACGCCGTCGCACCCGAGCTGCTCCCACACGCTGCACACCTCGCCGCCCTCGCAGCGGACGCTCAGCGGCCCCGGGCCGCTGCCCTGGTCCCACTCGAAGGAGACGTCGGCCGCCTCGATCGTGAGCAGCGAGCCGGTCCGGTTGGCCACCCGAGGCGTCAGCAGGTAGCTGTCCCGATCGCCGATCACGAGGTCGAAGGTGCCCCGGTCGAGCTCCCGCTCGGGGGGCGCCGGGTCCGGCACGCAGACCGATCGCCCCGGCGTCTCCTGGGCCACGATCTCGGCGTCGGCCGGCGCGCACCCAGCGACCCACGCGCAGACGGCGACCCAGCCCCCGATGCACCAACGCATCCGGTCATCCTGCGGGAACCCCGTCCGAACCTCGCACGAAAAAGTGCCCCGCCTCGCCCAAAGACGGCCGCCGCCCACCGAAGAACCCGGGAAGACGGCGACCGCTCCGGCGTAGTCTCCCCGGCGTGAGCATCCGCCCGAACGCGCTCCAAGGACGCGAGCCGTCGCGCGTCGCTGCCCCGTTCCGGCGGCCGGAGCGATGACCCGCCTCGTCTTCGACGCGCCGAGGGCCCGGCTTCGCCTGGTCTCCGGGGGGGCCGACGCCCGCGTCAGCCGGGACGCCGCCGAGCGCCTCCGCGTGACGCGCGAGCGGACGCTGGATCTGTGGATGCGCCCCGACGACGAGCTGACCTCGGAGCTCGTCGCGGTGCCCGCGGAGCTGCTGCACGCCCTCGAGCCCGACGGCCTCGCGAGGGTGGGCGCCCGGGTGCGCCCCGGCGACGTGCTGATCGGGCTGAGCGCGCCCGCGCCCGAGGAGGCGCCGTCGGGCGACGCCCTCGACGCCTCGCTGAGCGCAGCCCTCGACGGGCTCTTCGCCCCCGCGCCCGCGCCGCGCCGCGAGCGCGTCACCGCGTGGGACGGCCCGGGCGAGGCCGAGGTCGTGCGGGGGTGGGTCGACGGCGCGATGGCGAACGTGACCGTGCGGGTCACGTCTCCGCTCGAGGTCGGCGACACGCTGGGAGTCGGCGACGAGTCGGCGGTCGTCGGCGCGATCGTGAACGCGGTCGACGGCGGCGACGTCGAGTGGCCGGGGCACGCGCGCGGGGCCGTGGAGGTCGAGCGTAGCGCCGACGCGGTCGAGGCTCTCTTCGCGCGCAGCATCGGGCGCTACGACCGGCTCACCCAGCAGCCGGAGGACAGCGTCCCCGTCGAGCTCGAGGCGGCGCGCGCCCTGCTCGCGCGCGACGCGCGATGGATCACGCACGAGCTCACCACCGTGAAGTGCGACGACGCGGACGGACGGGTGAGCCTCTACGAGTCGATCGTCCGCTGCGCGCCCGCCGCTACGGCCACCCGCGGCGTCGGCCTGTCTCTGCTCGAGACGCAGCTCCGAGGCCTCGGCCTGTCGACCGACCTCGAGGCCGACACGCCGTTCGTGACCTGGCTCCGATCCAGCGGCCTACGCGCGAGATCGGCCGGCCGGGTGGACGCCACGGACCCGGCCGGGGCGTTCCGCGGCGCGACGCCCCTGCAGATCGCGCACGTGGACTTGCCGTTGCCCGTGCTCCACCCGTGGCGGGCGGACACGGCCGCCGCGCTGCTGGACTGGGCGCCGGAGCGGCTCGTCGCCGTGCTGCGCTTCGAGGCGAGCGTGGACGCCTCCGGCCGCCCCGACGGCCCGGATGGTCGCTTCGACGCGGGCGGCGCCGGCGCGGTCGCGGCGCAGCTCGCGTCGCTGGACGTCCGCGCGATCGCGCGGGGCTCCGACGCCCGCGCCGCGCTCGCCCGCAGCTACGTCCTGCCCGCCGGCGTCACCATGAACCAGCCGCCCTCCCCGGCCGACCTCGTGTGGGACGCGCACCCCGTGCTGCCTCCGCCGCTCCAGACCACCGCGCTCCTCTCGCTCTACCCCCGCCTCTTCGCGGCGGTCGAGGAGCTTCGAGGCGCGATCGACGTCGAGGCGAGCGAGGCGCGACGATGCGCGGCCGCGGCCGCGGTCCAGCGAGAGGTCGACACCATCGGCGACGCGCTGGGCGCCTCCAGCGAAGACGCGCGCGGGCTCGCAGGGCGTCACGGGCTGCTGCAGACGGGCATCCTGACGCGACGCGTGGACTACGCCGCCGCCGGGGTGGCGGTAGCGATCGAGGCGCCGGACGGTCGCCTGGCCATCCCGCGCTGGGCCGCCCGGAAGCTGCTCGCGCCGTTCGTCTTCGGCGCGCTCGAGCGCGATGGCCACGTACGCACCATCCGCGGGGCGCGGCTGCTCTGGAGCACCCAGCGCCCCGTCGCCGAGGCGGCCCTCGACGCGGTCGCGCGCGAGCGCCCACTCGTCGTGATGTCCGACGCGAGCGGAGAGTGGCGGGCCCTCGGGCTCGACATGCGGATCTGGGACGCGCCGGCGTTCGGCCTCCCGGACCGCGCCCTGCGCGCGCTCGGGGCCCGCTCCGGCGATCGTGTCCGCGCGCACCTCCCGATCGACCCGCGCGCCGTCCGCGAGGCGACGACGCTCGGCCAGACCCCGCCCGATCCGTCGCGGTGGCGCGACGCCCCCGCGCGCGGCTGGTTGGCGGCCGCGCTCGAGGCGAGCGCCGAGCCCGAGGCGCTGCGCGCGGCGCTCGTCGAGGCCGCGAACCGGGGGCGCGAGGCGCCCGACCCGGTAGCCGATCATCTCGCCCGCCTCCTCCTCGGCCGGGTGCGCGAGAGCTGAGCGGCGGCTCGTCGGCGGGCGGCTCCGGAGCGAGCCCGGGCACCCCTGCGTCGCCCCCTCGTGGGCTCAGCCCGCGCTGACCGGCCCGAGGCGCACCATGAAGCCCCCCGCGGGCACGTCGACGAAGCCCTCCGCGGCGTAGATCGCGTGGGCGTCGCATCGGGAGGACCACCGGCCCGGGCGCCGCGACGTGGACGAACGCGCACTCGTCCAGCAGCGCGTGGAGCGCGGCGCGGTCGGCGGCGGCCCGCTCGGGGTGACGGCGGAGGCGAGTGCGGTCGGAGGCGCTCAGCTCGGTCTTGGCGCGCGGCTCGGTCATGGCACGCAGGGTGGCCGACCGCGCTCCGTCGCTCGACGTGCACCGCGCAGAACGCCGGCACACCAATCGCGCGGTCAGCGCGGCGCGTCGACCGGCGCCATGTCGACCGGCGCCATGTCGACCGGCGCGACGTGGACCGGCTCGATCTGGACCGCGCCGAGCCACCCCCAGTCGCCGTTGGGCGAGCCGTCGGGGTCCGATCGCACCACGAGGGCCTCGCCCGCCTCGAGCGTCACCGTGGTGTCGAACGCGATCCGCGGGGCGGCCTGCGCCTCGGCGGGCCGAAACGCCCGACCCCAGGCCACCCGCAGCCCACCCGCCCCTCGCGCGCCTACCGCGAAGCCGAGCCCGCCGCTCGCGTTCCCACGGCAGACCCCGACCAGGCCGCGCACGCGGTAGACGCCGGGCGCGCGCATGAAGACGGCGTCGGCGGGCGCGTGCAGCGACACCCCGTCGACGTCGCCGCACCGCACGGGGCCGTGCTCGAAGCGCGAGACGATCGCGTCGGGCGCCGCGCCGCGCGCCGGGTCGTGGGCCTCGCCCGGCTCGACGGCCGGCGGGCGCCAGTACACGAGGCCGCGGAGCGGCGGGTCGACCCAGGCGCGGAGGCGCACGGTCGCGGGCCCCTCACCGGGGAGGCTCGCCCGCAGCTCGCGCGGCGCCAGCTCCTGCCCCGGCCGGAGCCCGGCGCGCGCGATCGGCACCTCCTCCCCGCCACGATCGAGCGCGACCTCGAGCTCGGCCAGCGGCTCACCGTCGATCTCGTGCTCCTCGCCGCAGATGCCGAACGAGAGCGTGAGCCGCGCGGGTCCGTCGATCGGCACGTCGATCGCGTCGTCGCCCGCGAAGCGCACCTCGTCCCCGTCGCAGCGGCCCGGCCCGCCGGGCTGCGCCGGCGCCGCCACCTGCGCCCCCTCCTCCCACGCCACCCGGAGCCGCGCCCGCCCGCCCGGCACGCGGAAGAGCGTGAGCTCGACCTCGTCCGCGAAGTCCATCGGGTCGTCCGTCTCGACGCGGATCCGCTGGACCGCGGGCAGCCCGGGCTCCGTGCGGGCCAGGAACATCACGTTGTCCGCCGAGCCGAGGAGCGGGCTGAGCAGGACCGGGCGCTCGACCATCCCCACGGCCACCCGGTAGCGGCGGGTCTCGGCGCCGGCCGCCACGTGGAGGTGGACCTCGCGCGGCCGGACCGCGAGGCTACGGAGCGCGCCCAGCGGGCTGCGGCGGATGCGGAGCGTCATCCACACGAGGTCGTCGGGCCCCGCGTCGATCGCGACGTCCTCCCCGAACGCGATCCGGCGCACGTCGCCGGGGCCGGCGAGCCCGAGCTGGAGGGGCCGCGCCCGGCGGGCCGCGAGGACCACGTCACGCTCCTCGAAGAGCGGGCGGTAGCGTTCGAGGGCTGCTCGGATCGACGCCGCGCCGATCGACGAGGGCAGCAGCCCATCGTCGTCGGTGGACCTCCGCACGAGGAGGAACGGGGGCGCCCGCCGCGAGGTCAGATGATCGTAGTTTGCGTCGTAGAGTGCGGCCGTGTACGCGAGCCGGCCGTCGAAGCAGGGGCGCGGGTGCCACGTGAGGTCGTTGGCGAAGAGGATCCCGGGGACGCTCGGGACAAGGTCGACCGCCGACCGGCCGACCCGAGCCCGCGCGCGCGGCAGCGCCTCGCGATCGCTGACCTCCTGACGCTCCGCGATGACCTCCCGCCGCAGCACCTCGGGCTCGAGCAGCCAGTGCGTCACGAAGCGCGCCCGCTGCGGCCAGGCGCCGACCATCTGATCCCAGGTCCCCGTCAGCGGCAGCACCGCGCTCATCCCGTATGCGCCGAGCGCGACCGCGCCGACGCGGAGCGCCCGCACCCACCGCGCGGCCGACTCACCCGCGCGCGGCGCGGGCAGCGCGACCGCGAGGAGCGGCAGCAGCGCGAACAGCTCGAGGCGGTGCATGTCCGCGCGGACGTAGGCCTGCTTCCACTCGAGGAACACGGTCGCCGCCGCGGCGACAAAGAGCGGCGGCCCCGCGGGCCGGGGGATCCCTCCGCGCGCCGCGAGCGCCGCGAGCCCCAGGGTGACGCCGACCAGCGCGAGCGCGGCGGTGGGCGGCGCGCCGTCGGTGTAGGCCATGCCGTCCGCGTGCCCGAGCACCAGCTCGAGCCCGAGGCGGTGGTAGCGCGCAAAGCCCGCCGGGCTCTGCCCGAGCGCGAGCCAGCCGAGCGCCCAGGTGAGCGGATAGCCGAGCGCGCACGCGGCCGCGACGCGCCGGAGCCCCTGCCGCCACGCCGTCCACGCGAGCGCCACGACGCAGGGGATCGCGAAGGCGACGACCGTGAGCTTGACGAGCGAGCCGAGCCCGCAGAAGACGACCGCCGCGGGCAGCCACGCGCTCACCCTGGGCAGCCGGCGCAGCGCCAGCACGGTCATGAGCAGCGGCGCGAGGTGGAACGCGAGCCCGCGCAGGTACGACGCGCTGATCCCGAGCCACGCGAGGAAGAAGAGGGCGGCCGGGCCGCTCCTCAGCGAGCGCGCGGTCCCGAGCGCGATCGCGACGAACACCGCCGAGAGCGCGAGGCTGGCGGCGAGCTCGCGATCGAGCAGCGCGGGGTGCGCGAAGGGATAGTGGAGCCACCCGAGCGGCCCGTAGTTGAAGACGAGGTCGTCGCCGAACCGCAGCCCATGGACAGCGGCGTGGGTGAGCGCGTAGAGCCAGGAGTCGTCGATGTTCGACGGGTCCATCACGCTCGGCTGCTGGACGAAAGCGCACCCGAGCAGCAGGCCGCAGAGCACCAGCGCCGCGCGCTCGACTGGGGTCCCCACCCTGTCCATCCCCCGACATCGTACCGCGGGACGCCAACGACCGCGGCCAGGTGCGCACGGTCGGCGCGCCCGCCTCCCCCACCCCGGTCGACGCCCCCTGCGTGCCGCCCGCCCGCTGCGTCCGCGCCTCCCGGCTCCATGCCTGCGCGACCGGCGAGAACGGCGCGCGCTGGTGCTGGGGCCACGCCTGCTGTGACCAGATCACCGCGGGCAACGCGGACGCGGCCCCTCCGACGCGCGTCGACATCGCCTGCCCCCGAGCGTAGGTCACCCGGCGCGCTCCGCGGTCCGGACGGCAATGCGCGCAAAGCGCTTAACTCGGTGGGCCTCGGGGCGCTGCTACTCCGAGTACGTCATGAATCATCGACGCCTCTCGCCCCGCCTCGCCCTGCTGTTCGCCTGCGCCCTCGGCCTCGCCGCGGTCGGCTGCGACGACGACCCGACGCCGGTCGACGCCGGCTCGCCTCCGGACGGCAGCACGCCCCCCGACGACGCGGGTCCGGCAACCTCGGACGACGCGGGCCCGCCGGACCCGGGCTGCGACGTCGAGGAGCGCGCCTACCAGCCGTTCACCCGCGCCTTCACCGGCCCGGCCGCGAGCGAGACCGACAGCTCGCCCAACCCCTTCACCGACTACCGGCTGACCGTCACCTTCACCGCGCCGAGCGGCGCGCGCTTCGCGGTGCCCGGGTTCTTCGACGGCGACGGGGAAGGCGGCGCGTCGGGCGACGTCTACCGCGTCCGCTTCACCGCGCCGGAGGCGGGCGAGTGGACCTACGACGTCTCCTTCGTCGCGGGCGATGGCGTGGCGCTCGATCCGGACGCGACCGGGACCGCCGAAGGCCCGGACGGCGAGTCCGGGACGATCTGCGTAGGCAACCCCGACGCGAGCGCCCCGGGCCTCCTCGCGCACGGTCGCCTCCGGTACGCCGACGCGCACTACCTGCGCCACGAGGACGGGACGTGGTGGATCAAGGGCGGCGCAGACAGCCCGGAGAACCTCCTCGGCTACGCCGGCTTCGACGACGTCGAGGACCTCCCCGGGGGCGCGAGCACCGCGGGCCTGATGGACGGGGTCCACCGCTACACCCCCCACATCGACGACTGGAACGAGGGCGACCCCGACTGGAACGACGGCGCGGGCCGCGGGATCATCGGCGCGCTCAACTACCTCGGGAGCCAGTCGGTCAACTCGATCTACTTCCTGCCGTGCAACCTCGGCGGCGACGGGCGCGACACCCACCCCTACGTGACCCCGGACGACCTCGACCACATCGACGTCAACCGGATGCGCCAGTGGGAGATCGTCTTCGCCCACGCCGAGCGTCTCGGCATCGCGCTCCACTTCGTGCTCAGCGAGACCGAGACCGGCAACGAGGAGCTCCACGACGGCGGCACCCTCGGGCCCGAGCGGCGCCTCTTCTACCGCGAGATGGTCGCGCGCTTCGCCCACCACAACGGCGTGTTCTGGAACATCGGCGAGGAGAACGACTACGGCCCGACGCGGCAGACCGAGTTCGCCGCGTTCCTCGACGCGGTCGACCCGTACGACAACCCGACGACCGTGCACACCCACGTCAACCGACCCGCCGCGCAGTACGACGCGCTCGTCGGGGGCGAGCACTTCGACATGACCTCGATCCAGCTCAGCCCGGAGCGCGCGGCCGAGTTCACCGAGGCGTGGCGCCGCCAGTCCGCCGACGCGGGCCGCCCGTGGGTCGTGATGCTGGACGAGATCGCGCCGGCCGGGGTCGGGGTGACCGACACGAACGCGCCCGAGATCCGCGAGCTCACCCTGTGGCCGGCGCTCATGAGCGGCGCGGGCGGCGTCGAGTGGTACTTCGGCTACCACGCCCTCCCGCTCGGCGGCGACATGCGCACCGAGGACTTCCGGACGCGCGAGGAGATGTGGGTCTACACGCGGAACGCGCGCCGCTTCTTCGAGGACAACGTACCTTTCTGGGAGATGGAGCCGGCCGACGAGCTGCTGCGGGGCACCGGGGACGTCCTCGCGAAGCCCGGCGAGGTCTACGCGGTCTACCTGCCGTCGGGGGCCGCGGGCGCGGAGCTCGACGTCGGCGGCACCGGGTCGCTCGCGCTCCGCTGGTACGACCCGCGCGCCGGGGCCTTCGTCGGCGCGGCCGTCGACGTGGACCCGAGCGCCCCGATCGCGCTCGACCCTCCGTCGGAGCCGGGGATGGACTGGGTCGCGCTCCTCGAGGGCGCGGTCACCCCGATCACCCCGCCGGTCGGCGCGTGCGACTACCGCGCGGTCAACGGGATCGTGGTCATCGAGGGCGAGGACCTGCCCGCGAGCGGTGACTGGACCCGCGGCACCGACGGCGGCGCGCTGGGCGGCGGCTTCCTGATGTGGACGGGCGCCCAGAGCTTCGGGAGCTCCGCGAACGGGCGCCTCGGCGTGGACGTCCGGATCGACGAGCCCGGGCTCTACCGCCTCAGCGTGCGCGCGCGCGTCGGCAACGGCACCGACGCCACCGAGCACAACGACACCTGGTTCCGCATCGACGGCGACGCCTACTACGGCATCCGGGGCGCCGCGCCCAACGAGGACCACGTCTACCCGCGCCCCCTCTGCGAGGACTCTGCGTTCCTCGCCTCGGTCGAAGCCGACCCCGACGTCGTCGACGCGAGCTGCCCCAACGGCACCAGCCACGACGGCTACTTCAAGGTCTACTGCTCCGGCGCCCTCGACTGGCGCTGGTCGGCCTTCACCAGCGACAGCGACGGCCACGACATCTACGCGCGCTTCGACGCCCCGGGGGTGTACCGCCTCCGGCTCGCCGCGCGGTCGAGCCATCACCAGATCGACCGGATCGTCCTCCACCGCGCGGGCGTCAGCAACGCGGCGGCGCGCGACGCGAGCCTCACCGCGACGCGCTGCCCGTGACGCGCGCGCGATCGGCTCCGGCCCGCGCGGCCTGGCTCCTCGCGGCGAGGCCGCGATATGCTGCTCCCCGTGAGCTCGGAGCCCATCGGCGACGGCCGCTACGTCGCGGTCGGCCTGCTCGCCCGAGGGGGGATGGGTGAGGTCCAGCTCGGCCTGCGCCTGATGGGCTCGTTCCGGCGCCTCGTCGCGATCAAGCGCCTGCGCCCCGAGCTCGCGAGCGACGCCAGCTACCGTCGCATGTTCCTCGACGAGGCGCGCGTGGCCGGGCTGGTGCGCCATTCGAACGTGGTCTCGGTGCTCGACGTGGGCGAGGACGACGCAGGGCCCTTCCTCGTGATGGACTTCGTCGAGGGCGTGACGGCGCACCAGATGCTGCGCGCGCTCACCGCGGCGGGCGAACGCCTGCCACTTCAGATCGCGATCCGCGTCGCGCAGCAGGTCGCCGAGGGGCTCGCCGCGGTGCACGAGCTGCGCGCGACCGACGGGGCGCCGATCGAGCTCATCCACCGTGACGTCAGCCCGCAGAACATCCTGCTCGGCTTCGACGGAGTCGCGCGCGTGGTGGACTTCGGCATCGCCAAGCCGATGGGGAGCCGCGCCACGACCACCGGCGTCCTCAAGGGCAAGATCGGCTACATGTCGCCCGAGCAGCTCCGCTTCCAGAAGCCGACGCAGCGCTCGGACCTCTTCGCGCTCGGCGTGGTCCTCTACGAGCTCGTCACCTGCGCGCGCCTCTACCGCGGCGCCGACGCGCTCGAGACGGCCCAGCTCATCCTGAACGCGCCCGCGCCGGACCTCTACGCGGATCACCCCGACGCGCCGCCCGACCTGGTGGAGCTCGTGTTCGAGCTGCTCGCCAAGGAGCCGGAGGACCGCCCGCCGAGCGCGCGCGACGTGGCGCGACGGCTCCAGCGCACGCTGGAGGACCTGGTCGTGATGGAGGGCGCGATCCCGCTCGCGGACTACCTCGGCCAGCGGTTCGAAGGCGAGGCGCTCGAGCTCCGAGAGCGCTCCGCGTCGATGATCCGGGCCTGGGAGAGCGCCCGGGTCGAGGCGAGCGCGCGGGCGAGTCGGCGCCGCTGGATGGCGGGGGCGGCGGCGGCGGCGATCGCGCTCGGCGCCGGAGGGCTCGTCGCCTTCGCCGCGCGACCGGACACCTTGGCCCCGCCCACCGCCGCGGCGCACCCGCCGGTCGCGCCCGCCGCGAGCCCGCCGGGCGCCCCCTTGGCCGACGACGACCCGTCGACCGCGGCCCCCACCGAGGCCGCGCCCGCCGCAGCGCAGGTCGCTCGGACCGACACGATCGACGACAGTATCGACGACCCAGCCGACGACCCAGCCGACGCACCGGCCGAGCCCTCGGGCCCCATCGCGGAGGGCGCGGCCCCCCGGGACGACGCGCGACGCGACGCGGCCCGTCCGCGCCGCCGCCGAGCGCGGCGCGCCCGTGAAGACGACGCCGCCGCGCCGAGCGAAGGGTTTCGGGCCATCGACCTCATCCGGGGGGAGCGGTGACGCGCGCCGCGTGGGCGCTCGTCCTCGCCTCGACGCTCGTCCCCCGGCTCGCGGCGGCTCAGGGCCTGAGCCCGGAGGCGCTCTACCAGGCGGGCATCGAGGCGCTCGAGCGGCGTGAACCGGAGCTCGCGCGGCAACGCTTCGCCGCAGCGGTCGAGGCCACGCCGGACGCCCGCTACGCCCTCGCGCTCGCGGCGACGCTCCAGGAGCTCGGCGCGCCGACCGAGGCGATCGGCTGGTACGACCGCCTCCTCGCCGGCGAGCTCGGACCGCTCGAGGAGGACCGCCGCGCCGCGATCACCGAGGCCCGTGCCCAGGCCCGCGCCCTCCAGGCCGAGCTCGTGATCCGCGTGCGAGGGGCGGCCGAGGCCACCGTCGAGCTGGACGAGGCGGACGCCGGCGTGGCGGGCGCGAACGCGCCACTCCGCTTGAGGGTGGACGCGGCGGTGCATCGCCTCCGCGCGCGCCGCGGCGACGCGCGCTCCGAGGCGGTCGTCCTCGAGCCGCGAACGGGAGAGACGCGGGAGATCACGCTCGACGCGCCGCCGGCCGCCGCCGCCGCGCCGCTCCCCCCGTCCCCCGTCGCGGAGGCGCCGCGCGAGGTCGACCCGGCGCCGTGGATCGTCCTCGGCCTCGCGGCCCTCCCGCTCGGCGTCGGCGTCGGCGCGGGCGCCGCGTTCCTCGGCGCGGTCGACCAGGCCCGAGCCGCCCCCGACCACCGCGCGGCCGCCGGCTTCGAGCGGGACGCGCACTCCTTTGCGGTCGTGGCCGACGTCTCGTTCGCGGTCGCCGGCGCGCTCGCGATCGTGGGGCTCGTCTGGGGCCTCATCGACCTCACGTCGGGCAGCCCGACCGCTGCCGAGCGACACAATGCGCGTTGACTCACGGCACGTCCTCGCCGCGGCCCTCGCCGGCGCCCTCCTCGGGTGCGCGGTGCCCGACGGCTTGCTCGACGACAAGCCGTGCCCCTGCGCCGACGGCTACCGCTGCGAGGCCGGGCGCTGTGTCCCGGGCGGCTCGGCCGACGCGGGGATGGACGCCGGCGCGCCCGACGCGGGCCGGGACGCGGGCGTCGACGGCGGCCCGACGCGCGACGCCGGGAGCGGCGACGGCGGCCAGAACGGGGGCCAAGACGCGGGCGATGACGGCGGCGCGCCTCCGACCGACGCGGGCCCCTCCGGCCCGGTCGCGGCCTGGAGCTGCGAGGCGTTCGCTGGCGCCGTCGTGCCCGACGTGACGGGCCACGGCCACGACGCGCGCTGCGACGCCGCCGGCTGCCCCACGATCGTGCCGGGGCGCGTCGGGATGGCCTGTGACTTCGGCCCCGAGGACCGGCGCCTGCGGGTCTCCTACGACGCGGCCTTCGTCCCCGAGGCGCCGGGCGACGCGCTCACCGTCGCCCTCTTCGTGCGACCCCACGGCCGCTCGGCCAGCTCGGCGGTGAGCGTCCCCTACGGCACGATGACCGCCAACACCTGGCAAGTACACTTGCCCATCCCGGGTGGAGAGATCACCCCGCGCTTCGTCGCGGTCGACGCGACGGGCATCACGGGCCTGCCCGCGACGACGACCATCCCCCACGACGTCTGGAGCCACCTCGCGGTGACCTACGAAGCGGGCGCGCGGCGCATCTACGTCGACGGGGTCCTCTCCGCCGAGGTCGTCGGCGAGCCGGTCCTCGCGGACACCCACGACCTGCTCATCGGCGCCGACGAGAACGCGGGGGCCGTGACGCTGCCGTTCGACGGCGCGATCGACGAGCTCCGCGTCTGGGACCGGCGCCTCACCGACGCCGAGATCGCCGCGCTGGCGAGCGAATGATCACGCCCGCGTGAGCGCGCAGAACGTCGTGTCCTCGACCGCGTAGGCGATCCGCCGGCCGTCCTTGTGAGCCACGCAGGCGCCCTCCTCGGTCATCTGCCGCAGCGCCATCTGGACCGTCCTCAGCGGCACGCCGAGCCGCTCCGCCACCTCGCGCGCGCTGCACTCGCCCGCGCTCGCGAGGGTGCGCAGGACGACGTCGGAGAGCGGCCGCCGGGTGCGCGGATCGGGGACCGCGAAGGCGGCGCGCGCCTCGAGGCGACGCGTCTCCCCCTCGCTCAGGACGGTCGCGTGCTCGCCGAGGAGCTTGCGCGCCTGGTGCCGCACGACCTTGAAGCTCGCCTCGTGGAGCCGGGGCCGGTACGCGAACCCGTAGGCGCGCTCGAACCACGCCTCCCGCGAGAGCCCCTCGGGGCCGGCGAGGACGATCGCGGCCGCGACCGCCTCGGGCCGGGCCGGCCGGGCCCCGAGCGGCGTGAGGCGCGCGTAGCCCTCCGGCGCGGCGAGCACCCTCCGCCCGCGCGCGCCCGGGGCGCCGACGGCCACCGGCGTGGCGTCCTCCGACCACTCCGGCGCGACGAGGCCCATCAAGGCCGGCGGCGGCTCGTCGACGTCGCCCTCCAGCCAGGCCGCGGTCGCCGCGTCCACGGCGACCGGCGCGCGCGAGCTCGTGGCCGCGACCGCCGCGGCCCAGTCCGATGCGTGGGGCGCGCTCACCGCGAGCGCCGCGGTCACCGCCGCCGCGTGGTCCAGCGATCCGGTCGTCAGCATCCGCGCCGCGGCGTCGACCGCCCGCCCCAGCCGATCGGCGCGCCGCGCGGGCTCGGGCGCGACCCCGGCAAAGAGCTGCTCCCACGCGCACCATCCGTCGAACGCGGGGGGCGCGGCCTGGCGGCACGCGCCCGCGATCAGCCCCGCGAGGTGCGGTCGCCCGCCGAGCCTTCGGAGCCGCGCCAGGATCACGCTCGCGGTGAAGTGCGAGAGCCAGAGCCGCTCGGCCTGCGCCATCCGCGACGCGAGGCGCGCGCGCTGGATCGCGGACGTCAGGTCCCCCGCCGCCATCGCGGCGAACGCGCTGAGGATCGCCGCCTCCACGAGCGCGACCGCGTGCTCGCCCGCGCGGGCCTCCTCCTGGAGCTCCGCCGCGAGCCCCGACGCCCGCGCCGCGTCACCGGTCAGCGCCGACCTCTGCCCCAGCAAGAGACGTTGCAGTCGCGACGCGGCCGCTGTCCCCACACCCGCGAGCCGCGCCTCGCAGCCGGCCACCGCGTCGAGGTCGAGGGCGAGGAGGCCGGCCCGCCCCATCGACCCGAGCGCCTCCACCGCGCCGCGCGACGGCAGCGCCGCCGTCACCGCATCGAGCGTCGGCATGGGCGCCCGCTCGGGCTGCCCGAGCGCGACCAGCGCCTGACCTGCGAGCCGCCAGCCCGCGTCCGTCAGCGTCGCCCACGCCTGCACCAGCCCGGCGAGATCTCCCCGCAGGGCCGCGCGGTACGCCTCCGGCGCCGCGTCGCGCTCGTCCGCCCCCATCGGGCTCGACGCTACGACACCCGGCCGCGGAGCGAAACGCGCTTGCGAGCCCGCGCACGACGGGCCGCGCGCCGGACCGAGGAAGCAGCGACGCGCCTCGCCGTGGCCCTGCGGCGTCACCCGGGCGCGTCTATGCTCCGGCCATGGCGCGGTGGGCGATCCTCTCCGACGTGCACGGCAACCTGGACGCCCTCGAGGCGGTCCTGCGCGACGCGGAGGCGCAGGGCGCCGAGCGCGTCGCGGTGCTCGGGGATCACGTCGACTACGGCCCGGAGCCCGCGGCGTGCCTCGCGCGCATCCAGGCGGTGGCCGACGTGTGGCTCGTCGGCAACCACGAGCGGGACGTCGTCGCGCCGTCCGACGACAACGAGCCTCTCTTCGCGGGCGTGTCGACCTGGACCCGCGAGGCGCTCGCCGACGCCCCCGCCTGGCGCGCGCTTCTCGAACGCGTCGAGGCGCTCGGGTGGGACGCCGCCGCGCAGCACGAGGAGGGCTCGCTCCACCTCGTCCACGCCGCCCCGGACGCGCCGCTCGACCAGTACCTGTGGCCCGGCCACGAGGCGCAGTACCTGCTTTTCAACGAGGCGATCGACGAGAGCCTCGCCGCCGCCCTCGCCAGCTTCGCGCGCCCCCACGGCTTCGTCGGCCACACCCACGTCCCCGCCCTCCTCGTCGAGCGGCGCCACCACGGCGTCTTCGACCCCTTCGCGCACCCCTGCGAGCGCGAGCCGACCTACACCTTCGTCGGGGCCCGCACCGTGTTCTTCGTCCCGGACGGCGAGGCCACGATCGACGGCCTGAGCGACAAGCGCTTCGCGGCCAACCCGGGCAGCGTCGGCTTCCCCCGCCGGCTCGGCGACCCGCGCAGCGCCTACGCCCTCTTCGACGGCGACCGCCTCACCCTGCGCCGCGTCGACTACCCGCGCGACGCCGTCATGGCGAAGCTCGCCGCCGTCGGCCTCGAGCCCGAGCTCGAGGAGATGCTCCTCGACAACCTCCGCACGGGTCGTTGACCCGCAGGGCGCCAGAAAGCGCCCTGCTCCCCTACCCGTGCCCGTGCCTGCCACCCAAGCGGCCGCACCCCGGGCTACGGCAAGCTCAACCGGACTTGCGCGCCACCGACCAACGACCTCGGTCACACGCACGACGACCTCGGTCACGCGCACGACGCCATCGACAACGCGACCGACGCAACCCAGGCTAGGGCATGCCGGCGAGCGAGGCGCCCGGCGCGTGGCTGGTTCGCGCGTGGTGGTGGGTGGGAGCCGCGACGCTCCTGAGCGGCGCGGTCCTCGCGATCGTTACCGTGCCACCCTCCAACCTGCTCCCCACCGCTGCCTACGACGCCGCGTTCCAGGGGCACGCGGGGGCCGGCGTCGTGATGCTGCCCCTGCTGCTGAGCCCCCCCGATCCGCGCGCCCTCGCGAGACGCCGGGCCCTGTGGCTGATCGGGCTGGTTGTGCTCGGGCCGGCGCTCGTGCTCTCGCTGATCGTGGTGCCCGGTATTGTGGGCGGCGTCGTGGGCGTCGCGGCGCTCGTGCTGGCCTGCGCGGCGGCGCTGCCCAGCTCGGTCCCGCCCGCGGCGCGCGCCAGCCAGAGCCTCGCCCTCGCGATCCTCGGCCTGATCCTCCTGCCCGGCTTGCTGGAGACCTCGCCGCATGGAGGCCTCGAGGTGGGCTGGGCGATTTCCTACGTCCCGACCCTGATCGCCGTCGGCGCGCTCGCGCGGACGGCGGTCGAGGACACGCCGACCCCCTGGTGGCCAGCCGCCATCGCGGGCCTCGTCGTCCTGGCGGTCTCCCTCGGCGAGACCACCACCCCCGGCCTTCGCTGGCTCGCCTGGCTCCCGGGACTCGGGCTCGCCGCCCTCGCCTTCCGCGGCGCCGGCCGCGCCTCGAGCCCCTGGCGCCGTCGCAGCGCCCGGCTCCAGGCCGTGCTCGCCGGCCAGGCTGTGTTCCTCACCACCTTCAGGTCCGAGGATCCTCTGCTTTCACAGACGCTGTTCGTCAGCGGCTCGACCCACCTCGCCTTCGCCGCCGGAATGGTCGGGTGGCTCTCCTGCCTCCGCCCCGCCTCGGTCGAGCCGACTGGCTGGGGAGGCCTCGGCGCCATCGCGGGCGGCGCGCACCTCCTCGCCTACAGCCACATCCTGCTCGGCCGCGGCGGGACCCCTCGTCGCTACGTCGAGTACCTGCCGGACGTGACCTCGTTCGTCGTCCTCCATCTCCTCGCCGGCCTCGCGGCGGTGCTCCTGGTCGCGGGCGCTGTCCTGGTCTGGCGCGGAACCTCCGGGCATCCGCGCGCGCCCACCCGGTTCTGACGCGCGTACTCTCGCACGCCTCATTGACGCCCTACGGGCGCCAGCGCGCCTCGATTCGGTCCCCCTCGGCGAACGTGACTGACGCCTCGCCGCTGCCGTCGCGGGCCACGGTGATGCGACCGCTCGTGGCGCAGCGCACGTACTGGGTCGCACAAGGGTCGTCGCCGACGAGGTCGTTGACGCGGAGCTCGCAGAACGAGCCGAGCCCGCCGTCGCCCACGAGGGTGGGCACGTCCACGTAGTGGAACGCCCCGTGGAGCAGCCCCATACGCGACAGGCCGAAGAGCGACACGCGCACCCGCTGGCCGTCGCGGGCGTAGACGACGTCGGCCTCGCGGACCCCGTCCGTGCACGCGCCCGGGAGCGGGCTGGCGCACGTCATGAACGGCTCGCCGCGCACCTCGCCGAAGGCGACCTCGACCCTCGGCGCGCAGGGGCCCAGCCCCTCATCGAGGCAACGGTGCGCGTCGCTCTCTACCGTCGCGCGTCCGTCCACGCACCACCGGTCCTCGGCGCAGCCGACCGCCAGCGGGGCGAGGACGACCAGCGCGAAGACGACCCGGGCGGCGGATGTGGCTCGCGGCATCGCCGCTCCGGTCTACGTGCCTGTTGCCCGCGCCGCAACGACACGAGGGAGTCCCGCCGGGCCCCCGCGTATGCTGCGGCCATGGAGTGCGAGGCCTGCGGGCGCGTCAACGAGGGCGACGCCAGGTTCTGCGACGGCTGCGCGGCCCCACTGCCGCGGCGCGTCCCGAGGCGAGCGGCGCCCGAGGCGGGGGGCCTGCCGCCGGGGCGGATCGTCGGCCTGGTCGTCGGCCTCGCGGTCCTGGGTCTCAGCGCGCTGCGCCTCGCCAACCGGCCGAGCGTCCAGATCGAGACGATCGACATCCCCGCACCCGAGTATCGCGCGCCCGACGCGCCGCTCGCCCCGAACGTGCGCGCACAGGCCCCCGCCCGCGCGCCGACCGAGAGCGAGGCCCTCGTCGCGGGCACCTGGGTGGCGACGGTCGGGTTCAACGCGCCGCGGCGCGCGGTCAGCGCGTCCTCGATGGTGCAGCTCGGGGCCGCGAGCCAGGGACAGATCAACTCGCTCCAGCGCTGCGTCTGGCTCGAGCTCTACCCGAACCTCCGCGGCTTCTCGCACGAGTGCGGCGTCGTCAACGGCGAGCCGAGCGCGCTCGAGCAGACCAACCCGATCACCGGCCAGCGCAGCTCGCTCGGCGCCTCGTTCCGCTGGAGCCTCGAAGGCACGCGCCTGCGGCTCGAGTACGACGAGGACCTGCGGGTCGACGGCGTGACGCTCCGGACGGTCGAGATGGAGCTGCCCGTCGGGAGCGCGCCCTTCGACGTGGTCCAGACCTTCCCCGACCACGAGGAGGTCGCCCCCCAGCCCGCGCGCTTCGAGGTCTTCAGCGGCCAGTACCTCGACGACCTCACGGGCGGCGGCGACGGCTCCGGAGCGCCCCCGGTCGAATCGTAGCGACCCGGCGCGAAGCGGCTGTGCGGCCCGCGCAACTGAGCTACCGTTCCCGCGGTGCAGCGTCGGCATGTGATCGGCTCCGCCACGACCCCCGACGGAGGGAGCTTCGAGCTCGTCCGCCAGGGCTCGAGCCTCGCCATCTTCTGTGACGGCTCGGTCCTCATGTCGAGCGAGCTGTCGGGCTCCGAGGAGGCGATGGCCGCGGAGGTCGAGGCCCACCTCGCCCGCCGCTCGCGACCCCGCGTGCTCGTCGGCGGGCTGGGCCTCGGCTACACCCTGCGCGCGGTGCTCGACGCGACCTCCGCGCGCACCGAGGTCGTCTGCGTCGAGCTGATGAAGGTGCTCGCGGAGTGGCACCGCGGCCCGCTCGGCCCGCTCGCCGGCCGGCCGCTCGAGGACCCGCGCGTGACCCTGGTGTGCGACGACGTGGTGCGGGTGATCCAGCGCTCGACGGACGCGTACGACGCGATCCTCCTCGACGTCGACAACGGGCCCATCGCGATGACGGTGCGCGGCAACTGGCGGCTCTACTCGCCCGAGGGCCTGCGCGACATCCACCGCGCGCTCCGCCCCGACGGAGTGCTCGTCGTCTGGTCGGCGAGCGCGGACAAGCCGTTCGCGAAGCGCATGCGGCAGGCGGGGTTCGACGCACAGATGCGCCGCGTCGGAGCCCGGACCGGGTCACGCCCCACGAAGGGCGAGACCCACGTCCTCCTGGTGGGTCGCCGCACCGACCGCCCTCCGCGCCGTCACGCGCGCTGACCGGACCGTTTCAGCGCGTTGCACCCTCGCCGATCCCACGCGGCGTTCCCGCGCGGTCTGGCGCTTGCTATCCGTGCGAGCGTGCGAACGCCGACGATCCTCACCCTCACCCTCGTCCTCCTCGCCGCCTGCGATGAGGACCGCCCGCCGCCCTCCAGCCAGCCGACCCCGGCCGAGCCGACCTCGCCCGATCCCGAGCCGCACGCGCGCCTCGACGTCGACGACCTCACGGCCTGCGCGAGCTGCCACGAGGCGGTCGTCAGCGAGTGGCGACAGAGCATGCACGCCTCGGCGCACCACGACGCCGACCCGATCTACGGGGCGATGCGTCGCTTCCGGATGGCGCGCGAGGGCGACGCGATCGCTACGAGCTGCGCCGGCTGCCACGGCCCGCGGGCGGTCGACGCGCCCGACTCGGAGATCGCCCGCGGGGGCGTCACCTGCGCGTCCTGCCACGCGCTCTCGGGCGTCGGCGAAGGACGCGGGGCGGCCGCCCTCCAGCCGGGCGACGCGCTGCGCGGTCCCCACGACCTCACCGCCGACGCGCCCGCGCCGCACGACGTCGGATCGGCCGCGCCGTGGATCACCGACGGCGAGACCCTGTGCCTCGCGTGCCACGGCGAGATGCAGAACCGCCAGGGCTCACCGACCTGCACCACGGGGAGCGAGTACCGCGCGGGCGAGGCGAGCCAGACCTGCACCGACTGTCACATGCCCGAGGTCGAGGGCGCGAGCGGCGCGGTCTCCTCGCGCGACAGCCACCGCAGCCACCGCTTCCTCGGCCCGCACACCCTCTGGGCCGAGGCGCCCTCGCGCGACTTCATGGCCTCGGCGCTCGCGCTGCGCGGCGAGCTCAGCCGCGGCGCGCTCGAGGTCGAGCTCGAGAACCGCGCGCGGCACGCGGTGCCCTCGGGCTTCCCCGGGCGGATGCTGATCGTCCGGGCGCGCGGCTTCGACGCGGCCGGCGCCGAGGTCTGGTCCACGCCGAGCCCGACCGTCCTGATGCGCGTCTACCACGACGCCGACGGCCAGCCGACGATGCCCCCCTACGGCACGCTCGCGCGCGACGACCGGCTCGCCCCCGACGCGACCCGCGCGCTGCGATGGGACGTGCCGCCCTCGGTGGTCCGGGCCGAGGTAGAGCTCCTCTACCGCCTGCTCCCGCCCCCCGCCGCGGCCGCGCTCGAGCTCGAGGGCCCGCTCACCGAGCCGCGCCCGTTCGCGCGGCTCGAGGTCACGCGGTAGCGCGCCATCCCGCTTCACGCGGGCGAGGCGCCCTCCGGCGCGCCCCCGTTCACCTCGCGCGGCACCAGGGCGCCGGGACGGCCGCCGCGCGCGAGCAGCCAGATCGCGAAGGCCGGCTCGACGACGATCGCGATCGCGTAGAGCGGATCCATCGCGGCCTGCACCGTTGGCGCGAGCACCGCGGCGGCGGAGCCGGTCAGGTAGACGAGCCCCGTCGCGGCGAGCCCCCACGCGAGGGCCCGCGGGGCGGTGGCGCGATAGAGCAGTCGGCTGAGCGCGAGGCACGCGAGCCCGAAGGCGATCAGCGCGACGTCGTAAACGAGGGCGTGGCGCTCCATCGCCGCGAGGGCGGGGCCCGCGAGCGCGGCGTCGCTCACCGCGCCGCGCGCGAGCGCAAAGGCGCGCGCGACGTGGAGGAGGTTCGCCGCGATCACGCTGGCCTGCAGGAGCCGGAAGCCGGTGGCCGCGACCGCGAGCCGCCGGTCGACGCCGCGGAGCAGCCGATAGAGGCCGAACGCGACGCCCACGTCGAGCGCGACCATGAGGAGGTCGGCGCCGAGCCCGAGCCCGAAGAGGCCCGGCGCGCCCGCGATGCGCGCGGCGGTCTCGGCCGCGTCGCCCGGGACGACGAGGCGGCCGCGCACCGCCAGCTCGGCGAAGAGGCCGAGGACGACGATCCCGAGGTAGGCGAGCCCGGTCCAGCGGGCGACACGGAGGCGGTTCGAGGCGGTCATGCGGTTCTCCCTTCGGCGTGAGGTCGGCGTCGAGGCTCGACCGTCCCACCGTGCCGTGAGCCCACGCGGCCGGCTTGGCGACGCCGGCCAATCGATTGACCGTTCCGGTCAGAGGCCCTGGCGGAACGCCTGGGGGGTGCGCCCGGACCACCGCTTGAACGCGCGCTGGAAGGCGCTCTGATCGGCGAACCCGGTGAGGAACGCGACCTCGGCGAGCGCGTGCTCCGGCCGCGCGAGCAGCGACTCGGCCACCTCGCGGCGGGCGCGGTCCGCGACCTCGCGGAACGTCAGCCCCTCGTCGGCGAGCCGGCGCGCGAGGGTCCGCTCGCTGACCCCGAGCCGCCGCGCGATCCGCGCGCGCGACGGCGGCCCGTCGCAGAGCGAGTCCATCACCTCGCGCCGCACCCGCGCCTCCAGGCCCTGGTCGACCCGCCGCGCGCGCATCGCCTCGAGGTGGGCGAGGAGGTAGTCGGAGAGCCCCGCGTCGCCGAGCCGCGTGGTCGCCGCGAGGCCCGCGGCGTCGAACGCGAGGGCGTCGTCCGGCGCTCCGAACCGGACCGGGCAGCCGAAGAACGCCTCGTGCGGCGCGCTGGACGCGGGCCGCGGGTGGCGGAACGACGCCGAGGTCGGCTGGACCGGCGAGGCCGCGATCTGGCGCATCAGCGAGGTGATCGCGGCGAGGCCCGCCTCGTTCGCGAGGCACGCACCGCGGCGGTGGTGCGGTCGGCCCCGCAGGACCATCGACGCGCCGCCCGCCTCGGGGCGCAGCTCGTACGCGAGCGAGTCGGTGAGCACGAGGACGTAGCGCGCGAGCCGCCTCAGCGAGCCCTCGACGGTGCTCGCCGTCTTGACGGCGAGGCCCATCGCGCCGTAGTCGTCGGGCGTCACCGACGCCGCGTAGCGAAAGGGCAGCCCGTGATCGTCGGGACCCGCGGCCCGCTCGAGGAGGTCGTAGTAGGCCTCGGCCTCCACCGTCTGCTCGAGCGCGCGCGCCGGATCGAGATCGGGCGTGAGCCCCACCCGGGCGAGGAGCGCCCGAGGCGTCTCGGGCCCCCGCGTCACCGCCGCGAGGCGGAGCACGATCTGCGCGCTCACCGCGCCCACACCGCTCTCGATACCACGAGGCGGGGGCGAGGCTCGAGGCCGGCCCGCTCCCCACGCGACGCCGCCAGCGGCTCGCGGTGCGGCCGTGGATGGGTAAACCCGACCAACGCGGTCCAGTGCACCCGACACCCCGCGGCGAGGGGCCCGGGATCGCCCGTGAATCGGGGAGGACCGCCGCCGCGGTACGCCAGTTGCACATCGGGGGCCCATGCGCGACGCGTTCACCTCGGCCCGGTCTGGCCGCCTGGCCCTCTCGCTCCTCGCCCTGACCGCGTGCGGCCCCGGCGCCACGGCCGACCCGGACGCCGGGACGCGCGACGCGGCGGTCGCGACCCGAGACGCCGCGACGGGCGACGACGCCGGCTCGCCTGCGCCGGAGCCTTTCCGCCCCGAGCTCACCGCCAACCGCTTCGAGCTGGTCCGCGACGACCTCCCCGCCTTCGTATGGGAGAGCGGCGTCGCCTACGACCCGCGCACCGAGTCGATCGTCCACCACGGCGGCCACGTCTCGCACCGCTACGCCCAGAGCCCCTACACCTGGCGATACGCGCTGCGCGAGGACCGCTTCATCGAGGCGACCCCGCGCGCGCGGCCGCCGCGACGCTGCCTCGTCGAGGTCGACTACCTCGACGACGCCGAGCGCGTGGTGACCGTCCAGGGCGGCGCCAGCCACGGCTCGCTCCCCGCCGGGCGCATCGCGGGCTGGCGGGTGGTGCGCGGCGACCCCCGGGGCCCGTGGCTCTACGACGCGGTCGAGGACGCGTGGGCCGCGGCCCGGCCGAGCGGGACCGCGTGGCCTCAGCGGATCCACGCCCAGACCGCCTACGACCCCGCGTCCGACGCGCTGTTCCTCGTCGGCGGCGACGCCCTCTACGCCTACGTCGAGCACGCCAACACGGTCCTGCGCCACCCCATCCCGGCCGACCTCGCGGGGCGCTCCTTCTATGGGATCGCCTTCGACCGCGACGCCCGCCGGCTGGTGGTCTTCGGCGGCACCTCGCGCCCGTGGACCTACGGGCACCTCGACGGAGACGAGACGGACAACTGCGGCGTCGTTGACCAGGAGACCTGCAACTCGTACTACCGCCAGTACGTCCACTCGGACACCTGGGTGCTCGACGTCGACGCGGCGGCGGCGAGCGGGTGGGCCGACGCTCCGTCCGAGGGCGCGCTGCCCGCCGGGTGGTCCCACCTCGACGAAGGCGCCGGGCCCCCGCGCGGGATGCCGCAGCTCAACCACCAGCGGCTCCAGCTTACATGGCACGCGCCGAGCGGCCGCGTCCTGCTGCTCCAGAACGACGTCCACGAGGTCCCGCTCATGAGCCCCGCGACGTGGTCGCCCGTGCGCCTCTGGGCCTTCGACGCGGTCGCGATGCGGTGGGACGAGGTCCCCGTCGAGGAGCCGCCCCACTTCATGGGGCACACGACCTACGTCGCCGACCTCGACGTGCTCGTCACGTGGGGCGGGGGCCAGCGCGGCGCGGACGCGGCCTCGGACACCAACGCGGCGACGTCGTCCACGCTCTACCTCATGCGGCCGCGGATCGGCGACCTCCCCGCGCGGCCGCCCGCGACGGTCGACGCCATCACGGCCACGACGACGACCAGAGGGGTCGAGCTGCGCTTCGCGGCCCGGGCGGGGCGACGCTACGAGATCGCGCGCGCCGACGCGGACCCGATGGCCGGCGCCTTCGCGCCGCTCGCGACCGTCGAGGCCGACGCCGACCCCGCGACCTACGTCGACCTCACCGCGGCCGACGCGCCTCACGCCTACCGCGTGCGCGAGGTGGGCACCGAGCGCTGGTCGCGGCCCGCGTTCGACGCGCCCCGGTGGCCGGGCGAGACGACGGCGGACGTCGAGAGCGCGACCTCGGTCCGCGTGCGCTGGGCCGCGGTCGACGGCGCGGCGCGCTACGCGGTGCACCGCAGCGGCCCCGGCGAGACGCGCACCCTCGTCGGCGAGACGGCCTCGACCGAGCTCCTCGACGACGGAGTCGACCTGAGCGACGGGCGCGTCCGCCTCTACACGGTCACCGCCATCGACCCGGCCGGACGCCAGAGCGGCCACGGCCCCATGGCCTACACGGTCGCCGACCGCCCCACCGCGCTCGACGTCCGCGCGCGAGCCGACGGCCGCCTGGACGTGACCTGGGACGCCCCGCGCGACGGCCTCGCGCTCGAGCTCTACTACCTCGACTACCACTGCAACGCGCGCGCCTCGATCGAGACCTTCCTCGACACCTTCACCCCGGTCGCCGGCGGCCCGTTCGAGGGCGGCGCGGCCGTCATCGAGCCGCCGGCGATCGACCCCGTCGCGCGGATGGCCGCGCCCACCGCCGAGCCCGGCGAGTGCGGGCGCACCTTCCACGAGGGGCACTTCCTCTACGGCCGCTTCGTCGACCGCCTCGGTCAGCGCGGCCTCTACTCCGGGATCGTCTCGCCCGACGACCCCGCCTATCGACCCGCGGCGCCCGGGAGGGACATGTGAGACTTCTGCAA
>JAUHXR010000242.1 GCA_030426845.1 Polyangia bacterium | reverse complement strand
TCGGCGAGAGCCGCGCGATCCCCGCGAACTACCACGCGCTCGAGCTCAACGAGGCGCTCATCAACTGGATCAACCCGAACGCGAACTACAACGCGGTCGTCACCCGCGCGGCCAACGAGGCCGGCGGTCAGGGCTTCGTCACCGAGCAGGCCGGCGCGGCGGGTCCCTTCGCGGACGCCATCTTCGCGCGCAGCGAGAGCCAGACCTGGGACGACATCCGCACGGCCGACTGGTCGGCGCAGCACGGCGCCTTGCTCCAGCAGGTGCTCGGGGTGTTCGGCCAGCACGACGGGATGCGCGACGTGATCGCCCGCCACGTCCCGGTGCCGCCCGGCGTGACGCGTGACGAGCTGCTCGACTGCCCGGTCTGCTTCCTCGACCTCGCCCGCACCCGCATCGACGGCTTCGACCCGGCGGCCTTCCTCGAGGCGGTCGCGACCGAGGTCATCGAGCCGCTCGAGGAGACCCGCGCGCTCTTCGACGCCGCGCCCTACGTGACCCGCCTCTACACCACGATGTCGCCCGACGAGATGACCGTGGACCCGATCTTCGACTTCAACTCGGAGCTCGGCGACGTCTCCAACCAGCACAACGCGGACCGCGTCATCGAGTGCTCGCCGAGCGTGTTCCGCAGCGAGGCGCCGTTCCGCGTCGTGCTCGAGGACGGCACCGTCATCCGCGGCAACGGCCGCACCTGGCCCTTCGAGGTCGACGGCCCGCTCCCCGCCAACCGGGTGATCCGCCGCATCGGCCCGGAGGGTGAGGGCCGCGTCGTGACCGACAACACCGAGATGATCGCGGCCGCCCTGGTCGACAGCAACGCGCGCATCCCCGGCCCCCCGGCCGCGAGCGGCTGCGCGGTGAGCCCCCGCCCGGGGGCGGGCCTGGCGGGGTTCGCCGGCCTCCTCGGGCTCGCTGGCCTCGTCGTCGCCCGCCGCCGCCGGAGCCGGCGGTGAGGCGAGCCCTCGTCGCGCTCGCCGCGGCGGGGCTCCTCGGGGCCTGCGCCCCGGAGCTGCCGCCCGAGGAGGCGCACCTCGAGCTCGGGGTGGGCTCGTGGCGGTTCGAGGAGATCACCGACGGCGACCACGCCCCGCTGATCCGGGGCGCGCAGGGCGGCTGGCACTTCTGGGTCGCCGCGCGCGCCACCGGGATGGCGCAGGACGAGGACTTCCCGATGCTCACCCTCGAGCTGCAGCTCGCGGACGAGAGCCGGGCCCCCGAGCGCCTCGAGCTGCCGGTGAGCCTCGAGCCGGCCGACGAGGAGGGCCGCCGCCTCGCGATCGGCGTCACCGCGATCGTCGCCGACCCCGGCTGCGTCGTCGGTCAGCTCCTGCGTGTGCGCGCGTCGATGACCGCGGCGGACGGCACGGTGATGACCGACGAGCGCTACCTGACGATCGACGCCGGCGCCGACCCGCCGCCCGCGTGCGGTGAGCTCATCCCCGTGCCCGGGTAGGGAGTCCTGGACTGGGGCGGCCTGGGCGTCCTGCGTTCCTGCCGGGAGCAGAGGAGGCCGGGAGGCAGAGGAGGTGCGTCCGCCGCGCGGCCGCTGGGGGGGATCGTTCGATGGCGGGGAGCGTTCGGCTCGGGGGGGCTCGACGGTCGGCCGCTCACCTCTTCCCCTCCCGACCTCCTCTGCTCCCGGGCTGATCCGGCGCGGCACGAGCTTCGCGGTCCGGTCGCCAGGGGGCGGCTCGGGGGCGCGGAACATTTTGCTCCCCGCCGCCCCGGCTGTTAGCACCCGGGGCGGTAGGAGGAGCCATGTCAGACCGACTCAAGGTGCTCGGGCCGGCTGGCCTCGCGATGGCGGGGCTGGCCCTTTTCGTGACCCTCGGCTGCGACGGCGACGAGGAGCGCCCCGCGACGCCGGCGGAGACGCCCCAGGTCGAGGAGCCGGAGACGCCGGAGGCCCCCGCCGAGCGCCCGGCGCCCTCCGCGCAGACCGCGGACGTGCCCGACTCGCTCCCGCGCGGGCTCTTGCTCGCCTACTCGCAGTTCCCCGTGGGGGCCGACGGCCGCATCGTGCCGCAGCCCGGCGCGGCGCGGCTCGAGATCCTGACGCGCTCGGGCGGCGAGTGGCACGTCGACGTCATCGAGGACGAGTCGAGCAACGTCTTCCACAAGGCGATGGTCTACGAGCCGCCCGGCGGCCCGCCCGGCATCCTCACCCTCGGGGGCACCGGCGCGGCGGTGAAGCTGTGGCGCCGCCAGGGCTCCGAGTGGACCGCGACCACGCTGTGGGCGACCGAGTTCGGCGGCCGCTTCAACCGCATGCGGGACGCCGAGATCGCCGACCTCTACGGCGACCAGCGCCCGGCGCTCGCGGTCGCGACCCACGACCAGGGGGTGGTCGCGGTGATCCGACCGAACGGCGAGGGCGGCCACTCGGTCACCGAGCTGAGCCGCACCCCGGACACGTTCATCCACGAGATCGAGATCGGCGACCTCAACGGCGACGGCACCCTCGAGGTCTACGCCACCCCGAGCGAGCCGAACGACCTCGACGGCGGCGAGCAGCACGGCAGCGTCGTGCGCTACGTGCCGCGCGCCCAGGAGGGCCCGACGGTGGTCGCCGACCTCGGCAACCGGCACGCCAAGGAGATCTGGGTCGGCGACGTCGACGGCGACGGACGCGATGAGCTCTACGTGGCGGTCGAGGCGCTCACCGAGGGGCGCGACCCCAACGTCCGCATCATCGAGCCGGTGGAGATCCGCCGCTACGAGGCCGACACCGCGCCCACCGCGGGGACGGTCATCGCGCGCATCGACGACCGCCTCACCCGCTTCCTCACCGTCGGCGACTTCGACGGGGACGGCCACCGCGAGATGATCGCGGCGTCGTTCTCGAGCGGCCTCTGGATGCTGCGCCCCGGCCGCGACGCGAACGCCGAGTGGTCCATCGAGCGGGTCGATCCCGACTCGAGCGGCTTCGAGCACGCGGCCTACGCGACCGACCTCGACGGCGACGGCACCGACGAGCTCTACGTGGCCGCGGACGAGCAAGGCGAGGTGCGCCGCTACGTCTGGGTCAACGGGCGCCCGCGCCGCGCGGTGATCCACTCGCGCGAGGTCCCGCGCTCGCGGATGACCTGGAACATCATGGACGTGCCCGCGTCGATGGTGCGCTGATGCGGGCCGCCGCGTCCGGGCTCCTCCTCGCGCTCGCCCTCGGCGTCGGCTGCGGCCCCTCGGAGGAGCCGCCGCCGATCGTCAGCGACCCGCTCGACCCGTCCACCGGCGGCGACGACGGCGAGGTCGTGCTCCCGCAGCTCGGCCGCCTCGGTCGGCTCGCGTCGGGGCGCTACCTCTTCGACGGCGCCGCGCTCGGCGAGGACCCGGGCCTTCATCCGGCCGAGCTCATCGAGGCGAACGTGGACTCGTTCGTGCTCTCGGTCGACGGCGGCCCGCACCGCGAGGTCTCGCGCCGCGACGTCTGGCCGATGGCCTGCCTGCGGCGCGCGGTGCAGATCGACGAGGCCGACCTCCACATCCGGCTCGGCGAGGGGACCCCGGTCTACGTCCTCGCCTCCAGCTCGGGCGGGGCGCGCGTCTCGGTCGCGATCCACATGGAGCACTCCACCGTGGTGCACCCGACCGCGCTGACCACCGAGGAGTGCCCGGCCCCGGCGCCGGCGTCGGCGGACGGCCGGATCGCGGACGTCTCGAGCGGCGACGTGGCCTGCCTCTTCCCCGACATGGAGGGCTTCGACGAGACGGTCGGCCTCCCGGTTCCGTCGGGCGCGGCGGCCGAGCTGCGCGCGACCGACGGCGACTGGGCGCAGCTCCGCGTGCAGATCCCCGGCGGCTACGTGCAGGGCTGGGCGAGCGCGAGCGTCCACGCGAGCGGCGGCGGCGGCGACCCCGACTGGCGCAGCGCGGCCCTCGGCGGCCGCCGGTGCCTCCTGCCGGGCCGCTCGGAGACGGCGGCGAACACCGACCCGCTCGACCTCGATGAGGACCCGAGCGCGCGCCCGATGATCCCGCCCGAGGCGGTCGAGCGCGTCTTCGCCCAGGGCACCCCGCAGATCCGCGCTTGCTACGACGCCCGCCTCAACGAGGTGCCCGACCTCGCGGTCGACCTCGAGGTCCTCCTCCTCGTCGACCCGGACGGCCGCGTGGACCGGCTCCAGATCACCCGCGGCCGCACCGCCGACGAGGCCCTCACCCGCTGCGTCGACGAGGTCATCCGCCGCTGGCGCTTCCTCCCGCCCCGCGTCGGCGCCGTCCAGCTCCGCCGCTCCTGGTCCCTGCGCCCCCCCGCCCCGACCGCCGACTGAGGGGACGGTCCGAAGCTTCCGAGCTCTCCGAGCCCGTGGCGCGCGGACCGCATCGAACGCCGCCGCCCCGCTGTCGTCGCTCGACCCGTAAACACTACCGCTAGCGTTTCGGCGTCGATCCTCGACGGACAAGCGCTACCGCTAGCGCTTATCCGTCGCGCCTCGAAAAATAGGTGCTACCGCTAGCGCTTGTCCGTCGGAGGGCGACGGAAATCGCGTTCCTCGTAGCGTTCGTCCGTCGCTCCTCGACAAACAAGCGCTACCGGTAGTGTTTCGAGTCGGCCGGTGCGCCTACGTCGGCCGCGGCGCCTGGAGGGACGCGGTGGGGACGCCGAAACGAGCGCGCCCCCCGGCGCGCGAGGCGGCGGGGGGCGCGAGGGGGAGGCCGCGGACGCTCAGGTGCCGCAGCCGGACGTGCCGCTCTCCTCGACGCAGAAGCAGGCGCCGCAGGCCTGAGCCGAGCCGCGGACGCGCCAGCGGCCGTCGCAGCACTGGTAGCCGGCGGAGCAGGCGGTGTTGGCGTAGCTGCCGCCCAGGGAGTGGCCGCAGCTCGCGCCGGGCGGGGGCTGGGGCGCGGGAGGCGCGTTGCAGCCGGTCATGCCGGTCTCTTCGACGCAGGCGCAGGCGCCGCAGGCCTGGGCCGAGCCGCGGACGCGCCAGCGGCCGTCGCAGCACTGGTAGCCGGCGGAGCACGCGGTGTTGGAGTAGGTCCCGCCCGCGGTGTGGTCGCAGCTCCCGGCCGGGGGCGGCGGGGGCGGCGGCGGCGGGGGCGGCGGGGGCGCACCCGCGGTGCAGCCGGTCTCGCCGGTCGCCTCGAGGCAGGCGCAGGTCCCGCAGGCCTGGGCCGAGCCGCGGACGCGCCAGCGGCCGTCACAGCACTGGAAGCCCGCCGAGCACGCCTGGTTGCCGTAGGTCCCGCCCGCGTTGTGGGTGCAGGACCCCCCCGGCGGCGGCGGGGGCGGCGGGGGCGGCGGAGGCGGCGGGGTGCCCGTGCCGCCGCTGCTCGCGATACGCCGGATGTCGTCGAGCCGCGCGTGGAGGAAGCTGCCGGGGCACGAGGTGCTCGCGCCGGCGTGGTCGCGGTGGCCCTTGAGGGTGCTCGCGCTGACGGCGATGCCGTAGATGGAGGCGAGCTGGCCGAGGAGGCGGCCGCCCGCGTCGATCATCACCTCGGGCGGGGTGGTCGGGCCCATGCCGCTGCAGCCCGAGTTGTTGAAGCAGCCGACGAAGGCGACGCCGACGTTGCCGGTGTTGTTGCCGCCGACGTGCGAGCCGAGCAGGTCGAGGGGGCGGCCCTCGTAGATCGAGCCGTCGATGCCGACGAGGAAGTGGTAGCCGACGTCGCACCAGCCGCGCGAGTCCATGTGGAAGCGCTGGATGCCGCGGACCTGGCGGCCGGGGTCGGAGCTCGGCGTGACGGTGTAGTGGACGGCGAGGCGGGTCTTGTTGGCGTCGCGGCTCGAGCAGCGGGTGGCCCGCGCGCCCCAGGTCTCACGCGAGATCACGCCGAACGCGGCCAGGTCGCTCCGCAGCGCCTCGCGCTGGGCGCCGATCTCCGACATCGGGGGCTCGTCGAGCGCGCCCTCGTCGTCGGGGATGACCGCGTTCCAGCGCAGGTGCGCGAGGTGCGGGGCGCTCGCCGCGTCGATCCGCAGCTCCGCCGCGTCCCCGACCGCGCCCAGCTCGGCCACGCCGACGTGGTGGTCGACCTCGGCCCAGGTCTCGCCGACGTCGACCCACTCGCCGACCGGCACGCCCTGGCTGACCGCGCGGGCCTGGAGCCGAGGCATCGGGCCCTCGGCGTCGAGGCCGAGGAACACGCCGACCCGCGTCGCGCCCTCGGGGGCGTCGAGGACCGGGCTCACCCGCCACGCGCCGTCTGCGCGCCAGTTGGCCACCGCCTCGGCGTCGATCCGCATCTCGCTCTGGTCGTGACCGTAGGGGGCGCGGTCCACCACCTCGCCCTGGCCCAGGCAGCCCCCCAGGAGGGCTCCGGCGCACACGATGGTCATCAGGTTTCGCATTCTCGGTCTCCTCACGCGTCGCTTCGTCGGTGAGAGACTCCGCACAGGCCGTGCCGAACCCCTGGAAAGGCAAGGGCTCGCCGACTGCGACCTGTAAGCTGCGCATTCCTCGTACGGTTCGGCGTACACCGCCGGGCGCCTGTTCAGATGTTGGACAGCCCGGCGCGATCGCGATCTCGAGATCGCGTCGTGAGGAAGGGACGCTCGCTGCTCGCCGTGCGCGAGGCGAGCTCCAGGGGCGAGGCAGGAGGCGGGTCCGGGCTACCGGACCATCGGGTTCGAGAAGTCCACCGGCAGGCGCAGCGTGAGGCGCGCGAGCTCCGGGGCGAGGTCGTCGGGGAGTGGGGCGAACGGGGTGGCCGCGCGGATCGCCCGGATCGCCGCCGCGTCCATGTCGTCGAAGCCGCTCGAGCGGACGAGGCTCGGGGCGCCCGCGAGGCTGCCGTCGCGGCGGACCACGATCGAGAAGACCGCCGTGCCCTGATCCATCGCGAGCGCGCGCGCCTCGGGGAAGGTCAGCGCGCGCTGGATGCGCCGGCGGCTCTCGAGGAACCAGCGCCGGTAGCGGGCGTCGCGGGTGTCGAGCGCGGCGTAGCGGCCGTCTCCCGGGCCGTAGGTCGCCGCGCGGCCGCCTTCCTCGCGGCCTCCGCCCACGCCCGCTTCGCCGCCGCCGCCCACGCCCCCCGTGCCGACGCCCCGGCGCGGGCCGGTGTGCGCGGTCGACTCGACCCAGCTCTGCATCATGGCGCGCGCGAGGCTCTCCGCGTCGGAGTCGTCGCGGATGCGGGCGTCCTGGGCCTCGGCCTGGGTCGCCGCCGGGCCTCGGTCGACGCTCGGCCGTCCGTGGGCGACGCGCGCCGCCTCGGAGCGCCGGGAGCCGCGCCCGCCGAGGATCCCCTGGCCGGGGCTGGGCTCGGCGCCCGCCGTCGTCCCGCTCGCCGCCGCGGCCCCGCCGGGGGTCGGCTCACCGCCCTCGAGCCCGGCCGCCCCCGCCGTCGCCGCCGCGACCGACCCGGGCCGCGGCTCGGACGGCGCGCCCCCGAGGACGCTCGCCACCGGGGCGACCCGCGCGCCCTCGGCCGCGTCGGTGGCCCGCACCGGGCGCCGCTCGCGGTGGTCGCCGTCGCCGCTCGCGAGGAACGGGTCGTCGTTGGGGTTCGGGGTCGCGCGGCGGTGCTCGAGGGTCGCGCGGCTGCGCGAGGTGCGGATGCGCTGGGTCTGCGCCGCGGCGAGGTTGTTGAGCGGCGAGTCGAAGAGCAGCACGTCGTGCGCGACGTCGAGCATCAGGATGCCGCGCTCCGGGCCGACCCCGTCGCCGCCCTGGCCGCGGTCCGCCGCGTCGAGGTTCTGGGCCGAGCGCACCCCGCCGGGCACGCTCGGGTCGCCGGAGGTCGGCCGCGTCCCGCGGGCGTGGGCCCCCACCGTGCCGTTCGCGTCCCCGACCGCCTCGAGGGGCAGCTCGTAGGGCGGCCGCGCCGCGAGGGCCTGCGCCTCGGACGGCGCGGGCAGCCGGTAGAGCACGAGCACCAGCACCGCGTGGGCCCCCACCGAGAGGGCGGCTCCGAGGGCGATGGGCCGGCCGCGCATCTCCCTCAGCCTACGGCGTTCACTCCTCTTCTTCACCCTCCGGGCTCGACGCGCGAGCGGCCGGCGCCGGCTCATCGTCGGCGCTCGGACCCTCCGGGACCTCGCCCTCGGGGACCTCGCCCTCGGGGACCCAGCGCGCGGCCTCCGGGAGCTCGACCGGCCCGCCGAAGAACACGCGGTACGAGACCGCGAGGCCGGTGAGCAACAGGACGAGCGCGCCCCAGTGCCCGGGGGTCAGCCCGAGGACCGGCCGCGGGTCGGCGCCCGGCACGTCGGTCGCCCGCAGGAAGTCGAGCCCGAAGCGCACCGGCGCGTAGAGGAGCGGAAGGATCGCCATGAAGAAGCCGCGCTTGCGGGGCTTGCGACCGAGCCAGAGGAACAGCGGGATCATCGCCGCGCACCACATCGCCTCGTAGAGCCCGAGGTCGTGGCGCACCTGCCAGGGCGGGCGCATCCCGGGGATCACGTACTCCTCGATCGCGAGCGGGAACTCCGTCACGCGCCCGGGGTGATCGTGGGCGATCGTGCAGCCCAGGCGGCCGAAGATCCAACCGAAGGGAAACGAGTACGCGCAGATGTCCGCGAAGGGTAGGAGCGGCATCTTGCGGTAGACGCTCCAGATCGCGCCGCCGACGAACGCGCCGACGAAGCCGCCGAACGACGACAGGCCGTTCCACAGCTCCAGCACGAACAGCGGGTCCTCGCGCACCACGTCCCAGTGGTAGAAGACCGCGTCCAGCATGTGGCCGAGGACGAAGGCGGCGATGAACATGAAGCCGACCATCTCGCCCATCACCCGCGGGTGGACCTGCTCGCGCCGCGCCCGGTGGCTCGCCACCTGGGCGCCGACGAGGACCGCGAGCGCGACCATCACCCCGAACGGGTGGATCTGCAGCGCGTCGGGGAGCACCCCGGTCTCCGGCAGCGGGATCTGGATCGCCTCGGGCCGCCAGAAGGGCAGGTACAGCCACGTGAGCACGCCGCGGTCTACCGCGGACCGGGCGTCAGGTCACGCGCTGCTGGAGGAGCGGGCGTGGGCGGCGACCCAGGCGCGCAGCTCGATCTCGCGCGCCTCGGGCATCGGGCGCAGCGGACCCTCGGCGCGGAAGTCGTCGAAGGACTGCAGCCGCGCCTCGTGCTCGCCCTCGCCGCCCTCGCCGTGGTGGTGCGACCAGCGGAACCAGCGCAGCCCCTCGTCGCTGGTCGTCACGCCCTCGTAGCGGTCCGGGTCCTCGTCGCTGCGCCAGCGCAGCGTCCGGTGCGGCGAGGTGAGCCACGCGCGGAGTCGGTCACGGTCCATCGTGTCGTCCGGCGGCGCGCTACGGAGGCACGCACACGAAGCGGTTCGGCGTGCCGTCACGATCGTTGATCGAGGCGCGCAGATCGCAGGTGTAGCCGACCGCCTCGCGGCACGCGGCGGTGATGCAGTGGAGCGCGCAGACGTTCTGCCCGTCGATGTTCACGCAGTGCGTGCCCGTCTCGCAGTCCGCGCCCGAGGTGCACCCGGCCCGCGCGCAGTAGCCGCCGGGGTAGGGGAGGCACGCGCGCTGCCCGCCGCAGGCCGCGAAGGTGCCGCACGCGTCGCCGTTCTGGCCCGTGCCCGTCTCACCGCACGCGCGGCCCGGGGTGTTCCACTTGCACGCCTCACCCGCGCGGCAGTCGCTGTTGACCGAGCAGACGACGCCGCAGCGGTTGCTCGCCGGGATGGGCCCACCCGTCTGGCACACGTGCCCGGAGGGGCAGTCGCTCGACGTCACGCACAGGTCGCTCTCGCAGGCGCCGGCCTCGCACATCGTGCCGCGCGGGCAGTCGCCGGTCACGAGACAGCCCGAGCCGGACATGCGCCGGACCTCGCCGAGGTACTGGTTGCCGCCGCTCCCGACGAGGTTGATGCGCAGCGCGTAGGTGCCGCCGCCGGCCACGTCGACGCCGAGCGACTCGTCGTCGGTGACCGACAGGCTGCTCGCGACGCGCGTGCCGGCCGGATCGAACAGGCGCATGTCCACGTCGCCGTCGGCGTCGGTGAACACGAGGTCGACCTCGATGCGGCCGGGGCCGGCCATGGGGATCGCGATCCAGTCGTCGTCGCCTCCGCAGACCGTCCCGTCGAACGCGGCCGTCTCCGTGCCGCCCGACGGCGCGCCGAAGGAGACCGAGCGCGCCGCCGCCTGGGTGTCGTCCGGCTCGAAGGTGTCGTCCATGCAGCACATGCCCGGGTCGGGCTGGACGTCCATCGAGAGCGCGTAGCCGTTCTCCGCCGCGCTGTAGCCGGACACCCGCGCGAACAGGGTCGCCGTCGGGCCGGCGTTGCAGTGCTCGACCTGCTCGCTGTCGCGCACGCCCGCGCTCGTGTCGAGGATCGTTCCGTCCATCGCGCGCAGCGACAGGTCGAGGTCCCCGTCGGCGTGGGTGAACGCGAGGTCGACCGTCACGCGGCTCCCGCGGGGGACGGACACCGAGAAGTAGTCCTCGTCGCTCGCGCAGATCTGACCGTCCGCGATCATCGCGGAGTAGGGGGTCGCCTCGCCGATCGTGTCGTCCGGCTCGCGGCCGTCGTCGGTGCAGGGGCCGCCGGTGCCGCCCATGCAGATCGCGCCGGTGGGGCCGCAGCCTGCGCGCGTCGCGCCCTCGGTGGTCACCGTCGCGCCGCAGCTCCCCGCGCTGCACGTCCCGCCGCCGGAGCAGGAGTCGACGCAGCGCCCGCCCGAGGCGGTCGCGGCGCAGATGTTCGACGCGCACTCGGCCGACGCCGAGCAGGACGCGCACTGGGGGAAGCTCCCGTCGGGCGGCGGCCCGCCGACCGCGAAGAACGACACGACCATCGAGTCGGTGCGGTGATCGCAGAGCGCGCCGGTCGGGTCGTCGTTGTCGGTCGCGCTGACCAGGTACCAGACCTGGGCCATCTGACCCTCGGCGAGGCCGAGGCTCGGGATGCGCGCGGTGAAGCGGCCGGCGCTGTCCTCGAACACCGCCTGCTCGAACTGGGTCACGTCGGGGTTCGCGAGGTCGTCTGGCTCGGTGGTCGTGTAGTAGAGGATGGGCGGATCGCGCAGTCCCATGTCGTCGCTCACCTCGACCTCGACCGGGTACGACGTGCCGCTCTGGACCGACTCGGCCATCGCGGGCGAGCGGAGCGTGATCGTCGGCGCCGCGCCGGGGCAACCCTCCTTGTCGCCGGTGCGAAGGACGACCACGAAGTCGTGCTCGACCACCGGGTGATCGCCGTCGTCGGCCGCGAGCTGGATGGTGTAGCGCTCGGAGGCCGCGGTCTGATCGGGGGTCGGGCACCAGTCGAAGGTCGCGCGCTTGGCGCCGGCCGGGTTGAGCGAGGCGCGGTCGGGCAGATCGGCGCGGGTGCGGATCGTGACGTCCGCGGAGTCGTCATCGAGGACCTCGACGTCGAAGGTCACGCACGGGTTGCGCTCGAGGTCGAACGTGCCGCCGGGGCCCGGGTGGACGAAGACGGGGGCCGAGTCCTCCGAGGGCAGCACCTCGATGACCGCGGTCTGCGAGTCGTAGATGCGCGAGCCGCCGTCGGTCAGGTTGAAGACCAGCTCGTGGGTGCCGACCTGGCTCGACAGCGGCGACCAGCGGAAGATCGCGCCGCCTGGCTCGGTGCTGATCCGGTGCACGCTGTCGAAGGCCCGCAGATCCTCGGGCGGCTCCACCCGCAGCTCGACGGTCGCGCCCCCGGGGTTGTCGATCGCGATCGAGAGCCGCAGCTCCTCGTTGACCCGCACCGTCTGGGGCGCGATCTGCTCCAGCATCGGGCCGCCGCCGCCGTCGCACGCCAGCGCGGCCAGGCCCAGGAGCAATCCAAGCGTCAGTCTCCGCATCCGGGCCAGGATACCAGCGCCTGGCGTCCTGCCCAGGCGCCGCCGCCGCCGGCTGCGTGGGCCCGGGCCCGGCGGTAGACTGGCCCTCGTGCTTCGCCTCCGCTCGCGCGCTCTCTCCTCGCCCTCCCGCTCGCCCGGCCTACGGCTCTCCGTCGGACTCGCGCTGTGCCTCGGCCTCGCCGCCGGCTGCGACGGCGGCCCGAGCCTCCCCGATGGCGGCGCGGGCCTCGAGCCGCCGATCATCCTCGAGGTCGAGGCGCCGTCGCCCGCGGTCGAGGGCTCGATCCTCGTGGTCCGGGGCCTGGCCCTCGACACGCTCGGCGACGGGCCGACGCTGCGCATCGAGGACCGCTTCGCCCCTGTCGGCCAGCTCCCCGCGGTCATGGACTTCGACGAGGGGCGCCTGTTCTTCGAGCTCACCGAGGGCGTGGTCGACGCGCTCGGCCCGGGGACCCACGACCTGACGGTGGTCGCTCAGGGGGACGAGCTCGACTCGGAGCCGTTCGCGATCACGCTCGAGCTCGCCGATCGCCTCCCGGTCACCCTCACCGGCGGCCCGAGCGGCGAGGTGCACCGCAACGACGCGGCGGAGGTCACGGGGACGGGGTTCCTGAGCCGCACGGAGGGTGAGCTGACCGCCCGCTTCCTCGGCGACTTCACGCTCGACGCCGGCGGGAGCCCGACCGCGGTGGACGTCGAGCTGCCGGTCGCGATCTTCGACCGCGCCGACCGTACCCGCGGGGTGGTCGTGCTCACGACCGACCTCGGCGGCCCGCTGCCGGGGACCTTCGTCGGGTCGATCCAGCTGAGGAGCCGGCTCCGCTCGGGCCAGACGAGCGAGTCGGCGCCGCAAGACGTCTCTCTGCACTTCAATCCACCGGACCTCTTCTCGCTCGACCCGACCGACGCCGCGCTCGGGCAGATCATCCGCGTCCAGGGCGCCGGCTTCCTCGGCGGCTCGGATCGCCCGGACGAGACGACGGTGCTGCGCATCCAGGGCATGTTCACGCCCGCGGGTGGCGGCGCGCCGGAGCCCTTCGGCCCGGTCGAGATCGTCCCGGGCTTCGTGTCGGGCAACGAGGTCCAGCTCATCATCGAGGTCGAGGTGCAGCGCGACCAGCTCGTGGCCGCCCTCTTCGGCCACGCCCGGGGCGCGTTCCTCGGGACTGCGATCCCGATCGCGATCGACGGCACGACCGAGCTCGAGGGCCCGGCGGTCCCCTTCGGCTTCACCCTCGGCGCGGTCCGCCAGGTGGTCTACGTGCGCTTTTTGCCGGGCTTCTACAGCAGCCTCGGGCGCTTCGGCCTGCAGAACGCGCGTCGCCAGGTCGAGGCGGCGGTCGAGGCGCGCATGCGCGGCATCTTCGAGGGATGGAACGTCGACCTGCGCTTCGAGGAGCCGGAAGACTTCGCGCGCACCGCGTACTCGAGCCTCGAGATCGGCGGCCCGGACCCCAACGGCGTCGGCCTGTTCGGCTACGACAACACGCCGGGCAAGGACATCGGCAACCTGCGGCTCTTCGATCTGATCGGCGGCACCAACGCCGAGACGCAGATGGACGGCTTCCCCGGTTACGGCGGTGTATTCGTCGAGTCGTTCCTCTACTGGTCGGAGGAGCCGGGCCTCCCGGGCGAGCGTCCCCTCGGCGCGCCGAACCCGCAGCCGCTCTTCGACGAGGTCTTCGGCCCGGTGCGCGAGCGCTTCGCGACCCGCGCGGAGATCGGCGGCGACGGAGACCCCGCGCGCGTCGCGGCGGTGCGCCGCGCGATCGACGCCTTCGGCTCCATCGTGGGCGAGACCTCCTCGCACGAGCTGGGACACAGCCTCGGCCTCGCGCAGCCTTACGGATCGCCCAACGCGTTCCACAACGACTTCGACGGCGAGGGCTGCCTGATGGACTCCGGCGGCGACCGCCCGCTCGGCGAGCGCATGGGCCTCGACGGCTTCGAGCCGACGCACTTCTGCTACGACCACCCGGAGTACCTGGACGAGATCCTGGGTCTGTGAGCTGACGGTAGCTACGGAAAGACCGCGCCGGATCCGCGGGTCAATGAACCCGGCGAGCTTGCGCCGCGGAACGGCGGGTGAGGTGCCGGCCCGCCGGCGGCCGCCGGTCCGCCGGCGCCGAGTCGTGCAAGACTCATGGCTACCCGAGTCGTGCAAGACTCATGGCTACCCGGGACGGATCCCGTTGGGGTGCAGCGACTCAGTTGCTCAGCACTCCAAGAGGTAATCTACTTCAAGCAGCCCGGAATCCTCAGCTGCGGACTTGATTGAGCAACTCTATCGGCGAAACGCACCGGTTGGATCCGGGTCGACCGCGAAGCGATGCGAAGGAAAGGGCGACGGGTGCAGATCACGGCCTGAGCACTCGGCGCTGTTAATCCCGCTCGCTCCGTGTTAACGGGGTGCATGCCGAAGAAGAAGAGCAAGCGCCCTGTGAAGCTCAAGCCCGCGCAGGACGAGCGCGA
>JAUHXR010000241.1 GCA_030426845.1 Polyangia bacterium | reverse complement strand
GCCCGCCGTCCAGGTCGCCGCGACTCCGGCGCCCAGCGGGGATGCGCCGCCGGTCCCGATCGCCGGGGCCGAGCCCGTCGCAGAGGCGCCGATCGCGGCCGCCGCCGGCGTCGTCGACCCGGCGCATCCGACCGTCTGGCCGGCCGAGCCTCCGGCGGTCGCGGCCTCCAGCGCCGAGCTCCCCAGCGCCGAGCTCCCGAGCGCTCCGGCGGCCGGTGCGTCGGGCGCCGGCGCGAGCGCTCCGGCCGCGCAGGCTGGCCCCACGCAGGCCGTCTCCGCGCAGGCCGTCCCCGCAGCCGCGAGCGCAGGTCCCGCGAGCGGCGCCCCCGCGTCCCCGAGCACGCCGGCCGAGGCGCCGCGCGGGATCTTCTCCGGCCTGGACCTCGAGCAGTGGATCGGCGTACGCGGCGCGGCCGCGCTGGGCGCGAGCATCCTCGTGCTCGCCGGGATCTACTTCTTCGAGTACTCGATCGAGGCTGGCCTGATCACGCCCGCGATGCGGATGATCGCGGGGGTCCTCCTCGGCCTCGGCTGCGTGGTCGGCTCCGAGCTGAAGCTCCGCCGCGCCCACCCGACCCTCGGGCAGTGGCTCACCGGCGCCGGCGTCGCGATCCTCTACGTCGCGTTCTGGGCCGGCCGCGCGCTCTACGACCTCTACCCGACCTGGGTCGCAGGGCTGCTCCTCGTGGCGGTCACCGGGGCCGCGGTCACCCTCGCGGTGCGGCGCAAGTCGATGCCCACCGCGATCCTGGGCCTCCTCGGCGGCTTCGTGACCCCGCTCGCGCTCTCGAGCGGGCACGACCAGCCCCTGCCGCTCTTCAGCTACCTGCTCGTCCTCGACGCCGCGATGCTGTGGGTGGCCTACCGCCGCCGCTGGCCGTGGCTCGCCGCGCTCTGTCTCCTCGCGACCGCGGTCTACCAGCACGGCTGGCTCCTCGGCCGGCTCGACGAGCCCCGTCTGTTCCTCGGCGTCGCGATCGTCGGCGTGTTCGCCGCGCTCTTCGCCGCCCTGCCGCGCATGCGCGCCGACGAGGCCGAGGAGGAGCCCGCGATCTGGCGCCTCACCCGCGTGGCGGCCGTCCTCCTGCCGCTCCTGTTCACCGTCCCCCTCGCGGTGCGGACGGACCTCGGCGAGACCTTCTGGGCCACCGCGGTGCAGCTCGTCTTGCTCTCCGTGGCCGCGTGCTGGGTCGGCTGGAGGCAGCGCAGCAAGGTGCTGCCGGTGGCCGCCGCGCTCCTCGCGAGCGGCGCGCTGCTCGGCTGGGTCATCGCGCACCCACCTCAGAAGGCGCTCTCCGTGTGGCTCGTCGCGGGCCTCGCCCTCGCCCTGTCGCTCGTGTTCCACGCGCTCGACGAGCTCTCGCGGCGGCGCCTCGAGATGCGGTTCGAGCAGCCCGCGGCGGTCATGCACCTCGCGGTGCTCTCGGCCGCCGCGCTCGGTGGCGCCTTCGCGCTCGCCGCCGGGCCGTGGCCCTGGGTCGTGCTGCTCGCGGCCGCGGGACTGCTCCTCGTGCGCGTCGGGTCCGGCGGCGCGGCGGCGCTCCCCACCGCCGCGGCCGCGCTGACCGGGATCGGCCTCGGCATGCTCCTGATGCGCACCCACGAGGGGACGTCGCACGTCGTCTTGCTCGGGGTCGCGGTGTTCCTCGCCGCCGCCTCGCAGCTCGCCGGCCTGGCGCCCTGGCGGTCGGCCGAGGATCGCGCCCGCGGCGACCACGCGGCCGCGCTCCTCGCCGCGCTGCTGATGCCCTTCGTGGTCGCGCACCCGGACTCGGTCGTGGTCCCGTCGATCGCGCTCTTCGGCGCGCTGCTCGCGCTCGCCCTCCTCGTCGTCTTCGTGGCCGCCCGCCGCGCGGAGGGCGCATGGATGCTCGCCGCGCTGGTGCTCAGCGCGCTCGCCGGTACGGCCCACGTCCTCCGGTTTGCGGACGGGCCGTTCGACGCGGTGACGCTCGTCGGCCTGCTCGCGTCGGCCGCGCTCTTCATGGTCGCGCCGGTCCTCGCCCCCGCTCGCCTGCGCGCCCAGCCCTGGGCGTGGCGCGTGGCGGCGCTCGCCGGCCCGCTCCACCTCGTCGCGCTCCGGCAGGTCTACCTCGATCTGCTCGGCGCGAGCACCATCGGCGCGCTCCCGCTCGTCCTCGCGGCCGGCTCGCTCGGTGCGGCCTACGCGGTCCGCGTCCGCGGACCGGAGGAGCCGGAGGCACGCCGCGTGGCCATCGTGTGGCTGAGCGCGGCCTGCGCTGGCCTCGTCACCCTCGCGATCCCGCTGCAGCTCGAGAACGAGTGGCTCACCATCGGCTGGGCGCTCGAGGCGGTCGCGCTCCTCGCGCTGTGGCGCCGGCTCGACCACACGGGGCTCAAGTACCTGGCCTTCGCCCTCGCCGGCGCGGTGCTGGTGCGCCTCGTCCTCAACCCCTACGTGCTCGGCTACTACCCGCGGAGCGAGCTGCGGCTGATCAACTGGCTCAGCTACACCTACCTCGTCCCCGCGATCTGTCTCGTGGCGATGTGGGCCCTGCTTCGGGGCGCCGAGGTGGCGCGCCGCCGCCCGTGGGAGCGCCAGATCTTCGGCGAGACCCACCCCGTCCTCGCGAACATCGCCGCGGGGGCCGCCATCGGGGTGGTCTTCGCGTGGATCAACCTCACGATCTTCGACTGGTTCGGCACCGGCAGCGCGCTGGAGATCCCCTTCGATCGCCTCCCCGCGCGCGACCTCAGCCTCTCGATCGCGTGGGCCGTCTACGCGGTCGGGCTCCTCGGGCTCGGGATGTGGCGCCGCAGCACCGCGCTGCGCGCCGTCAGCCTCGGCCTGATCCTCGTCACGAGCGCGAAGGTCTTCCTCTACGACCTCGCGCACCTGTCGGACCTCTACCGCGTCGCGTCCCTCGCGGGGCTCGCGGTGTCCCTCATCGTCATCTCGCTCGCGTACCAGCGCTTCGTGTTCCGTCGCAACCGGGAGTCGCACTCGTGAAGACCACGCCCTCGCTCGCCCTCACGCTGCTCGCGGTCGCGCTCGTCGCGCCTGCGGCCGCGACCGCCCAGACCTCCGCCCAGACCGGGCGCGACCCGGCGCGGCTGTTCCCGATGCGGGCCACCGTCAGCGCGACCCACGGGCTCACGCGCGCGCCCCTCAGCGCGGCCGTCCTGAGCCACCCGCGCGCAGATCTGTCGGACGTCCGCCTCTACGACGCGGAGGGCCAGGAGGTCCCGTACCTCGTCGACTCGGGTCAGGACCCGTCGCCGGTCCCGCACTCGTTCTCCGTCGACCCGCTCGACGTCTCGCGCAGCCTCGAGGGTCGAGAGCCCGTGTCGTCGCGCGAGCGCTTCGTGCTGCTGCTGCCCCCGAGCGAGCAGACGCGCCGGCTCCAGCTCGTCAGCCGGGTGCCGCGGTTCGTCCGCGACGTGGTGGTGCGCGAGGGCGACCGGGAGGTCTACCGCGGGAGGTTCTTCCGGTTGCCGGCGCCGCTCCGCGAGCGGGTCGCGATCGATCTGCCGGGCCTGTCCTCGGGGTCGGTCGAGATCAGCGTCGAGCTCGAGGGGGAGGGCGGCTACCTCGAGCCGAGCTTCCGCGTCGAGACGACGCGCGAGCGACGCGAGACGCTCGAGCTGACCGTACCGCTCGAGGAGGTCTCACGTCGCGCCGAGGACGGGCGTACGGTGATCGAGGTGCGGGGGCCGAGCGGCGTTTATCCGCGGCGCCTGACCTTCCGGACCGGGACCGCGGCGTTCGCGCGCGACGTCACGGTCTCCGCGCTGCGGCCCGGCGAGCCGGCCCAGGTGGTCGCGCGCGGGCTCGTGTGGCGGATGCCGGAGCTCGCGGCGGACGAGGTGGTCGTGGACCTGCCGGACCCGCGCGCGGAGCGGCTGCGGATCGCGATCGAGGACGGCGACAGCCCGGCCCTCGAGGGGCTCGTGGTCGAGGCGACCGTGCCCGAGCCGGCGCTCCTGTTCCACGGCGACGGCGCCCCGATGACCCTCTACTTCGGGGGCGGCCGGACGCGCGCGCCCCGCTACGACCTGAGCCGCCTCGCCTCGCGCTTCGCGGCGGTCGTCGAGGCCTCGCCACCGCGGGCCGCCCAGCTCACCGCGATCGAGCCCAACCCCGCGTTCGTGGACGGCCCGGCGCTGGACTTCGCGATGACCCCCGGCCGCGCGGTCGACGCGGCGGCGTTCTCCCACGTGGCGCGCCTCACGGTGAGCGGCGCGGAGGAGGGCCTCAGCGTGGTGACGCTGCCGCCGAGCGTGCTCGCGCCGGCGCGGCCCGACGCCGGTGACCTTCGCGTGGTCGACGCTGAGGGCCGCCAGCGCGCGTACCTCTGGGGCGCCGAGCGGGGGCGCGCGTTCGACGTCGAGGTCGGCGCGCCGACCGCGGAGGCGCCCGGATCTCGCTACGCGATCGAGCTGCCGGCCGAGCGGGCCACCCTGCGGGGGCTCGCGCTCGAGGTCGACGCGGACTACGTGGCGCGGCCCTACGAGCTCTGGGGGATCGACGACGCCGGCCGCTGGGTGGAGCTCGACCGCGGCGCGCTCACGCGCGACCCGACCGAGGCCCGCGCCCCGCTGCGTCTCGCGGCCGCGCCTCGCCGGGTGAGCGCGCTGGAGCTGCGCGTCGCGGATGGCGACGACGCGCCGCTCGCGATCGTCGGGGCCGAGGTGACGGTGGTCGACCGGCCGCTGTTCCTCGCCGCGCCGGACGGGGAGTACCGGGTGCTCGTCGGGGAGCCCGGGACCGGCGCCCCGACCTACGAGATCGAGCGAGCGCGCGCCCTGGTGCTCGAGGTCCGAGCGGCCGAGGCGGAGGCCGAGGGCGCGACCACGAACCCCGCCCACGTCGAGCCCGCCTGGTACGAGGGGGCGGCGTGGTCGACCTACGCGGTCTGGGGCGTGCTGCTCCTGGCGATGCTCGTCCTCGGCCTGCTCACCCTGCGGGTCGCCCGGGCGCCGGAGGACTCGGAGGAGCCGGGATCGGGCGAGCCGGGGTCGGACGAGGACCCGCCCCCGCCGCCGTCGAGCCCCGATCCCCCCGCGGAGGGCGGCGGGAGTGAGCCGCTCGCCTTTTGACGGCGCCGACCCGGATCGACGATGCTCGGTCCGTGACGGATCCCCCGGACGACACCGCGCTGGTGATCGCGGTCGCGCGCGGTCAGCGCGACGCCCTCGCGGCGCTCTACGATCGCTACGCGGGGGTGATGCTGGGCCTGGGGCTCAAGCTCCTCCGTGACCGGGGCGAGGCCCAGGAGATCCTCCACGACGTGTTCCTCGAGGCGTGGAAGCGGGCCGGTGACTACGACCCCTCGCGCGGCTCGGTCCGCACCTGGCTGATGCTCCGCATGCGGAGCCGCTGCCTCGACCGCATCAAGAGCGCGGGCCGCTCGCGCACCAGCTCGGCCGGCGACGACCTCGAGCGCTACGTGGGCAGCGAGCCCGCCCGGGCCGCCGTGGCGGTGGACGCCTCGCGGGTGCACGGAGCCCTCGCCGCGCTGCCCGACGAGCAGCGCGTGATCCTGGAGCTCGGCTACTTCTCCGGCCTGAGCTGCTCGGAGATCGCCGATCACGAGGGGATCCCCATCGGGACGGTCAAGTCGCGGCTCCACGCGGCGCTCAAGAAGCTGCGGGCGTCGTTCCAGGCGGGAGCCCGTCAGGCGGGAGGGCCGCAGCCGTGACATCCTTTGGCTCGATCCGATCGTGGGGCGCTGTCGTATCCCCCGGGAAGACCCCAGCCGCCGCCGGCGACCCCGGCGTCGAATCCCCTGGAGCCGCGCAGTGAGCAGATGGGAGCGAGACCTGAGCGATCCCTTCCTCGACGAGGTCGAGGACGCGGAGGCGCTCGTCAACGGGGCGGCGCCGGCCGCCGCCGCCCCGGACGCCGCGCTGCGGGCCGCCCTCCTCGGGGCGGCGCGCCTCGAGGGCCGCTTTGCGCGCTTCGCCGAGATGACCGCGCGTCTGCTCGACGTCGACGAGGAGCGCGCCCGCGCGACCCTCGAGCGCATCGACGACCCGAGCGCCTGGTACACGTCGGCGCTCGACTTCATGGACCTCGTCGACCTGACCGGCGGGCCCAAGGTCGCGCAGGCGATCACCGGCTTCGCCCGTATCCAGCCGGGCGCGGTCTTCCCCGAGCACGAGCACCACGGCGAGGAGAACATCTTCGTGATCCAGGGCAGCATGGAGGACTCGGAGGGGCGCGTGTTCCGCGCCGGCGAGCTCGCCACCATGCCCGAGGGCAGCTCCCACCACTTCTCGGTTCGGGCCGGCCCCGACCTGGTCTACCTCCTGGTCGTCCAGAACGGCATCTCGATCGCGGGCCAGCGCTACAACTACGACGACCCGCGGGTGTGAGCGCCGCCACCCGGCGCCGCTGCGAGCGCTGCGGCTTCGAGAACGGCCCCTCGTGGTCCGAGTGCTTCCGCTGCCGCCGCCAGCTCGCGGGCAGCCCGCTCGTGGAGGTCGAGCCGGTCGCCGCGAGCTGGGGGGACGGCCGCGAGTTGGAGCGGCGCTCGGCGCGGATCCCGTGCCGGACCTGCGGCGCGGACACGCCTCAGCGGTACGCGTTCTGCGTCGCCTGCGGCCGGCCGCCCAACGCCGCGCCGACCGGGCACCGCCGCTGCCCCTCGTGCGAGGCGTGGGGCCCGCTCTCGCACCGCTTCTGCGCGCGGTGCGGCGATCCCACCGGGACCACCGGGGAGGCCGGCGGCTGGCGCCCCGACGGATGCCCCGGCTGCTGGGCCGACCTGCCGCCCAACGCGCGGCACTGCGGCGAGTGCGGAGCCCCGGTGCGCGCCGACCTCGAGCGGCTCCGCGAGCGGCTCCGCGAGCTGTGCATGCGGCGGGTGAGCGGCGACTACCGCGTCGCCGAGCGCCTGCCCGAGATGCACCCCGCGCGGCCGGAGGCGATCCTGCGCGAGGACGACCACGCGGCGTGGCTCTCGCTCGACAGCTCCGAGGGCGGCGCCTGCGATCTGGAGGTGGCGATCAGCCCCGACGCGGACGCTGGCCCGCCCGCCACCTCGAGCCTGCTGCGGCTCGCGCGCTACGTCCGCGCGCGGCTCGGGAGGCCGGACCCGGAGGTGGAGCAGGCGCGCGCGCTCCTGGCCGCCCACGTGGACGCGGCCGACGAGCGCCTCGATGAGGTGGAGCCGGGCGGCGGCGCGCTGCGCGTCCGGCTGGTCTTCCGCGAGGTGCCGACCGCGCCCCGGATGGAGGCGTGGGCCGGGGTCTGCGCCGAGGCGTGGCGCGCGCTCACCGGCGCGGGCTGAGCCGGTCGCGCGCGCGGACCGGACTCACTCCGAGCGCGGGATCAGCGGGCCGTTCTTGCCACCGATCTTCGTCGAGCGGAAGCGCGCGACCTCCCACTGGTCCGAGAGGCTCTCGGGGTCGCCGTAGTAGTTCTCGGGGGTCCCGGCGGGCGCGCCGATGTTGCGAGGCAGCGCCACCGAGCCCGCGAGCTGGTGGAAGTCGACCTCCATCTCGGCGTCGTTGAGCCGCACCACCATCACGCCGTTGACGTCGCTGCGGGAGTGCTTGAGGCGCGGCTCGTTCGTCCCCATCAGGATGCCGTCCACGCCGCCGATCAGCCCGTCGAGCACGGCCGTGTCGACGCCGGGGATGCGGCTCGCGGTCGCGCGGAGCAGGTCCGCGAAAGGCCCGCTCGAGACGCTCGAGGTGGTCAGCTCGATCGCGCGGTTCTCCTCGGCGTCGACGTCGAACTCGGTGGCGTAGGCGCCGTGGATGTCGCCCGCGAGGAGGATCACGTTGTTGGGCGTGTAGAGCTCGTCCATCAGCTTGCGCCGGCGCTCCGGGAAGCCGTCCCACTCGTCCACGTTCAGGTAGAAGCGCGTGGCCGGGATCGACGGCGGCAGCTGGGCGGCGAACGGCCCGAGGTCCACCAGGTGCGAGGTGTTGCAGACCGAGTTGCCGATGACCTTCCAGGTCGTGTCGGCGTCGGCGATCGTCTGGCGGAGCCACGCCTCCTGCTCGGCGCCGAGCGCGTCGTCGAAGGCGGTGTCGCCCTGCACGCGCGCGCGGTAGGTCTGGATGAGATCGTACGGGAGCTTGACGACGAGGTATCGCGAGCCGAGCTGGCCCACGAGCCCGGTCTTGCCGGCCATCGCGAAGGAGACCCCGCGCGGGAAGGTCGGATCGGCGGGGTCGAACATGCCCGCGTTCATCAGCGCCGCGGGGAGGGCGGCGCGGCCGGCGTCGATGGTGGCGACCAGGACCGCCGCGTCGACGAGGCCCTGCGCGTACTGCGCCGCGAGGGTCGCTGCGCGCGCCGGCTCGACGCCCGCCTCGGTGTAGCCGCCGGTGAGGAGCAGCTCGAGCGCCATCCGCTCGTCGGCGTAGGCGCTGTCGTCCAGGTCCACGTAGGGGCGGAACGGGAGGCTCGCGAAGGCCATCGCCGCGTCCGGGATCTCGCCGTCCGTTTCGAGGCGCATGAGCGTCGCCTGGGTCTGAGCCTGGTCGAGCGCGATGAAGCCGGGGTAGGCGTCCTCGGGGATCGGGTGGTCCGGACGGTAGGAGCGGTAGTCGGTGACCGCGAGGGTGCAGTGCCGACCGAAACGGAAGCTGCGGTAGATGCGGTTGTTCGGGTACAGCGTCCCGCGGTCCACGCTGAGCGGGCCGCTCGCCGCGTCGAGGTCGCGCGCGACGGGCATGTACTCGAGCCAGACCTGCTCCGAGTTCAGCTTGCGGTCCATCGCGAGCTCCTCGGCCGCGCCGTCCGAGTAGGTCGCGTTCGCGCCCCAGCTGTCGTCGGAGAACTCGTGGTCGTCCCAGGTGACGATGAACGGGAACTTCTCGTGGAGCTGCTGGAGCAGCGGGTCGCTCCGGTAGGTGCGGTAGATGTCCCGGTAGTTCCCCACGCTCTGCGCGGCGTAGAAGGTGTCGGCCCCGTCGCCGAGCGCGATCGCCTCGCCGGGCTCGCTCAGGGTCACGAGGCGGTTCGGCGCGGTCATCATGAAGCCGGGGTCGCCGGTGGTCTCGTAGATGTAGTCGCCCAGGTGGAGTACGAACGTCATGTTGTCGTACTCTTCCTCGAGCAGGCGGGTGAGCGTGTTGTAGTAGCGCCCCGAGTAGTCCTGGCAGCTCAGCACCGCGAAGTGGACGGGGATGTTCGCGCCCGCGTTCTCGGCGGTGCGGAAGCGCCCCACGTTGCTCGGCGTGCCCTCGTGCTCGAACCGGTAGAAGTAGGTGGTGCCCTCCTCGAGGCCCTCCACCTTCACCCGCACGCAGTGGTCGTGGTCGGGGCTCGCCGTGAGCTCGGTGAGGTCGAGCTCCACGAGGGTCATCATCTCGGGGTCGCGCCCGAGCTCGAGCCGCACGGTGGCGCTCGTGGTCGTGTCGAGCGGGAGGGCCCGCGTCCACAGGACGATCGAGGTGTTCCGAGGGTCGCCCGAGGCGACGGACTGCGGGAACACCTCGGCGGTCGGGCGGGCCGGCTCGCCGTCGCACCCGAGCATGCTCGGGCCGAGGCTCGCGGCTCCGGCGGAGACCACGACGGTGCGGAGGAAGCGGCGGCGGGAGAAGGGCTGGGACGGCTTCATGCCCCAGCCTTAAAGCACACAACGGGGGGGCCGGCGACAGGCCGGCGACCGCCCGGCCCGTGGACGCCTCAGAGGACGCTGCTGCAGTCGGCGGCGCAGCCGTCGCCCCCGACCGTGTTCCCGTCGTCGCACGCCTCACCCGCGTCCCAGATGCCGTCGCCGCAGCGGGGCACGGTGCAGTCGGTGCGGCACATGCTCGGGGTGGAGCGGGCCGTGATCACGACGTCCTGGCTGAGGCTGAGCGGGGTGAACGACGCCGGATCGTCCACCCAGCGGTAGGCGCTGATCCCGGACCGGAACGTCCCGTCCACGCGGATCGTCCAGGCGCCGGGGATCGGCAGGCCGCCGATGACCCCGCCGTCGGTGTTGTCGGCGAAGTTCCAGTCGCCCCGGTAGATGTTGCCGCCGATGAAGCGGAACTCGCCCGGGTCGTCGCTGATCACCACCGAGGCGCCCGTGGGGACACCGCTGATCTGCATCGTCACCGAGGCGAGCGGCTGGCGGATGCCGCTCGTCGTGAAGTCGATGCCCGCGACGGTGAAGAGGCTGACCGTGCCGGTGTTGCGGTCGCGGTAGAGGAACAGGTTGTTGGTGTTCACCGCCTCGTAGCCGGTGTGCGCGCTCGCCGAGACCAGGCCGTAGAAGGCGAGGGCGGTCTGGAAGCGGCTGACCAGGTCCGGCACGAAGCTCACGCCGCCGGGCTGGCTCACCTCGATCGCGGGGTTGTCCACGTTGGACGCCCCGAGGTCGCACGCCTCCATGTTGCCCGGCTCGACGATGCCGTTGCCGCAGAAGTTGAGCTCGACCGCGCACGAGGCGTCGCAGCCGTCGCCGCTCACCGTGTTGCCGTCGTCGCACGCCTCGGCGCACTCGCGCACGCCGTTGCCGCAGGCCTCGGTCGCGCACGTCGCGCTGCACCCGTCACACGCCACGACGTTGCCGTCGTCACACGTCTCACCCATGTCGACGCGGCCGTCACCGCAGCGCGGGACCTCGATCATGCAGGTCGGCCCGCAGCCGTCGCCCGCGGTCACGTTGCCGTCGTCGCACTGCTCCGTGCACTCGAGCCGGCCGTTGCCGCACGCCTCGACGCGGCACATCGCGTCGCAGCCGTCGCAGGTCGCGAGGCCGCCGTCGTCGCACTCCTCCCCGGGGTCGACGCTCCCGTCCCCGCAGCGCGGCGGGGGAGGCTCGATGAGGCACATCGGGCTGCAGCCGTCGCCCGCGTTCAGGTTGCCGTCGTCGCACATCTCCATGCACTCGACGCGCCCGTTGCCGCACCGCTCGCGCCGGCACATCGAGTCGCAGCCGTCGCAGGTGATGAGGTTGCCGTCGTCGCACATCTCGCCCGGGTCGACCCGGCCGTCGCCGCAGGCGGTGACCTCGATGGTGCAGCGGCTCGAGCAGCCATCCATGTCGATGGTGTTGCCGTCGTCGCACTGCTCGGTGCACTCGATGATCCCGTCGCCGCAGGCCTCGAGGCGGCAGGTCGGCGCGCAGCCGTCACACGCGATCATGTTGCCGTCATCGCAGGCCTCGCCCGGGTCGAGCCGCCCGTCGCCGCAGCGGCCCACCTCGATCTGGCACATCGCGTCGCAGCCGTCGCCGCCGACGGTGTTGCCGTCGTCGCACTGCTCCACGCAGTCGCGCACGCCGTTGCCGCAGATCTCGAGGCGGCACACCGGCGAGCACCCGTCGCAGGGGCGGATGTTGCCGTCCTCGCACTCCTCGCCTGGCTCGATGATCCCGTTGCCGCAGCCGACCGCCTCGACCTGGCAGCGCGCGTTGCAGCCGTCGCCTCCGATCCGGTTGCCGTCGTCGCACATCTCGCCGCAGTCGACGATGCCGTTGCCACAGACCTCGGGGCGGCACGACGGGGAGCAGCCGTCGCAGGGCACGAAGTTGCCGTCGTCGCAGCCCTCGCCGGGATCGAGGCGTCCGTCGCCGCAGGTCGCGATCTCGCGCTGACACGTCGGGTCGCAGCCGTCGCCGGGGAACACGTTGCCGTCGTCGCACTGCTCCATGCAGTCGATGCGCGCGTTGCCGCAGGCCTCCACGATGCAGACCGGCGAGCAGCCGTCGCACGGGTCGAGGTTGCCGTCGTCGCACTGCTCGCCCGGGTCGACCCTGCCGTCGCCGCAGGTCAGCAGCTCGCGGTTGCAGTCCGAGGAGCAGCCGTCGCCGTCGCGGAGGTTGCCGTCGTCGCACTCCTCCATGCAGTCGATGCGGGCGTTGCCGCAGGCCTCGACGTCGCAGCTCGACGAGCAGCCGTCGCAGCCCCGCCGGTTGCCGTCGTCGCACTCCTCGTCGTCGTCGAGGATCGCGTTGCCGCAGGCGGCGCCCTCGCGCAGGCAGGTGACCGAGCAGCCGTCGCCGCTGACCCGGTTGCCGTCGTCGCACTCCTCGCCCGGGTCGATCACCCCGTTGCCGCAGGTGGTCGTCTCGAGGTTGCACCGGAACGAGCAGCCGTCGCCGGAGAAGGTGTTGCCGTCGTCGCACTGCTCGGGCGCCTCGACGACGCCGTTGCCGCAGACCGCGTCGACGGGACTCCCTGCGTCGGGGCCGTCGAGCAGGCCGCTGAGGGTGGTCCGGCCGCAGCCGAGGGCGAGCAGGGGGACGCCGGCGAGCAGCGCGAAGACAAGACGCGAGGAGCGCTTCATGCCGGGCAGCATAGTCGCGAGCGGTCGCCGAATCACGTTCCCGGGGCAGCGTGTCGCCGCGGCTCTGCGCTATGGTCGGCGCCATGGTCGGCGCCATGGAGCCCCCGGTCGACGAGCACGAGCTGATGCGGCGCGCGCGCGCGCTCGGCGGACGCACCGTGCCGGAGGTGGCGCAGATGCTCGGGGTCCCCCTGCCCCGGCGGCCGGGGCGGGCGAAGGGGTTCGTCGGCCAGCTCGCCGAGCGCGCCCTCGGCGGCGCGTGCGACTCCCGGGTCGGCCCGGACTTCGCCGAGCTGGGGGTCGAGCTCAAGACCCTGCCGGTCGACGGCCGCGGGCGCGTGCGCGAGAGCACGTTCGTCTGCACGGCCCAGATCGCCGGGGCATCCGAGCTGGACTGGTCGACCTCGCGGGTGCGGAGGAAGCTCGCCCGCGTCCTCTTCCTCGCGATCCGGGCCGACCTGCCGCCGGCCGAGCGGCGCTTCGGGGCCGCGTTCCTCTGGTCGCCCGACGCGGCGCAGGAGGCCCAGCTGCGGGCGGACTGGGAGGACCTGATGGGGGCGGTCGCGATCGGCCAGGTCGAGGCGATCGACGCGCGCCGCGGCGAGGTCCTGCAGCTCCGGCCGAAGGGCGCCAACGCGGCCGCGCGCACCCTCGCCTTCGACGCGGAGGGCGCGCCGATCCTCTCGGCGCCGAAGGGCTTCTACCTGCGGTCGCGCTTCACCGCGGGCCTGTGGCGCGGGGCCTCGCTGTGGGCCTGATCGCGCTCGAGGGCGGCTGCCACTGCGGGGCGGTCCGCTTCGTGGTCCGCACCGAGGAGCGGGTCGCCCTCGACTGCAACTGCTCCATCTGCCGCAAGAAGGGCCTCCTCCACCTGATCGTGCCCCCGTCGCAGTTCGAGCTGCTGCGCGGCGCCGACGCGCTCGCGGAGTACCGGTTCAACACGGGGCTCGCGATCCACCGGCACTGCCGGACGTGCGGGTGCGCGCCGTTCTACACCCCGCGCTCGCACCCCGACCACGTCGACGTCAACGTCCGGTGCCTCGACGAGGGCCCGGGCCGGTTCCGCATCGAGCCGTTCGACGGCGACCAGTGGGAGGCCAACGTCGATCGCATCCGGTGAGGCCTCACAACGCCCTTGCGCCCACCGGCGCGGCGTGGGAACACTGAACGCATGTCTAGCACTGTCGATCAGATCCCCGCCCATGTCCGCGCGATCCTGGCGCTCTTCGACGACGAGCTCGACGCGGTGCGCTTCGGCGACCTCGACGGCTCCGCCCTCGCCGAGCAGCGCGCCGCGGTCGAGGAGGCGGCCGCTCGCGAGGCCGAGGTCTACGCCGCGCTCCAGGACGCGCGCCGCGCGCTCGACCGGGCGCTCTTCGAGCTCGAGGAGCGGGCCGACCGCGCGGCCGCCTACGCTCGGGTCTACGCGCGCGACCACGAGCCGCTCGCCGCGCGCCTCGACCAGATCGCGGCGATGCGCCCCAGCAACCCGCCGAAGCCCAAGCGCAAGCGCAAGGCGAAGGGCAAGCCCGAGTCCACCAAGCAAGACGCCGCGCCGCCGGCCGAGCTGCCGTTCGAGCCGCGGGTCGCGCTCGCGGCCGGGTAGGGCGCCGTCCAGCCTGGACGCGGCGACCGCGACGGGGTTAGCTGTGGCGCGTGAGCTCCTCCCCGCGAGACGACCGGGACGAGCCTGACGCCGCGGCGCCGGGGGAGGGCGAGCTCAGCCGCCGCGCCGGGCTCCGTGACGTCGTCCTCGGGGCGATCCTGCTCGCGATGGCGCCCGGGCCGGTGCCCGCGGATCCTACCGATCTGTTCTTCGACGCGCTCGGCTTCGCGCTGCTCGCGTGGGGGCTCTACCGGGTCGTCGCGGGGCATCCCGCCGCGCCGGCACGCGCTCTGCAGCGTGAGGCGTCATGAACACCGGCTCGCTGCGCGCCCGCCGTCACCTCTCACTCCTCACCCTCCTCGCCGCGTGTGCCCTCGCCATCGTCGCGGTCTCGGGCGTCCCG
>JAUHXR010000240.1 GCA_030426845.1 Polyangia bacterium | reverse complement strand
CCCGACGCCCGAGGCCGCGCGCGGTGATCGGTCGGACGCGCCGCCCAGCGGCGTCCGGTTCCGCGCCGCCGCCCACTACCTCGCGACGCTGACCGGGCCGCCGCTCACCGACCTGCATCGGCCGGCGCTCGAGCTCGGCGCGGTCATCGGCGGCCCCGACGTCGCCGTCGTGCTCGCGGCCCGCGGCGAGGTCTTCGGCTTCGCCGCGGCCGATCTCCAGGACCCGAGCCAGGGGCAGTTCGAGATGCTGCGTCACGCGGCGCGGCTCCAGATCGGCGTGCGCGTGTCGGCCCTCTGGCCGCTCCAGCTCGGGGCGTCGCTCACCGCGGGCGTCGGGATCACGAGCGCGCGGGTCTACGGCGCTGACGGCGGCGAGCTCGCCGCCAGCGACCGCGCCGGGCTCCTCGTCGGGGCGGAGGCGACGGTCGGGATCGCGCTCGGGGCGGGGCTCCGCGTGGAGGTCGGCGGAGGGGCGGCGGTAGACCCGGACGGGGAGCGTCTGCTGGTGCGTGGCGCGCCGGTCGCGAGCGACGGCCCCTGGGCCGGGCTGCTCCGCGCTGGCCTCGCGTGGGAGCCCCGATGAAGATTGTTTCATCACGCGGGGCGGACGAGCCGACTCACGGACCGGTGCAGCCCTCAGCCACCCTGTCGCCGGTCCGCGCGCCTTCGGCTCCGGCGGAGCGGAGCGCGATGAGCCTCGCGACGGCCCTCCCGGCCACGCGCTCGGAGGAGGCCGCCTACGTGCGCCGCGCGATCGAGGGGGATCCCCAGGCGCTGCAGTGGGTGGCGCGCACGCAGGAGGCGCGGGTGCGGCGCCTCCTCGTCCGGATCCTCGGGCCGCGCCAGGACCTCGACGACCTGGTGCAGAACGTCTTCCTCGAGCTCTGCCGCGCGCTCCCGCGCTTCCGCCACGACAGCCGCCTGTCGACCTTCGTCGGCGGCATCACGGTGCGGGTCGCACGGCGCGCGATGAGCCCGACCGCGTGGTTCCGGCGACGCGGCGAGATGCCGGAGGAGCCGGTCGCTCTCGAGAGCGCGCCGGACGCCCAGAGCCTCGCGGCCGAGCGCGTGCGCCGCACCCGCCGCGCGCTCTCGAAGCTCTCGGACAAGAAGCGCATCGCGTTCCTGCTCTGGGCGCTCGAGGGCGTCGACGTGGCGGAGATCGCCGAGATGATGGACGCGTCGGTGTCCGCGACGCGCTCGCGCATCTTCTACGCGCAGAAGGAGCTGAAGCGCCTCGCGCAGACCGACCCGTACCTGCGCGAGCTGATGGAGGAGCCATGACCCACCTCGACGACGACCTGCGCGCGCAGCTCCTGCGCGACGCCGAGCGGGGGGAGCCCGTGGCCCCTCGCGGAGGTGTCGACCTCGAGGCGCTGATGGCCTCGCGCGGCCCGGCGCTCGTGCGTGAGGGGCGGCGACGCCGGGCCGCGACCCGGGTGGGTGCGCTCGCGCTCGCGGCGATGATCCCGCTCGGGCTCTGGGTCTACTCGCGCGCGACCTCGGAGGACGACGCCCCGACCGTGGCGAGCCGCCCGAGCGCAGCCCCGGAGTGCGCGGCCCGGGCGGCGCGGGCGCGCGAGGGCGCGGTGGACGGCCTGCGCGACGAGGGCTTCGCGGCCTTCGAGGCCGAGGCGGGGGCGGCGGCGCGCGTCGAGGTGGCGGGGCCGTGCGAGACCCGGATCGACCTGAGCCGCGGCGCGATCGCGGTCCACGCGCGCGACCTCGCGGGGGGCGCGCTCTCGGTGCGTACCCCGGTTGGTGAGGTGACCGTGCGGGGCACGATCTTCCGGGTCGCCGTCGAGCGAGGCGCGCTCGCGGTCGAGGTGGCCGAGGGGCGGGTCGCGGTGCGCGCGGGCGGCAGAGAGCGAGTGGTCGCGGCCGGAGAGCGGTGGCGGAGCGGCGGTGAGCCGACCGAGCTCGCCCCCGAGGCCTCCGCCGCGCTCGACGCGCGGGTGCGAAGCTGGACGGCCCGGGCGGCCGCAGCCGTCGAGGCGCCCACCGGAGCGCGCGAGGGCGAGGCGACGAGCGGTACGAGCGGCCGCGAGCCCGGTCAGCCGCGCGCAGGGGCAAGCGACACGAGCGAGGACACGAGCGAGGACACGCGCGCTGCGCGCGAGCGCGAGGTCTCGGCCGAGAGCCCGGGCCACGCGGGCGGCGGCCTCGCTCGCGCGCGGGCCCGAGGTGGGGCCGGCGACGCCCCGGAGCCGACTGACCCGGAGCAGTTCGCGCTCGAGGCCGAGGCGGCGCGGCGGAGCGGCGACCTCGCGCGGGCCCGGGCGCTCTACCGTCAGCTCGGCGGGGGCCGCGGGCCGACCGCCGAGGGGGCGTGGATCCGGCTCGCGCGGCTCGAGCTCGAGCAGGGCGACCCGCGGGCCGCGCGCCAGGCCCTCGCGCGACGCGCGCGGTTCGGCCGCGGCTTCTTCGACGCGGAGGCGCGCTGGCTCGAGGTACGGGCCCGCGAGGCCGCCGGCGACCTGGCCGGCGCGACGCGCGAAGCGCGGGGTCTCGTCGAGGCGCATCCCGGCACCCCCCAGTCCACCGCGGCCGAAGCGTGGCTCGCGCAGCGCTGATCGGCCTGCTCGCGCTCGCGGCCGGCTGCACGGCGCGCGACCACGAGCTGCTCCCGCGCGACGGCGGCGTCGACGCGGGGCGGGGCGATGCCGCGCTCGACGCAGGCGAGGCGGCCGGCGGCTGCCTCGGGGGGACCGCGCGCTGCGACGCCTGCCCGCCGGCGTGCGTGGGCTGCGCCGAGCAGTGCGCGGCCGCCTGCGCGCCCCCCGGCGCCTGCGCGGTCGGCCTCACCGAGCCGGTCACCGGTACGCTCCAGTGCGATCCGGCCACCGTCTGCGGCGAGCCCGCGGGGGCCTACGAGTACTGCCGCGCCGACCAGGCGCCTTGCTCGGTCAACGTACGGCAGCCCGCGACCGTCGCCTGCCTCGGAGGGACCTGCCGCGTGACCTGCGAGGCCGCGTGCGACGTCGAGTGCGCGGGCGGCGGGTGCACCGTCCGCTGCCAGGCATCACCCTGTCGGCTCACCAGCTGCCCGGTCACGGTGACGACCTGCCCCGACGGGAGGCTCACCTGCGGCGCGCCCTGCGCGAGCTGACGGGTTTTTCTTCATCACGCGCGGGCCTCGATCCGACCCATCGGCACACGGGAGGACCGATGAGGCAGCTTTGGGTCGCGATCGGGCTCGCCGCGGTGGGCGCGCTCGCCGGGTGTGGGGACGACATGGGGATGACCGACGACGACGCGGGCCCGCCCGCGGCCGGCGCGGACGCAGGCGGGATGTGCGCGGCGGACGGCGAGTCCTGCGCGGGCGGCGGCGTGTGCTGCGCCGGGCTTCGCTGCGTGGCCGGGCGCGTCTGCGGCGTCGACACGACCTCCGACGCGGGCCCGAGCGACGCCGGCGCGCCGGTCGACGCCGGCGCGATCGCAGACGCGGGATCGGGGAGCGCAGACGCGGGCCACGCGGTGGACGGGGGCGCGGTCGCGGACGGCGGCGTCTCGATCGACGGCGGCATGTGCGCGGGCTCGCGCGTCGACTGCAGCGCCCTGCCTTGCTGCCCCGGGTTCACCTGCACCCGGACGGACCGCGGCATGGAGTGCCGCTGAGGGGGAGAGCCCGCGCCGGTCTCACTCCTCGGCGGGGCCCTCCTCGAGGGCCCGCGCGACCGTGTTGCGGCTGACCCCGAGCTGCCGCGCCGCCTCGCTCTTGTTGCCGCCGCAGCGGGCCACCGTCGCGCGGATGTAGGCGTCGCGGGCCTCGGCGACCGACAGCCCGTGGGGGATCACCGCGCCGCTCACCGGGGTCTCGCTCCGCGCCGCGCCGGGAGCGTCGTCGGGGAACGCGCGGGCCCGGATCACCCCGTCCGGCGCGAGGACCACCGCGCTCTCGATCCAGTGCTCGAGCTCGCGCACGTTGCCGGGCCAGCGGTGCGCGTGGAGGGCCTCGAGAGCGGCCGGCTCGAAGCGCGGCGCCGGGCGCCCGTAGCGATCGGCGTAGGTCGTCGCGAAGTGCTTGGCGAGCCGCTCGACCGCGTCCGCGCCGCGGTCAGCGAGCCGCGGGACCTCGATCTGCACCACGCGTACGCGGTAGTAGAGGTCGCGCCGGAAGACCCCCGCCTCGACGTCCGCTTCGAGGTCGCGGTGGGTCGCGCAGAGGATCCGACAGTCGCTCCGCCGCGGCTCGCGGCCGCCCACGCGCTCGAAGCTCCGATCCTGCAGGAAGCGAAGCAGCTTGCCCTGCGCGGCCGGCGGAAGCTCGCCGATCTCGTCGAGAAACAGCGTCCCGCCCGCGGCGAGCTCGACCTTGCCCGGGACCTGCCGCTCCGCGCCGGTGAAGGCGCCCCGCTCGTGCCCGAACAGCTCGCTCTCGACGAGCTGTCCCGGGAGCGTCGTGCAGTCCACCGTGACGAAGGGGCCGGCGCTGCGCTGGCTGTTCACGTGGATGGCACGCGCCAGCAGCGTCTTGCCCGTCCCCGTCTCGCCCCGCAGCAGCACCGTCGCGTCGGTCTGGGCCGCGAGGCCGATCCGCTCGTAGACCGCGTCCATGAGCGGGCCCCGACCGATGATGCGGTTGAACGGCCCTCGCAGCACCAGGCCCGGGCCGCTCTCGTCCTCGGCCCGCAGCGTGGTCATCGCGAGCGCGTTGCCGAGCTGGATGCCCAGCGCCACGAGGTAGCGCTCGTCGTCCGAGTCGAAGCGACCGCCCTCGGCGTTGAGGACCTGGACGACCCCGCGAACCGGCGCGCCCGACGCCTCGCGGATCGGCGCGGCGAGGACGCTCCGGGTCGAGAACCCGGTGCGCTCGTCCGCGCTCGGATCGAAGCGCGGGTCGGCGGGCGCGTCGTCGATGCGGACCGGCGCGCCGCGGCTCGCGACATGGCCGGCGATCCCTCGCTCGAGCGGCTGGCGGAGCTCGGACACCTCGGGGAGCACCGCCACCCGCGTCACGAGGTCGCCGCGCTCCGCGTCGACGAGCCACACCGTCGCGCGCTCCGCCCGCAGCGCGGCCGCGAGGGACGCGCCGACCTCCGCGAGCATCGCGTCGAGGTCGACCTCGCGCGCCAGCATCGACGCGAGGTCGACGAGCAGGGACAGCCGCTCCATCGCGGGCGCAGGATACCGCGCCTCCGCGGCGGGGCTCACGCGGCGAGCCGCTCGCGCGGGCGAAGGGCGATCTCGTCGCCCTCGCGCGCCGCCCCGGTGCCCGGCCGCGCGAGCGCCGCGTCGCGCTCGATCGCGTCGACCCCGTCGTCCGAGCGCATCGGATCGTGGTGGAACAGGACGAGCCGATCGACGCCGGCCGCGTCGGCCACGTCGACGCCCGCGCGCCACGTGCTGTGACCCCAGCCGACCTTCGTCGGTCCGCTGCGTCCGTCGTACTCCTCGTCGGTGTACATCGCGTCGTAGACGAGCACGTCGGCGCCCTTCGCCAGCGCGACGAGGTGCGGATCGGGGCAGCTGTAGTGCTCGGTGTCCGTCGCGTAGACGATCGCGCGACCCGCGACCTCGATCCGGTAGCCGAGCACACCGCCCGGGTGGTTGAGGCTCGCCGCGCGGATCTGGAACGCGCCGACCTCGAGCGCGCCGCGGTCCGCGATCTCCGCGAACGACAGCTCCGCCCGCATCGCGTCGAGCCGCACGGGGAAGCACGGCGGGGTCATCTGCGCGTCGAGCGCGTCCCGGAGCCCGGGGTGCCCGATCACGTGGAGCCGGTGCCCCGGCAGGTAGGCGGGCACGAAGAACGGCAGCCCCTGGATGTGATCCCAGTGCAGGTGCGACAGCAGCAGCGTCGCCTCGGTGTCCCCGCGCGCGAGCATGCGCTGGCCGAGCCCTCGCAGGCCGGTCCCCGCGTCGAGGATCAGCCGCTCGCCGCCGTGCTCGATCTCGACGCAAGGGGTGTTGCCGCCGGTGCGGACGGTGGACGGGCCCGGCGTCGCGATGCTCCCGCGGACGCCCCAGAACCGGATGACGATGTCGTTCAACGCGCTCTCCTCCTTGACGCCGGCCCGACGCTCACGGGGCCGACGGGCGGACGGCGTTGCGAGGCGCATGCCAGGCGTTCACGCCGACGCCGCGAACCCGCTCGAACGGGGGAGCGCTCCCCGCGAGAGCAGGCGTCAGGGTGCGCCGCTCTCGGAGGGAGCAGGGAGCACGCCGCGGGCCACGAGGGCGGCGAGGATCGCGTCGGCGCACTCGTCGAGGTCGCGGGCGCTCGTGTCGACCCGGATCGGCGGGTCCTCGGGCGGCTCGTAGGGCGCGCTGACGCCGGTGAAGTCGGGGATCTCGCCGGCGCGCGCGCGGGCGTAGAGCCCCTTGACGTCGCGCGCCTCGCACACCTCGATCGGCGTGGCCACGTGCACCTCGAGGAACGGGGTCCCCTCGTCGAAGAGCGCGGCGACCTCCGCGCGGTCGCGGCGGTAAGGCGAGATGAACGCTGCGAGCACGAGCGCGCCCGAGTCCGCGAGGAGCCGCGCCACGTGACCGACCCGCCGGATGTTCTCGCGCCGATCCTCGGCCGCGAAGCCGAGGTCCGCGTTGAGCCCGTGACGCACGTTGTCGCCGTCGAGCACGTAGGCGTGGACCCCGCGCTCCACCGCCCGCGCCTCGACGCGGCGCGCGAGGGTGCTCTTGCCCGAGCCGCTCAGCCCGGTGAGCCAGAGGCACGCGGCCCGGTGGCCGAGCAGGGCCCGCCGGCGCGCGGGCGAGACCTCGCCGTGGTGCCAGGTCACGTTCGTCGCGCGCCGCTCGGTCATCGCGGCGCAACCTACCGGGCGCGGTCCGGCCACGCCAGCGCGTCAGCGGTCGAAGGTGACCGACTCGCGCGTGCGCTCGCCGTCCACGATGCGGACGCGCACGGCGCGCTCGCCCGAGCCGTCGGTCGCGCGGAGGACCAGCCGGTGGCTGCCGGCGGGGAGCGGGTGGTTGATCAGCGGGGTCGTGCCGATCAGCCGACCACGCCAGCGCACCTCGGCCCGAGGGATCGCGAGGAGGTTCAGCGTGCCCTCACCCACCGGCTGCGCGGGCGCCCGGCGGGCGCGCCCGGTCGAGGTGGGCGAGGACGCGCTCGGCTCCGACTCGACGGCTTCGTCCCCCGAAGCATCCCCCGGCGCGGTCTCGGCTGGCGCGGTCTCGGCTGGCGCGGTCTCGGCTGGCGCGGCCTCGGCTGGCGCGACCTCGGCTGGCGCGACCTCGGCTGGCGCGGTCTCGGCTGGCGCGGCCTCGGTTGGCGCGGTCTCGGCTGGCGCGGCCTCGACCGCTGGGGCCTCGATCGCCGCGACCGGGGCGACGACGTCCGCGGGCGCGGCCTCGACGGCCTGGGCGACCTCGTCGGCGGGCACGACCGGCGGCGACGTGGACCCCGGGGAGCTGGACCCGCTCGTCGCCGCTGCGGTCGGCAGGGGGCTCGGCGCGGCCGCGACCGCGTCGGGCTCGGACGGCCCAGAGAGGATGAAGAGCAGCCCCCCGACCGCGAGCCCGAGCACCAGACCGAGCGCGATCGCCGGCAGCGCCCACCACGGACGCCGCGACGCGCGCGCCTCCGCGGCGGGAGTGAGGGGCGCGGGCGCGAGCGGCGCGGTGGGCAGCGCCGCGACCTCGAGGTCCACCTCGACCGAGGCGGTGTCGCCGGAGGCGGGCGCGGGCTCGGCGCCCCGCGTCTTGATGCGGCTCCCGAGGGTCGAGCCGCTGTGCAGATCGACGATCGTCACGCCGTCGTCGAACTCGTCGAGCTCGGCCGCGAGCATCTCCTCGCGCTGCCGCAGGCGGTCCTCGAAGAGGGTCGCCATGTACTCCGCGATCTCCGCCTGCCCCCAGTGCTCGAAGCGCTGGCTCCGGCAGAACTCCTCGAGCCGCGTCGCGAGCGTCTCGGCGTCCTGGATGCGCCGCTTCGGGTCGCGCTCGAGCACCTCCATGACGAGCGCGTCGAGCGCCTCGGGGTAGCCCTCGACCATCTCGCGGGGCCGCGGGATGGGGCCCTGGACGACCTTGATCGCGGTCGCCCCCTCGCTCTGGCTGCGGAACAGGTGCCGCCCGAGCGTCGCCTCCCAGAGGACGACCCCGAGCGACCAGATGTCCGCGCGCCGGTCGATGTCCTCGCCGTTGAGCTGCTCGGGAGACATGTACGCGAACTTGCCCTTGAGCATCCCGGCCTGGGTCTGGCTGAGGCGCCCGCGGGCCCGCGCGATGCCGAAGTCCGTGATCTTCGCCATCCCGTCGTAGAGCACGATCATGTTCTGCGGCGAGACGTCGCGGTGGACGACGTTGAGCAGCCGCCGGTCGCGCCCGCGCAGGGTGTGCGCGGCGTGGAGGCCGCGCGCCACCATCGCGACCAGCGACGCGGCGAGCACCGGCGAGAGCGCGCCGTTCTGCCAGGCGCGCTTGATCAGCGCGCTCAGGGTCTCGCCGTGGAGGTACTCCATGACGATGTAGTAGGTGCCGTCCTGCTCGCCGAAATCGAGGACCTGGCAGACGTTCGGGTGCTGGATCCGCGCGGCGAGCCGCGCCTCGTCGAGGAACATCTCGACAAAGCCACCCTCGTCCCCCGCGAGGTGCTGGTGCATCACCTTGATCGCGACCCAACGCTCGAACTGGTGCGCGCCCGCGAGCTGCGCGAGGTACACCGACGCCATCCCCCCTTGGGCCACCAGGTAGCGCAGCTCGTAGCGACCGAGCCGCTGCCCCACCCGCTCGTGCGCGGCGCCGCGCAGGCCGGTCACCAGCCCACCACGGTCGGCGCGTCCAGCGTCGCCTGGTCGCCGCCCCCGCCGCTCGTGAGCACCGCGATGAGCACGACGGCGCCGGCCACCGCGAGCGCGCCCGCGACGCCGCCCAGCACGCCCGCGACGATCGGACCGTCGTCGCCGCCGGCCACGTCGGCCGAGCCCAAGACGGCCTGCTCCCAGCTCGCCGCGAGCGCCGCGGCCCCCGCGTCGGTCAGCGCGCGCGCCTCACAGCGCGCCTCGTCGCCGCGCAGCTCGAGGGTCACGCTCAGCGACGGCGCCGCGCCCCGCTCCGTCGCGCGCGCCTCCCCGGAGGTGCAGTCGAGATCGAGCGTCGCGAGCGGCGGCAGCGCGGGCCTCAGGGTGGCCGTCACGGTCGCGCGCGCCCCCGACTCCAGCGGATCGGCGGACGTGATCGACAGGGTCGCGCGCTCGCCCCGCGCCCGCGCCTCGGCGAACGCCTCCTCCACCTCGGAGGGCGCGCCCTCGGGCGCGACGGCGTCGGGGTTCAAGGCCACCGCCATCGCGATGTGCGCCTGCGCGTCCGCGGGCGAGCCGAGCATGGAGCGCAGCGCGGCGAGGTAGCGGTGCGCCTCGGCGAGGTCGGGGCCCGAGGCGGCCGGCGAGCGGAGCACCGCCTCGAAGCGCCGCGCCGCGTCCTCGAACTCCGCCGCGAGGTAGGCGTCGCGCCCCGCGTCGACCGAGGGCGCGCCTCCGGGCTGGGCGTCGGCCGTGGTCGCGAGGAGCTGCGCGAGGGCCAGCGCCGCCGCGGCCCCGAGCTTGGCGCGGCGCGAGCCGAGCCCCCCGGTGATCGAACGCACGGGGCGATCGTAGCAGCGCTCGAAAAATCTGTCTTCTGGAGCGCGACCGTCGACGGCCGGCTGCCGCTCGGGCCGGGGAGGCCCGGCGGTTCTCGAATCGCGGGCGCTCACTTAGTCAGGCGGAACAGCAGTGCCTGGCAAATCCCGGCGAGCCATCGCCGTGCGAATCAAGGAACGACGACGAGGAATGCCAAGGGCATCTCGAGGAGGAGTGACGCCGAGCCGCGCGGCGAGGGCCGGTGGGATTTGCCATGAATCGCTGTTCCGGGTGACTAGACTGACGCATGCTCCCCGTCCCCGAGCCGCTCGGCGAGGTCGTCGGCCACGAGCGCGCGCTGGGCTGGACACTCGGCGCGGCGCTCGCGGGGGCCGCCCTGGCGGAGCTCGCCGGGGGTGTCGGCCCGCTGCTCACGCTGCTCGCGTTCGGCGCGCTGGGCTGGGCCGCGAGCCACCTTCGGGCCCCCGGCGCGCGGCTCGCCGCCCTCGCCACCGGGGGCGCGCTGCTCTCGGCCCCGTCCGCCCTCGCCATGATCGAGTGGTCGCTCGCGCCCGCGGTCGCCGCCCTGGCCGGCGCGACGCTCGCGGCGGGCGGCTGGCTGCTCGACGGCCGGCTCCTCGCGCTCGGCGGGCACCTCGACGCCCCGGACACCGCGCGCGCGTTCTCCTCGCGCGGCCTCCTCGTGGTCGCCGCCGCCGCCGCCGGGCTAGGCCTCGCCGTGACGGGCCCGCGGCTCGCGGTGGCCGGGACGCTGGTGGCGGTGCTCGCCGCGGCGCGCTGGGCCATCGCGCGCGACCGCGTCACGAGCCTCCGCCGTTGGCTCGCGGACGTCCGCCGGGGGGCCGACCCGGTGTGGACGGTGCGGCCGCGCGCGGAGCTCGAGCCCCTCGCCTCCCGCCTCCCGGCGCTCACCGCCCTCGCCCCGCTCGACGGGGTCCTGGCCCCGCGCGGAGAGGACGGCCCCTACCGGACGCACCCTCGCGCCCTCGTGCCGTACCGGGCGGGGCGACCCACGCCGTCGCGGTGGGTCGCTGCGAGCGCGCTCCGCGAGGCCGGCGCGTGGCTCGTGGCGACGGTCGGCCCCGCGGTGGCCGGCGCCTGGCCGGCCCAGAGGGCGCTGGTCGGGCGCGGCCTCGCGATGGCCGGCGCGTTCGCGCTCGGCGTCACCGCCTGCGCGCTCCTGTCGTGGGCGCTCTCCCCGCGCGGCGTGCGCACCCGGCTCCTCGCCAGCGCGCTCAGCGCGGCCCTCATCGTCGCGGCCTACGTGACGTTCGCGGCCGGCTGATCGTCACGCAGATCCTGGAGCTCGCGCCGGAGCTCGCGCGGACGGAGCACCCGCTGGCCGCGCGGCCGGACGCGCCGTGGGCGGACGAGGCCCGCGACGCGCCGGAGCAGCCGCCACGCCGCGCCCCAGGCGCGGGCGCGCAACCAGTCCCACGCGCGGCGCAGCGCGCGCACGCCCGGGGGCCGAGGGTGAGGACTCGAGTCGGTCATGGTGCCTTCAATCCGTGCAAATCGGATTCCGTCGGCTCGCGCGTCGCGGTCCCGGATCGCCGGCGAGGTCGGCCGCCTCACCCGAGGCGCTCGGCCACGGTCGATCACGCGTCGATCGCAGCGAGCTCCCAGCGGAGCCCGCCGTCGATCCGCGCCCACCCGGCCGACACCGCGCGCCCGACCGCGACCGCGGTGGCGAGCCGGGGCGACGTGTCGAAGAGATCCGCGGCGCCGGGATCCAGCGGCTCCGATACGCCGCGGAGCTCGATCGTGCGGGGGCCCGTCACGCTCAACGTCACCGGGCCCCGCGCGGCGCGGGTCGCGTAGCCGAGGGCGCGCACGAGCGCGCGCTCGACACGCGACGGGTCGGTCCGGATCGCCGCGGCGTCGCCCTCCACCGTGACGCGTCGGGCGCGACGCGGCTCGAGCTCGCCGAAGGCGTCCCGAGCGCGCGCGCAGATCTCGGGCAGCGAGGCTTGCCTCACCTCGAGCCCCGTCTCCGCCATCGACGACCAGCAGTCGCCGAGATGCTTGAGCTGGGCGACGCCGCGGCGCGCGAGCGGGAGCATCGGGTCGTCGACCTCGAGCTCGTCGAGCGCGCCACTCACCACCCCGACGGGGCCCCGCACCTCGTGCGCGATCGCGCCCCAGGGCGCGCCGACCGGCGGCTGGATGACGACCACCGGATCCTGAGGGCGCAGGGACGCGAGCTGTTCGCGCGCGCCCGGGGGGCAGAGCCAGACCGCGCCGGGCGGCACGGTCTCCGCGCCACCCTCCTCGGTCACGACCGAGGGCGCGGGCGCGAGGTGCCGGCGCGCCCAGTCGGCGAGCGCCGGCTCACCGACCGCATAGACCGCGAGGACGGTCACGCGTCGCCACCGTCGAGCCGGTCGAGCTTGCGATAGAGCGTACGCCGGTCGATGCCAAGCACCCGCGCCGCGCGAGACTTGTTGTCATCACACAGCTTGAGCACTCGCCGGAGGTGGCGCTCCTCGAGCTCGGCGAGCGTCAGCATGGCCTCGGGCTCGTCGACCTCCGCCGAAGGCATCCGATCGGGCTGGTGGTCGCGCACGCGCGCCGGGAGATCGTCGACGGTGAGCTGGTCGTAACGAGTCAGCGCGACCGCGCGGTCGACGCTGTTCTCCAGCTCGCGGACGTTGCCCGGCCACGGGTAGTCGAGCAGGCACTTGGCGGTGTCCGGCGCGATCCCGCGCACCTGCTTGCCGTAGCGCTCCGAGATGAGCTCGACGAAGTGCTGGGCGAGCGCGAGGACGTCGGTCCCCCGCTCGCGGAGCGGCGGCAGCTCCACCGTGACGACGTTGATCCGGTAGAAGAGGTCCTCGCGGAAGCGCCCCTCGGCGACCTCGTCGGTCAGCGTACGGTTCGTCGCGGTGACGATGCGCGCGTCGAACGGCACCTCCGCGTCGCCGCCGACCGGGCGCACCCGGCGCTCCTGAAGGGCCCGCAGGAGCTTCGGCTGCGTCTCGATGGGCAGCTCGCCGATCTCGTCGAGGAAGAGCGTCCCGCCCTCGGCGGCCGCGAAGAGTCCTTTGCGGTCGGCGCGCGCGTCGGTGAACGCGCCCTTGGTGTGCCCGAAGAGCTCGCTCTCGATCAGGTTGGCGGGGACCGCCGCGCAGTTGACCGCGACGAACGGCCCGTCCGAACGAGCGCTCCGCTCGTGCAGCGCGCGCGCGATCAGCTCCTTGCCCGTGCCGCTCTCGCCGGTGACGAGCACCGAGGCGTCCGTCCGCGCCACGCGCTGCACCAGCCCGAAGACCTCGCGCATCGCCGCGCTGCTGCCGACGATCGAGCGGAAGTCGTGCTGCTCCCGGACCCGATGGCGCAGCCGTCGGATCTCGGCCGAGAGGAAGTGATGCCGGCCCGCGCGGCGCACCGCGGGCGCGACGCGCTTCAGATCGAGCGGCTTGGTGAGGAAGTCGTACGCGCCGGCTCGGAGCGCGCCCACCGCGTGCTCGACGTCGGCGTGCCCGGTGATGACCACGACCGGGATGTCCGGGTGGCTCTGCCCGAGGCGCTGGACCACGTCGAGCCCGCCGACGCCTTGCATCTCGAGGTCGGTCACCACCACGTGCGGCGGCCGGGCGCCCACCTCCTCGAGCGCGCTCGCCGCGTCGGTGAAGCTCACGACCTCGACGCCTTCACGGCCGAGCGCGGCCTCGAGCAGGTCGCAGGTCGCCTCGTCGTCGTCGATCACGATGGCGCGGAGCTCACGCTCGACGCGAAGGGGCGCGGCGGGGGACACGCGGGCGTTCATCGAAGCACCGGGCAAGTAAGGTTCGCGGGGGGGTTCGTCATGGTCGGGAGAAGTGGCAGGAAGCAGGCCAGCTCGCCTCACGGAGGCAGCCGGCCACGACACCGGGGCAAATCAAGACACTGGGGCATTTTGCTACGGGCGCAAGGGCCCCGCCGCGCCGCGGGGTCGACCCCACCACGCAGGAAGGCCGCGGGATCCATCAGAGATCCCGCGGCCTTCGGGGGTCCGTGCGTGGGCTCAGACGGCAGGCTCGGGCACGCCGAGATCGATCGTCGTCACGACCACCTCTCGCTTGGGCTCGGCCCGCCAGACGTGGACGAACCAGTACGCAGGCACGGCCACGGGCGCGAAGACGAGGAAGAAGGCGCCCCAGAGCCACTTGCCGGCCACCGGGAGTCGGCGGTTCGAGACCATCAGGTAGCCGAAGATCATCAGCACCAAGAGCTGGGTCGCGAAGTGGGTGTACATGAGCATGGTCGCCGCCGCGATGGACGCGCCGGCCACCTGCGCGCCGATGCCGGCGAGCACGGTGAAGAAGAGCAGCGCGAGGGGCAGGCTGGCGAGAAGGCCGAAGCCGAGGCGCCGCTCCATCGACCAGCGATGCGTCCGAGGCGAGATCGTCGGCGCTTGCGGATGAGTAGCGGTGGAAGTCGTCATGCCTCTGGAAGGTTCAAGTCGCGTTCCAACCGGCGTGACGGGGACGCGGGCGCTCCGACGCGTGGCGTCGCGCCACGCTCGAGGCGTCGCGCCGTGTCAAACACGAACGGCGGCCCTCCAGAGAGGACCGCCGTCGCGCGAGCGCGCCCGCATGAGATCATCCGCGTGAGATCAATTGTTGAGGTGGCTCTCGAGGAACCAGAGGTCGAGCTCGACGCCGCGCAGCACCTCCGTGAAGAGGTCCTCCGAGACCGGGTCCTCGA
>JAUHXR010000239.1 GCA_030426845.1 Polyangia bacterium | reverse complement strand
CTCGTAGTGACGCAGGCCCCGCCGCCACGCGATCGCCGCGGCCACGCCGAGGGTCGCGGCCCAGGCCCACTGCGCGCCGAGCTGCGGCAGGGCCTGCTCCGCGGTCAGCGCGCCGGTGAGGAGGTTCACCGGGAAGCCGAGCTGGTAGACGAACGGGAGGTAGCGCGGCAGCCCGCGGATCGCCTCGGGGAACAGCTCGACCGGCACGAGGTAGCCGCTGAACACCATGAAGCCCGCCTGGTAGACGTCGACCAGCTTGATGCTCTGCTGCATCCACAGGCTCGCCGAGCCGATCAGCACGTGGACCGAGAACGCGATCGCCCAGCCCCCCGCGAGCGCGAGCGGGATCATCGCCCAGACCGCGGGGCCGCGGGCGACGAAGGAGCCGTCGGTGAGCACGAAGGCGATCGCGGCCACGGGCAGCGCGATCAGCGCGCGGATCGGGATCGCGGTGAGGTTGTCGGCCGCGTAGAACCACAGCGAATGTATTGGTCGCAAGAGACGCTGACTGAGCGCCCCGGAGCGCACCTCGTAGTTGATCGTCCAGCTCGCCCACGCGCTGATCACCTGCCGCACCACGAAGGCGCCGAGGAAGTACGCGGTGAAGCGCGCCTGGCCGAACCCGCCGATCGGCGCCTCCTCCGCGACCGCGTGCCAGAGCGGCAGCATGATGAGCGGCATCGCGGTGGTGAAGATCCAGATGAGCATCTCCGCGCGGTAGACCATCGCGGAGAGCGCGCCGACGCGCAGGATCGCGGGCGCCGCGCGGAGCAGCCGCGTCACTCCTGCTCCTCACCCTTCGGCGCGACCTCGGCTCGGGCCGCGCGGCTCCGCGCGAAGAGCTCGCGGATCACCTCCTCGAGCGGCGCGGCCTCCACCGTGAAGTCGTTCACCGGCAGCGTCTCGAGCGCGCGCCCCACCGCCGACGCGAGCGCCTCCTGCGCGACCTGGATCACCGCCTCGCGGTCCTCGGCGAGGACCACCGTGCCGATCGCCTCGAGCGCGCCCGGCGGCGCCGGCCCGCTGAGCCGGAGCGAGAGGCGCTTCTCCGGACGGACGCGCCGCACGAGCTCCTCGAGGGAGCCGTCGTAGCTGAGCCGCCCCTTGTCGATGACGATGACCCGCGGGCAGAGCGCGGCCACGTCGTCCATGTAGTGGCTCGTGAGGATGAGCGTCGCGTCGTAGCGCTCGTTGTAGTCGCGGATGAAGTCGCGCACGACGACCTGCGTGCTGACGTCGAGGCCGATCGTGGGCTCGTCGAGGAAGAGCACCTTCGGGCGGTGGATCAGCGCGGCGACGAGCTCGCACTTCATGCGCTCGCCGAGCGACAGCTCGCGGGTCGGCTTGTTCACCAGGTCGCCGAGGTCGAGCAGCTCGCTGAGCTCCCCGACCGTCGCCTCGTACTGCGCGCGCGGCACCTCGTAGACGGCGCGGTTCAGCGCGAAGGTGTCGGCCGGCGGCAGATCCCAGATGAGCTGCTGCTTCTGGCCCGTCACGAGCATGATCGACTCGAGGAAGCGCGCGCGCCGCTCCTTGGGCACGTGGCCGTCGACGCGGATCTCGCCGGACGTCGGGTGGAGCAGGCCCGAGAGCATCTTGAGGGTCGTGGTCTTGCCCGCGCCGTTCGGGCCGAGGAAGCCGACACGCTCGCCGGGCGCGATCTCGAAGGTGACCCCGTCGACCGCCTTCACCAGGTCGTAGCGCCGCACGAACACCGACTTGAGCGACGGCCAGAGGCCGGCCGCGCGCCGGTGCACCCGGAAGTGCTTCGCCAGGTCCTTGGCTACGATCTGAGGCATTCGATCCGAGGCATCGCGGCGTCGCGCAGGCTATCGCGCATCGCGGCGGGCGGCGAACAGCGCCCACGCGGCGGCCCCGATCGCGAGCAGCTCGAGCGCGGTCGGCGCCCCGGGGTGCGGGCCGAGCAGCGACGGGACGCGCAGCTCGAGCATGTCCGGGTTCGTCCAGGGCCAGCCCATCCAGCCGCTGAACGCGTAGCCCGAGTACGAGAGGCCCTCGACCACGTCGTCGACGAGATCGGTGACGAGGTGGGCGGCCCCGCCGAGCGCGACGCCGAGCGCCCAGCCGGCCCGCGCCCCGCGCGCGCGAGCCCACCGGACGGCCAGCGCGGCGGCCGCCCAGAGGAGCAGCGAGTGCCCCACCGTCCGGCCGTAGGGCGTGACCCGGGCGAGCATCGCCGCCTTGTCGAGCACGTCCGGCGCGAGCGTCCCGACCAGCACGGGGGCCCACGCGGACACCGACGCGCGCCCGACGCGCCGCCCGAGCAGCAAGCTGACCGCGAGGTGACCGGCGACGTTCAACCCCTCGACTCTACCGCGGCGTCGCAGCGCCGCATCGCGCCGGCATCTCGCGCGGATGCTGCGAGATGGCCGACCGCGATTCGAGGACTGACGATCGCCGAGGACGCGGCGTCCAGCGACGTCGCAGACCGGCGAGGGCTGTTCTCGAATCGTGGGCGGTCATGTACGGTCGCGCGCGGAGGAACCATGGTCGCCACCCTCGGCCTCACCGGCCTGCGCCCGAACCCCGAGCACGTCGCCGACGTCACCTCGCCCCCCTACGACGTCATCAAGGACGGGAGCCCGCTCGCCGCGCGCCTGCGCGCGACCGAGCGCTCGATCTTCCACGTGATCCTCGGCGAGCAGCCGAAGGTCGCGCTCGACCGGCTCGTGGCCCAGGGCGCCCTCGTCCGCGACGAGGAGCCGGCCTACTACGTCTACGAGCAGCGGTGGGGCGACGAGGCCCGCGTCGGCGCCTTCGTCGCGGCCGAGGTCAGCGACTACGCCGAGCGCCAGGTCATCCGCCACGAGAAGACCTTCGACGCCAAGGTGAAGGGGCGCATCGCGCTCGCCAACGAGACCGGCCACACCATCGGGCCGGTCTTCCTCCTGACCCGCGGCGCGCTCACCGCGGCGACCGCCCCCGTGATCGCTGGCGAGGCGCCGCTCTACGACTTCGAGAGCGACTTCGGCCCGGGCTCCGACCTGAGCGGCGTCCAGACCCGCGTGTGGCGCGTGCCCGAGGCGTCCGAGCACGGCCGCGCGATCCAGGCCGCGCTCGCGCCGCACCCGCTCTACATCGCGGACGGCCACCACCGCTACCACGCGGCCCTCAAGAACGGGCAGACCCACCTGCTCGCCTACGTGACGGAGCAGGCCCGTATCCTCGCCTACGATCGCGTGGTCAACGGGACGCGGCCCTGGGCCGAGGCGCGGGCGGAGCTCTCGGGCCTCACGCCGGCCGACGCCTTCACCACCCCGCCCAAGCACTCCTTCCGCATCTACAGCAAGGAAGGCTGCTGGACGCTCCCCGCGCGCGAGGTGCCCGACGACGTCGTCGGCCGGCTCGACTGCGCGATCCTCGAGCGCGAGGTCTACCCCGCGCTCGGCCTGCGCCACGAGCACATCGTCGACCCGGCCCACTTCGACTACTACCCGGAGAGCGCGCTCGACGAGATGCGCGCCGCGGTCGACGCCGGGTCCTACGAGCTCGCGATCGCGCTGGCCCCGGTCAGCCTCGACGAGCTCATGGCGGTCGCCGACGCGGGCCTCGAGGATCCCGACGTCGTGATGCCCGAGAAGAGCACCTTCTTCAGCCCGAAGATCCTCACCGGGCTGTTCCTCTACGCGCACCGCCGCGCGGGCTGACGCTCACCCGTTCGCGCGCTCGCGGATCACCGTCGCGAGGCGCTCCACCCACGGCGCGTCGGGGCGGCCCTCGGCGCGCACGTGGGCGAGGTGCGGCTCCGGGTCCCAGCGCCCGAGCGGGGCGTCGCCGGCGAGGAGGTGCTTGAGGCGCTCGAAGCACGCGCCGCGCTCGCCCTCCGGCAGGTAGACCAGCCCGTAGAAGCACGCCTCGGCGAGCGGCGCGTGCTCGTCCGCCTCGTCGGCGCGGTCCAGCCAGCGCCGGAGCGAGCCGCGGGCCTCCTCGCCCAGCTCGCGTCGCAACAGGAATCGGACGACCGTGGCCCAGCGGTGCGCGCGGTCGGGCTCGGCGCGCGCGGCCCGCAAGTAATAGTGCGCCGCGCGCAGGTCGTCCTTGCGCCGCCGCTCGAGGAAGCGCCCGAACCACGCGAGGGTCAGCGGGTCCTCCGGCGCGAGCGCGATCGCCCGCAGGTACTGCGCCTCGGCCGCGTCCGCGTCGCCGCGGGTGTCCTCGAGGAAGCGCGCGTACTGGCGCGCCGGGTAGACGTCGTCGGGCGCGACCTCGATCGCGCGCCGGAACACCGCCTCGGCCCCCGCCTCGTCGCCCCGCGTCAGCTCGAGGAAGCGCGCGTAGTCGACGACGACCTCGGTCGTCGGCTCGGTCGCGAGGGCGCGCTCGTAGTAGCGGCTCGCGCGCGTCACGTCGTTCAGCTCGCGCTCGAGGAAGCGCGCGTACTCACCGAGCCAGCGCGGGTCGTGCATCCCCGCCGCGACCGCCTCGCGGTAGTGGCGGTCGGCGCGCTCGAGGTCGCCCCGCTGCCGCGCGAGGAAGCGAGCGAGCAGCCCGTGCGCCCAGCCGTCGCGCGGGGCGAGCTCGACCGCGTGCGTCAGGTGCGCCTCCGCCTCGTCGAGCCGCCCGCGCTCCTCGAGCAGGGCTGCGTAGCGCCGCAGGGTCGGGCCGTGCTCGCGGTCGAGCGCGAGGGCCGCGCGGTAGGCCGCCTCGGCCTCGTCGGCGCGCCCGGCCTGCTCGTTCCGGTAGCCGCGATCGCTCTCGGCGTCGGCCGCGGTCGGCGGCGCGTCGACCGGCTCGGGTCGCGACGGGCGATCGGCGGCCTCGAGGAACTGCTGGTACTGGCGGAGCAGCGTCGCGTTGGCGGGCTGGAGCTCGACCGCGGTGCGGTAGTGGCGCGCGGCGCGCGGGCGATCGCGCCGGGCTTCGTGCAGGTACGCCGCGAACCACCAGTGAGTGCTCCAGCGGTCCGGCTCGGCCTCGAGCGCCCGCTCGAACAGCGCGCCGGCGCGCGCGAGGTCCGCGCCCGAGCTCCAGAGCGCGAGCGCGAAGTTGCTGAGCGCGAAGCCGTGATCGGGCGCGAGGGCGAGCGCCCGCTCGAACGACGCGAAGCCCGCGTCGGCCGCCTCGGACGTGGTCTGGAGGAACACCGCGTTCCACGCCCACAGGTCGGCCCGCTCCGGCGCGGCCTCGAGCGCGCGCTCGTAGGCGGCGCGGGCGCGCGGGATGTCGCGGCGCGCGTGGTGGAGGAAGCGCGCCCACGACTCGAGGGTGTCGGCGTGCCCCGGCTCCTCGCGGAGCGCCCGCTCGTAGCACGCCTCCGCCTCGTCGAGCGCGCCGCGCCGCTCGAGGAAGTAGGCCAGCTCGCCCAGCGGCTCCGCGGCGCCGGGCGTCGCGTCGACCGCGGCTCGGTAGAGGCGCTCGGCCCGCTCCGGGTCGCGCCGCAGGAACCACGCGAGCCGCGCGTAGTCCGCGAGCGCGCGGGGGTGGGCCGGCTCGATCGCGAGCGCCGCCTCGTACTCGACCTCCGCCGCGTCCACGTCGCCGACCCCGTCGTGGAGGAACCGCGCGAGCGCCCAGCGCACGGTCGCGTCGTCGGGCGCGCGTTCGACCGCCGCGCGGAGCTGCGCCTCGGCTCGCGCCGGGTCCTCGCGCGCGACCTCGAAGGCCTTCGCGACCCAGCGGCGCGGCTCGCCTTCGACCTCGCTGTCGCGTCGCTCGCTCATCGCCTCCCGCGACGCCCGGTTATACCGCAGCCGGGCGGCGACCGCTCGGGCCGGGCCTCAGCGGGGCCGTGAGACGCGCACGTCGACCCGCGGCAGCTCGGGCGAGGCGTCGACGCGAGCGGACGCGCCCTCGGGCACCGAGACGGCCACGACGAGCCGCGGGCCGGCCTCGGAGCGGAGCACCACGGTGTGATCGCCGGCCGGGATCGCGCGGCCCGCGCGGCGAACGGGCGCGCCGTCCAGGGTCGCCTCGGCCGGCGGGTCGGCGAAGATCCCCGGCGCGTCGACGTCTCCGCGGCTGCGATCGCGCGCGAGCCCGAGGTGCGGGCCCGGGAGGAGCAGCGCGTAGACGCGCGGCCCCTCGAGCGGGACGAGGACCGGGTCAGCGACCCGCACGTGCGGCGCGAGGGCCGGCTCGAGCCCCGCGTCGGACGCGCGGCCGCCGATCGCGTGGACCACCGCCGCGCCCTCGAGGAACCGGGGCAGGCCGTCGGGGGCCGCGTGGGCGTCGCCGAAGAGCGCCGCGTAGGGCGCGTCGCCGAGCCGCGCGAGCGCGCGCGCACAGTGGAGCTCGCGCAGCCTCAGCCGCGCGTCGTCCGAGAGGCCCTCGAGGCGCGACTGCACGGCGGGCGGCGCGTCGCAGCCGACGACGCGCTGGCCCGCGCCGCGCGCGGCCACCACCCAGCCGAGCACCTCGTCGAGCAGATCGTACTTCCACGCGGTGTAGGCGCCGGCGGTCAGCCGCGCGCGCACCTCCGCGAGCCGCGCGGGGCCGCCCTCGTCGAGGTAGGCGGCGAGCGCCGCGTCGTCCCCCCGCTGCGACTCCGCCGCCAGGCCCTCCCACGCGCCGTCCGCGTCGAACAGCTCGAGCGCGAGCGCGCGCGGTCGCCCGGTCGGGCCGAAGAGGCGATGGAAGGCCTCGTGCTGGCCGCGCGCGTCGTGGTGCACGCCGAAGACCAGCCGCGGGTGTGCGTCCAGCTCCTCCGCGATCGCGTCCCACCCCGCCCGCACCCCGGGGCGCTCCAGGCCCTCGAGGATCGCGCTCACGCTCACCCCCGCGCCCTCCGTCGCGCCATGGGTCTGCGCGTCGATCAGCCGGGCCGCCGCGGCCCCGTCGCCCGGCAGCGCCGCGCGCCCCGGCCCGTCCCCGCAGCCTAGGGCGAGCGCGACGAGCAGCAGCGAGAGCCGGCACACCATCCACCGCACCATCCACGACAGCATAAGGCGCGGGCGCGGGCGCCGACACGACCCGGGCGCGCGCGCGACGGGCTGGTACATTCGCGCGGTCGTGGACTCGCCGATCCGCCGCGTCCTGCGCGAGCCGCTGCTCCACTTCGCGCTCCTCGGCGCGGTGATCTTCGCGGCCCACGCCGCGCTCCGACCCGCGCCGGAGCCGGACCCGCGCCGCATCGCGCTCGACGACGGATTCCTCGACGCGCTGGTCGAGCGCGACCGCCTCGCGGGCGGCGACGGAGATCGCGACGCGGTGGCCGCGCGCTGGATCCGCGACGAGGCCCTCGCGCGCGAGGCGGTCCGACTCGGCCTCGACGAGGGCGACGCGGTGCTGCGGCGGCGCCTCGTCCAGAAGATGGAGCTGTGGCTCGAGGCCCACCTCGCGCTCGACGAGCCGGACGAGGACGACCTCGAGGCGGAGCGCGCGGCGCACCCCGAGCGCTACCGGATCCCGGCGCGGATCACCTTCGCGCACCGCTTCTTCGCGAGCGCACGCCCCGACGCCATCGGCGACGCCCGGGACGCCCTCGCGGCCGGCGCGCCCGCCTCGGCCGGCGACCCGTTCCTCCTCGGCGCCCGCTTCGAGGCGTCGCCTCGGGCCGAGGTCGTCGAGCGGCTGGGCGCGGGCTTCGCCGAGGCGCTCGACGCGGCCCCGGTCGGCGCCTGGTCGGGCCCGGTCCAGAGCGCTTTCGGAGTCCACCTCGTGCGAGTCGAGGCGCGCACCCCGGCCCGGGTCCCTCCCCTCGCGGAGGTGCGCGAACGGGCGCGCGACGAGGTCCTCAGGGCCCGCCGCGCCGAGGCCCGACGCGAGGCCGAGCGGGCGTTGGTCGCGCGCTACGCGGTCGAGCGCCGTCCTTGACGCGCCCGACCGGGAGGCTCAAGAAGAGCACATGACGGACGTGCGGGCGGCCCTTCGCGCCCACGACATCAACCCCTCCGCCCAGCGGGTCGCGATCGCCGGCTACGTGCTCGGCGTGACCTCGCACCCGTCAGCCGACGAGGTGTGGACCGAGGTCAAGGCGCGGCTCCCGTCGGTGTCGCGGGCCACCGTCTACAACACGCTCAACCTCTTCGTGGAGCGCGGCCTCCTGCGCCAGCTCGTGATCCGCGGCGGCAGCGTGGTGTTCGACCCCAACCTCGAGCCGCACCACCACTTCGTCGACGACGAGACCGGCGAGATCCACGACCTCCCCTGGGACGCGGTCGCGGTCCAGGCGGCCGACGACCTCGAGGGCTACGACGTGCGTGAGATGCAGGTCGTCCTCCGCGGCACCCGCCGCGCGTGACCGCCGACGTCCCGCGGGCGGTCCGCGACGCCTACGCGCTGGACGGCGCGACGCTCACGCCGATCGCGAGCGGGTGGATCAACCGCACGCTCCTCGTCACCCGGCCGTCCGCCGAGGGCGAGGCCCGCGCGATCCTGCAGCGCCTCCACCCGGTGTTCCGCGGCGAGGTCAACGTCGACATCGACGCGTGCACCGCGCGGCTCGCGAGCCGCGGCGTGCCCACACCGCGCGTCGTCCCCGCGTCCGGCGGGGCGCTCTGGGTCGACGCCGAGGACGGCCCGTGGCGGATGCTCTCCTACGTCCCGGGGCGCACCCTGGACGCGCTCCCCTCGCTCGCCTACGCCCACGCGGGCGGCCGCTTCGTGGCCCGGTTCCATCGCGCGCTCGACGGGCTCGAGCACGCCTTCCGCTTCACCCGACCCGGCGCCCACGACACTCCGCGCCACCTCGCCAAGCTCGCCGAGGCACGGTCGTCGACCGACGCCTTCGCGGAGCGCGCGGAGGCCGACCGCCTGAGCGACGCGATCCTCGAGGCCGCCACCGCTCTCCCCGCGTTCGCGCGCACCCCCGAGCGGATCATCCACGGCGACCTCAAGCTCACCAACCTGCGCTTCGGCGACGAAGCCGAGGACGGCGTGGAGGTCGCCGCGATCGTCGATCTCGACACCCTCGCGCGCGGCAGCCTCGCGATCGATCTCGGCGACATGCTGCGCTCCTGGTGCAACCGGAGCGACGAGTCCGACCCGGAGGCCCGCTTCGACGGCGAGGTCTTCCGAGCCGCGATGGGCGGCTACCTCGAGGGCGCGCGCGGCTGGATCGAGCCGGCCGAGCGCTCCGCGATCGTGCCCGCGGTGGAGACGATCTGCCTCGAGCTGGCGGCGCGCTTCGCGGCCGACGTCTACGAGGACTCCTACTTCGGCTACGACGCGACGCGCTTCGCGAGCCGGCGGGCGCACAACCTCCAGCGCGCCGCCGCTCAGCTCGCGCTCGGGCTCGACGTGCGCCGGCAGCGCGACGCGCTCGAGGCCGCCCTCGGCTGAGAGCGGCCTCGCCCGGCGACGAACGGCGCGCGGATCAGAACGCGGCGGGCGCCGGGGCGCTCCCCGCCGGGCCGGGGTGGCGCTCACGCGCGTAGCGACCGACCACCGGCAGCTCGTACCACTTGCCCTCGTAGGCGCGCACCGTCGCGACGCCCTCGTAGACCAGGTACGGGATGACGAGCAGCACGCCGAGGAGGCCGCAGCTCACCACCGTGAGCGCGAGGAACGCGAGGCCGAAGTAGAGCGACTGCAGCGCGTGGAACGCGACGAAGTCGTCCTCGTCCTTCTTGACGAAGTACAGGATCGCCGGGCCGACGAGGCCCCCCTCGAAGAACGACAACGCGTGGCCGAGCGCGGCCATGGTGCGGGCCTCGGACGAGACCTCGGCGCCGGCGCTCGGGGTGAGGGGGTGGTCGGTCGGGTGGGAGGGGCTGTTCAACTCGCTGGGTCCTTTCTCGCGGGCGTCGGTCGGCCCGTCATCCCACCTTACGGGCGAGCGCGCCGGCTATTTCGCCGCCTCGCGCGGCTCCTTCGCGGCGCGAGCCCGCGCGCGACGGGACGCGACCCACGCCAGCAGCTCGGCCGCGCTCCGCGCGTTCAGGACGTCTTCGGCGCCCAGCCCCGCGCGCCGCGCGATCGCCACCCCGTGCTCGAGGTGATCGAGCTCGCGCGTCGCGTGGGCGTCCGCGGAGATGGAGACGAGCACGCCGCGGTCCTTCGCCATGCGCAGGTGCTCGACGCACAGATCCAGGCGGTGCGGGTTCGCGTTGAGCTCCACCGCGCAGCCGCTCTCGGCGCAGGCGTCGAGGAACGCCTCCATGTCGAACGGGCGCGCCTCGCGCGCGAGGAGCAGCCGGCCGGTCGGGTGCCCGACCACGTCGGTCCAGGGGTCGCGCGCGGCCGCGACCATCCGCGCGGTGCGCTCCTCGGGCGAGTGGGAGAAGCGCTTGTGGACGGAGGCGACGACCACGTCGAGCTCGCGGAGGACCTCGGCGTCGTAGTCGAGCTCGCCGCGCTCGAGGATGTCCGACTCGACGCCGCTGAGGAGCCGGCACGCGCCGCCGCCCGCGTTGAGCGCGTCGATCGCGGTGACCTGGGCGAGGAGCCGCTCGCGCTCGAGCCCGCGCGCGTAGAACGCGGTGTGGCTGTGCTCCGAGATCCCGAGGTAGGCGAGCCCGCGCGCCTCGGCCGCGTCGCGCATCTCCTCGAGCGTGGCGCTGCCGTCCGACGCGACGGTGTGGTTGTGGAGCGCGCCGCGCAGATCGGCGCGCGTGACGAGCGGCGTGCGCGCCGCCCCGAGCCGGGCCAGCGGCGTGTCGTCCTCACGCCGCTCGGCGGCGACCGGGGCCAGCTCGAGCGCGCGGTAGACCGCCGCCTCGTCGACGGCCGCGACCGGCGCGCCCGTCTCGTCGCGGAGCCCGGTCGCGTCGAAGGTCAGCCCGAGCTCGAGGGCCCGCGCCGCGAGCGCGCTCGCGTGCCCGGCGCTCGACGTGTGGAAGACCGCGCAGGCCATCAGCGCGCCCGGCTCGGCCCGGTGGAGCCGCACCTCGCGCTCCGCGGGCGCCGCGCGCTCGACGACCTCCTCCGCGAGCGCCTGGCGCGACGCCTCGGCCTCCACGAGGACCTCGAGCGCGCCGATCACCTCGAAGCCGCGCGCGAGCTCGCCGACGATCCGCGCCGGCCCGACCTGGGCCTCGAGCGCGCCGCGCACCGGCGCGAGGATCCGCGCGGCCACGTCGCGCCGCAGCAGGTGGAGGCTCGCCTCGAGGGCCGCGATCTGCGCGAGCACCTTCTCCTGCGTCTTCGCGCCGAACCCGGGCAGCGTGGTCAGGCGGTTCTCCTTGCACGCGTACTCGAGCTCCGCGAGTGAGCTGACGCCGAGCTCGCGCCACAGCGTCTTGACCTTCTTGGGCCCGAGCCCCTTGACGCGCCGCACCGCGAAGAGCCCGCTCGGGAGCAGCGCCTCGGCCCGCGTGAGCGCCTCCGGCTTCTCGCCCGCGAGGACCTCGTCGATCACCCGAAGGGTCGCCGGCCCGACGCCCCGCAGCTTCGCGAGCGCGCCGCTCTGGCGCATCTCCTCGAGGTCGCCCTCGAGGTTGCGCAACGCCCACGCCGCAGCGGTCCACGAGCGAGCGCGCCGATCCTCGAGCAGCTCGGCGGCGAACGCGAGCCGCTCGAGGACGTCGGTGACGGCGCGACGCGACATGAGCGCTCAGTGTCCCGGCTCGGCGAGCCCCGCGCCAGCCTCCGCCGACGCGGCGCGGCTCGCCTCGTCGCAGCAGCCGCCCGCGGCGCGCGAGGACCACGCGACGACCCCGCCCCGCGCGTCGAGCTCGATGCGGCAGCAGCGGGTGAGCGCCTTGCGCAGCCGGGCCCGCCCCTCCTTCACCCGCGACGTCACCGTGCTCCGGGCGATCCCCGCGCCGGCCGCGACCTCCTCGTGGGTCTGCCCCTCGAGCTCGGTCGCCCGCAAGGTCGCGCGGTACGGCTCGGGCAGCGCGTCGACGAGCGGCCCAAGCCAGCTCGCGACCTGGGCCGCCGCCCCGTCGAGCGTCTCCTCGAGCCCCACGAGCGGCTCGCCCGGGACCTCCTCGACGCCGACCTCACGGCGCCGCGCCCGAGCGCGGTGATGGTCGACGATCGCGCTCCGAGCGACGCGGTGCGCGAAGCCGGAGACGCTCTCCACCTCCGCCTCGACCGACGCGAGGCGGAGGTAGATGTCCTGGAGGACGTCGTCGACGTCCCCGGCGGGGACCCGCCCCGCGACGAAGGCGCGCAGCCGATCGCGCAGCGCGACCGCGAGCTCATCCACAGCACGGCTCGCGCGTCGACGGCGCGGCCGGCTCACAGCACGGCGTCGCCGCTTGCTTGGTGGCGCCCTCGCAGCACGCCTCGGTGGTCGACGGCTGGGAAGACTCGGCGCCCGGCTGCGGGAGGCTGTGGACCTCGGCGTCGGAGAGCCGAACGTAGACCTCCCAGCGATGGCCGTCCGGGTCCTCGACCCAGACCTTGTCCTGGACGGCGAAGCAGCAGGTCACGCCGCGCTCGTCCTCGGTGAGGAAGCCCGCCTCGCGCATCCGCGCGTTGGCGCGCTCGACCTCGGCCACGTCGCCGACCTCCACCCCGAAGTGCATCGGCATCCGGATCTCGGTGAGCTGGGTCGACTCGTTGAGCGCGAGGTTGATCGACGGCGCGTCGCTCACGAGCTTGGCGTAGCCGGGCTTCTGCTTCTCCGGCTCGACGCCGAGGAGCGCGCGGTAGAAGCGCAGGCTCGCCTCGAGGTCGGCGACGGCGAGGGCGAGGTGGATGCGGGGCAGGATCGGGGTCTCGGTGGGTGTGTCGGTGGGCATGGGTTGCCTCCTTTCGTACCAGGAAGACGCGCCCCGAGCCCGACGGACGACCAAAAGCGACTCAGGGGACGATGAGCCCGTTGCCGAGCTGGCCGGTGTGGTTGCGCCCCCAGCACTGCACGACGTCGCCCGCGACGCGCACGCAGGTGTGGCGCGAGCCGCCCACCATCTGGCGCACGTCGGCGACCCCGCTCACCAACGCGGGCGCGTTGCGCCCCCCCGAGACGCCGGGGCCGAGCTGCCCGTAGGTGTTCATCCCCCAGCAGTAGAGGCTGGACCCGAGCCCCGCGCAGGTGTGCCGGTTGCCCGCGCCCAGCACGAGGTCGCCCGCCAGGCCACTCACCTGCACCGGCGCCGTCGCGCTCACGCTCGCGCCCTGCCCGAGCTGGCCGAAGATCCCCTCACCCCAGCACCACACCTGCCCGCTCGAGCGCCGCGCGCAGGCGTGGCGCGCGCCCACGATCAGCGCGGCCGCGTCGCCGAGGCCGGCCACCGCCACGGGCGGGGAGTTGGCCATCCCGAGGCCGTCGCCGAGCTGGCCCGCCTGCCCGTTGCCCCAGCACCACACGTCGCCCTCGGCGCCGCGCGCGCAGGCGTGCCAGAGCCCGGCACCGATCTCGACCACCCCGCCGAGCCCCGGGACGAGGGTGGGCGTCGATCGGCGCTGCGTGGTCCCGTCGCCGAGGTTGCCGTGGCGGTTGCGGCCCCAGCACGCGACCTCGCCCGTCGCGCGGAGCGCGCAGCTCCAGTCGTCGCCGAGCGCGAGCTGGGTCGCGTCGGTCAACCCGGTCACCGGCGCGGGGGTAGGCCGCGGCACCTCGGTGCCGTCGCCGAGCTCGGAGTAGTTGTTGTCTCCCCAGCACCAGACCTCGCCGCCGGCTCGGCGCGCGCACACGTGCCCCGCCCCGACCGCCACCTCGACGCACGCGGTGATCCCCGGCACGACCGCGGCGAGGGGGCGGTCGAGGGTGGTGCCGTCGTTGAGCTGACCGGCGTAGTTGCCACCCCAGCAGATCACCTCGCCGCCGGCGGTACAGCCGCACGAGGTGTCCTCGCCGGCCGCGATCTGCGCGGCCACGATCGGCGGCGGCCCGGCGTCGCCCGGGACGCCGGCGTCGGGGCCCGCGTCCAGCGCGCTCCCGTCGAACAGGCCCCCGTCATCGAGGCTTGCGTCGCGCGGGCCTCCGTCGCCGAGCCCTCCGTCCCGCCCCGCGACGCAGCCCGCGGTGAAGTCACAGACCGCGTCGCCGCACCGCGCGTCGTCCGGCGCGCTCGCGCACACCCCGTCGAGGCAGACGCCAGCGACGCAGGCCGGCGCCCCGGCGGCAGGCGCGCAGGCGTCGTCGGCCGCGCACTCCGGGCTCGGGCAGCTCGCGGGCTCCTCGGGGCTGCAGCGCGGATCGACGCAGCGCCCGCCGAGGCACGCGATCGCGGTCGGCTCGTCGCCTTCGCCCGGGCAGACGACGCCGGCGCAGTCGCGCGTGATGCGGACCGTGACGACGCGCGCGCCCTCGGTGACCTCGACCAGGACGAGGCCCTCCGCGACGTCGACCGCGCCCCGCCGCGCGGTCACCCGGACGACGTACGGGCCCGGCGTGAGGCCGTCGAGCTCGCCCGCGCGCACCCCGCCGACGAGATCGTCGCCGACGCCGAGCGCGCGCGTCGGCCCGGCCGTCCCGCGGCCCGCCTCGTACC